>NZ_NPEX01000322.1 GCF_003258865.1 Rhodoplanes roseus | reverse complement strand
GATCGATCGTTCCGGCGGGCGCTCCCGCGACGTGCTGAGCGCCGTCGAGGCGGCGCTGAAGAAGCGGCCCAAGGTCGACGAGCCGCGCCCGCCCGCGCTGCCGGAAGGCCGGAGCCGTCAGGCCGGCCGCGGTCGCCACGACCACGAATCCTCCCGCCCGATTGAGTCGCACGTTCTCGCGCGCCACCCGCACCGCCGCGGGATCGATGTCGCTCGCCAGCACGCCGCGTCGCAGCGCCCGCGCGGCCGCGATCGCCAGCACGCCGGTGCCGGTGCCGATGTCGAGGATGGCCGGGCCGCGGCGCGGCCGCCGCGGCCGCACCGGGCGGCGTGTCTCCGCCTTGAGGATCCGGTCGAGCGCCAGCAGGCAGCCCCGGGTCGTGCCGTGATGGCCGGTGCCGAAGGCGAGCGCCGCGTCGATCTCGATGCCGATCCGGCTCGGCGGCACGCGGGCGCGGTCGTGCGCGCCGTGCACCACGAACCGGCCGGCCGGCACCGGGGCGAGGCCCTCCAGCGAGGCCGCGACCCAGTCCTTCTGCGACAGGCTGTCGAACTCGAGTCCGGCGGCCGTCTCCTGGTCCGCGGCGAGCGCCACGAGGGCGCGAACGGCCTCGCGATCCGGCTCGTGCTCGAAATAGACCTCGACGCCCCAGCTCCGTTCATCCGGCATCTCGTAGGCCGCGACGGCGGTCTCCTCCGGATCGAAGCTTTCACCGAGCAGGTCGGCGATCCGGCGGGCCTGGGGCTCGGTGGTGACGAGCCGGGCGACCGTGGAGGGGCGGGCGGGTTGAAGTCCTTCGCGCATGCCGCTGGTGTCGCGCGGCTGCGGCCGCGGCGCAAGGGGCAGGTCGCGATCGTCCTGACCGGGCGCCCGCTTGGTCGGGCGCTGTCCTCACAATCCACATTAACGAGGACGGCCGTGGGCCGGGATTCATCCGGGATCTCAACAGTGGTTTCTTAACGAGTATGGTTAATGCTTTGTAAATGTAGGTTTTCTGAGCCGATGACGAGGCTGGCCGCGCGGTGTCGCGATCCTGTCACGACGGCGGCCGGGCGACGTCGTCCGGCCGGGTAATCGGGCGTGTGATCAACATCTTGTCCACAGGGCTTCCACAGACTTGTCCACAGCCGCCCGGGGCCTGCGCCGGCTCACCAGCGCTGGTACGGATACGGCTGGTACGGCTGATATGACGGATACGGCTGATACGACCGGTAGGTCGGCGCCCCGTATGGAGCCGTGGAATAGACGGCGCGCGGCGGCTGGTAGGAGACCTCGGGCTCGGCCTCCGGCGCCACCCGGGGCGCCCGGGCCACGGCCGCCGGTGCCGATCCGCCGACCACGATGCGGGTGCTGCCGGCCCCTTGCTGCTTCACCAGCGAGAACAGCGTCGCAGCATTCGACGGGTGCAGCCGGACGCAGCCGTGCGAGGCGGGCCCGCCGAGTCGCGCGATGTCGTAGGAGCCGTGGATCGCGTAGCCCCCGTGGAAGAAGATCGAGTAGGGCATCGGCGAATTGTAATATTTCTTCGAGAAGTAGGTTCGATGCAGCCGCTGGGGCGAGTAGGTCCCGTTCGGCGTGCCGAAGCCGGCGCGTCCGGTCGACACCGGCCAGGAGTAGCGCGGTGTCCCGTCGACCACGACCGACATGGTCTGAGTCGACTTGTCGATCCGCACCAGCAGCGCCGCGTCGGCGGAGGCGAACGGAACCACGAGCGCCGCGGCGAGAATCGCCGGGCGGACCAGCACGCGAAAAAGGGCCATGGGTTTCACTCGGTACAGGAGCTGACGGGTTGGATGCGCGACTCAACGCCTTCACGGGGGTTCGGTTCCCCCCTGCTCGGGACATGGTTAGCGCAGGACGCGCGGGCCGCCCGACGGAGGGGCCCGCGCGACGACTCTCACTTCAGGTCGGCCGCGATCTTGTCGAGCCCGGCCTTGGCGCACACCTCGTCGCGCTCGCCGCCGGGCGCGCCCGATACGCCGATCGCCCCGATCACGTCGTCGCCGACCTTCACGGGCAGTGCGCCCGCCAGCGCGATGAAGCCCGGCAGCGTGGCCTGGGCCGAGGCCGTCGGCGCGGTCGCCGGATCGGCCACGCGCTTGGCGAAATCGGCCGAGGACATCCGCACCGTGCGGGCCGTATAGGCCTTGCGCCGGCTGTTCTCGACCGTGTGGGGCGAGGCGCCGTCGCCGCGCAGCACCACGCGGGTCTCCCCCTCGCGGCCGAGCACCGTGACGGTGACGCGATAGCCCTGCGCCTTGCAGGTCTCGGCGGCGGCCTGCGCCATCGCGAGCGACTGGGCGAGCGACAGGCTCTTTTCGGTCAGAAGCTCGGCCGAGGCGGGTCCGGCGGCCGCGACCGTCAGCGCTGCAGCGAACGACGCCGCGAGCGCGACCGGCGCGCTGCGGTTGTTTCCGATCGTCATGATGTCCTCCCGTACGCCGCACTCTTGTGGTGCAGCCGGCGCAGCCTAGGCGGCGCGACGCCGTACGAGCGAACCACGTTTCGTCACATGTGCGTCAGGTCGGCAGAGCAATCAGTCGGATGCGGTCTTGGCCAGGGCCCGCTTCACGGCCTTGGGCTCGTTCTTGATGACGGTGATCAGGGCGCGCGCCGCTCCGGACGGATGGCGTGTGCCGAGCTCCCACTTGCGCACCGTGCCGACCCCGGTGCCGATCAACTCGGCGAACTCGCGTTGTGAGAGGCCGAGCTTGAGGCGTGCCTCGCGCGCATCGGTCTCCTCCGGCGCGATTTTGTGAACGACTGCCCCGGTTCGTTTGCCCGAGGCCTGGTCCAGGCCTTCGTGCAGGCTGGCCCTGATATCGTCGGCGAGGCGGGAGGGCCGATTGCTCAAGCTCTTGTCCATCGTCGTATCAGCTCCTTCGTGAGGCCCGCGAATTCCCGACGTTCGGAGGCGCTCAGGTCGGCCTTTTCGTTCTTCGCGTACAGAGCGAGCAGAAAAATCGGCACCTGCGGGTCGTGAAAGAAGTAGACGACCCGAGCGCCGCCGCGTTTTCCTATTCCGCTGCGCCCGACGCGAAGCTTTCTGAGTCCGCCGGTGCCCGGAATGAGATCGCCGCACGTCGGATCAAAGGCGATGAGATCGACGACCGCGGCCTGCTCGTCGGTCGTCAACAAGGCATTGGCGCGGGCCCGATAGCCGGCGAGTTCGACCACGGAGACGGGTGGACGACGCATCCCGCAGTGTACCCCAATGGGGCTTGTCGATCAAGCGGCGTCCCGGGTCGCTGCGGCGTTGTCGTCCAGTGTCGCGGCGAGCCCTCTCACGCCTTGTTCAGGAAGCTGTCCACCACCTTCTTCTCGCCGGCCTTGTCGAACTGGATGGTGAGCTTGTTGCCGTCGACGGCGCGCACGCGGCCGTAGCCGAACTTTTGGTGGAACACCCGGTCGCCGCGCGAAAAGGCCGAGGGGGCGCCGGTCGAGCGGGCGACCAGCTCGCCCTCGATGGTCACCGGGGCGCGGCGGGGCGGCGTCCCACTGGCGGACGAGGCCGCGAAGCTCGGCGCAGGCCTCGCGGCAGCGGGCTTGAACGCGCCGTTGGTGCCACCGCCCGGCGCGCGGCTCGCGCCGACGTCGCGCATGCGGCCGGCCGGCTCGTCCGGCTCGACCTGCGAATACTCGTGCGGATCCTCCTCGAACCCGCCGCGGCTTTTCTGCGCGCGGCGCCAGCCCGGGGTCGTGTAGCTCGATCCGAACGCGGCCGTGGTGTCGAAGCGTGACCCGTAGGCGTTGCCGTAGCCGCCGAAGCCGCCCTTCGCCTCGCGCACCTCGACGTGCTGCTCGGGCAGCTCGTCCAAGAAACGCGACGGCAGGCTCGACGTCCACGAGCCGTGGATGCGCCGGTTCGACACGAACGAAATTCTCGCGTTCTTGCGCGCTCGTGTGATGCCGACGTGAGCCAGCCGCCGTTCCTCCTCCAGGCCGGCGCGGCCATTCTCGTCGAGCGAGCGCTGGTGCGGCAGCAGGCCTTCCTCCCAGCCGGGCAGGAAGACCGTGTCGAACTCCAGGCCCTTGGCGGCGTGCAGCGTCATGATCGACACCGCCTCGTGGTCCTCGCCGCGGTCCGTGTCCATCACCAGCGCGACGTGCTCCAGGAAGCCCTGGAGATTCTCGAACTCCTCCATGGAGCGCACCAGCTCCTTGAGGTTCTCCAGGCGGCCGGCGGCGTCGGCGGAGCGGTCCTTCTGCCACATCTCGGTGTAGCCGGATTCGTCCAGCACGATCTCGGCCAGCTCGTTGTGGGGAAGCGTGTCGCGCTGCGCCCGCCAGCGGTCGAACGCGGCGACGAGGTCGCGCAGCGCCGCCCGCGGCTTCGGCTTCACGGCCTCGCTGGTGCCCATGGCGCGGGCCGCCTCGATGAGCGGCACGCCGCGGGCCCGGGCGAGATCGTGCAGGTTCTGCAGCGCCGCGTCGCCGAGCCCGCGCTTCGGCACGTTGACGATGCGCTCGAAGGCGAGGTCGTCGGCCGGCTGGTTGACCAGGCGCAGATACGCCATGGCGTCGCGGATCTCGGCGCGCTCGTAGAAGCGCGGGCCGCCGATGACGCGATAGGGCAGGCCGAGGGTGACGAAGCGGTCCTCGAACTCGCGCATCTGAAACGAGGCGCGCACCAGGATGGCGATCTCGTCGAGCCGGTGGCCCTGACGCTGGAGCTGCTCGATCTCCTCGCCGACCGCGCGCGCCTCCTCCTCGGAGTCCCACGCGGTCGAGACCACGACGCGCTCGCCGGCCTCGCCCTCGGAGCGCAGCGTCTTGCCGAGCCGTCCCTCGTTGTGGGCGATCAGGTGCGAGGCGGCGCCCAGGATGTGCGCGGTCGAGCGATAGTTGCGCTCCAGCCGGATCACCTTGGCGCCCGGGAAGTCGTGGTCGAAGCGCAGGATGTTGTCGACCTCGGCGCCGCGCCAGCCATAGATCGACTGGTCGTCGTCACCGACGCAGCAGATGTTCTTGGGCGGGCCGAGAGGGGCCACGTCCTTCGAGACGCCCGCGCTGTGCGCGGGCTCCTCAGGACGAGGTGTTGGAGCGGAGATCGCCGATGCCGGCTCTTCTCTGGCCTCATCCTGAGGAGCGGCGCGCAGCGCCGCGTCTCGAAGGACGAGGTCGGCCGCGGCGGTTCCACTCGTCCGCTGCGCCAGGAGGCGCAGCCACAGGTACTGCGCGACGTTGGTGTCCTGGTACTCGTCGACCAGGATGTACTTGAACCGCGTCTGGTACTGCCGCAGCACCTCGGGGTGCTGGCGGAACAGCCGGATCGTCTCCAGCAGCAGGTCGCCGAAGTCGGCGGCGTTGAGCGTCTTCAGCCGGGCCTGGTAGGCCGCGTAGAGGTCGCGGCCACGGCCGTTGGCGAAGGTCGCGCCTTCGCCGGCCGAAACCTGGTCGGGCGACAGGCCGCGATTCTTCCACGAGTCGATCTGGTTCGCGAGCAGCCGCGCCGGCCAGCGCTTCTCGTCGATGTTCTCGGCCGCGATGAGCTGCTTGAGCAGGCGGATCTGGTCGTCGACGTCGAGGATGGTGAAGTCGGGCTTGAGGTTCACCAGCTCGGCGTGGCGACGCAGGATCTTCGCCCCGATCGAGTGGAAGGTGCCGAGCCAGGGCATGCCCTCGACGGCCTCGCCCACCATCGCGCCGATGCGGGTCTTCATCTCGCGCGC
Source organism: Rhodoplanes roseus (assembly GCF_003258865.1). Classification (GTDB taxonomy): domain Bacteria; phylum Pseudomonadota; class Alphaproteobacteria; order Rhizobiales; family Xanthobacteraceae; genus Rhodoplanes; species Rhodoplanes roseus. The sequence goes on along the minus strand of NZ_NPEX01000322.1, from coordinate 432 downwards.
CGCCTTGTTGGTGAAGGTGACGGAGAGGATCTCGCTGGCGCGCGCCCGGCCGAGGCTGAGGATGTGGGCGATGCGTGTGGTCAGCACCCGGGTCTTGCCGGTGCCGGCGCCGGCCAGCACCAGCACGGCGCCGTCGAGCGTCTCGACCGCCTCGCGCTGCTCGGGGTTCAGGCCTTCGAGATAGGGGGCGCGATGGGCGCCGCGGGCGCGCGCCGTGATGCTGCCGGCCGCCGGGGCAGGGGGCGCAGGCTCGAAGGATCGCTTGAAGGGGTCGGACATTCCGGTTCCAGGTCGCCGGCGGGGACGCCGGCCGGGCTCGTGGGCCCGTGACGCCGGCCCAGATTCACGAATCGTTCGTCCTAAAGATGGCACCCGCGCCGGCGCAAGGGGAGGGGTGGGCGAGGCTGTGGATGGCGGGGCGGGCGCGCTCCT
>NZ_NPEX01000321.1 GCF_003258865.1 Rhodoplanes roseus | reverse complement strand
GACCGCGGTCGCCGCAATCCTTGCGGGATCGAGTTTCGTCCAGGCCCAGAGCAGCGGCGCTGGTGCGTCCGGTTCCGGCGCGGGTGCGAGCTCCAGCGGTGGGTCCGAGCACGGCTCCTCGGCCCAGCACGGCGCGTCCGGCCGCGAGTCCGCCGGGCAGGGCTCGACGCGGGCCGGCTCCGGCAAGGAGTCGGCCCGCAAGGACGCAGACAAGGGCGGATCGTCGGCGGGCCGCAGCGATGCGAAGGCGGCCGACTCGGACAAGTCGGAGAAGGGCAAGGAGGGCCAGTCCGGCCGCGCCGAGTCGGGCGAGCACGGGCAGGATCGCAAGAGCGCCCAGGACTCCAAGCAGCAGGGCTCGTCTGGTCGGTCCTCGGCGTCGTCGCAGCCGTCGAAGTCCGGCGACAAGGCCGCCGAGAAATCCGGCGAGGACCGGGCGCGCGCCGATGATCGGCAACGGTCGGGCTCCGACCGGCAGCGCACCGATCAGGCGGGCCAGCAAGGCCGCGACGCGGCCGGCGACAAGTCGTCCGGCACGGCCCAGCGCAACGACGCGCCGTCGCAGCCCGACAATCGCAACGCCCAGAGCGGAGCCGGCACCTCGACGACACAGGGGCAGGCCTCCACCAGTGGGCAGGCGCAGGGCGTCTCCCTGTCCGCGGACCAGCAGCGGCGGGTCCAGGAGACGGTGGTGTCGGAGCGCGACGCGCCCCGGCTCGACCGCGTCGACTTCTCGGTGAGCATCGGCACCGCCGTTCCCTCGCACGTTCATGTCGCCACGGTGCCGTCCACCCTGGTCGAGATTCACCCGGAGTGGCGCGGCGCGTCCTATGTGCTCGTCCGTGACGAGGTGGTGATCGTCGATCGCAGCCGGAAGATCGTCGCGACGGTGCCGGTCGGTTCCGGCCAGCATGCGTCCGGCGGGTCGGCCGGGTCGTCGTCGCGGACCAGCACGAGCGGCGGCTCCGGCTCGGCCGAGTTCAGCGATCTCAGCTCCGAGCAGATCCGCGAGATCCAGATGGTCCTGATCAAGCGCGGCATGCTGGACGGCGAGGCGGACGGCATCATGGGGGATCGCACCCGCCAAGCGCTCATCACGTTCCAGCGTCGCGAGGGGCTGGAGGCGAGCGGCCGCATCGACATGCGCACCGTGCAGTCGATGCAACTGGAGAGCCGATTCAGCAGCACCACGAGCGGGCAGTCGCAGACCAGCGGGTCGTCCAGCACGGACAACCGCGCGACCGGACCGAACGACCGGTCGGCGCCGAACCCGTCGAGCGCGGCCGACCGGGCGCCCGGCGGCCAGGGCTCGGCCGACCGCTCTGGCGGCAAGCCCAATGCGGACTCCGCCTCCGACAAGAGCGCGGCAGACCGGAGCGGGGCGGCGGGCAGGAGCGGCGCCTCCGAAACGACGGGCAGCGGCAGCCGGTCAGGCACTTCGGCCCGCGAAAGCGACGACAAGGCGACGTCGGCGTCGGGCGGAGCGAAGGCGCGGGACTCGCGTTCGTCGGAATCCTCCGACAAGAAGTAGGGCGGGACGCGGCCGAGACCGACGCCCAGCCGACGGTCCCAGGACCTGGTGAGAAGCCCACCCACTCGGGTGGGCTTCTTCGCTCCGACTCTCGAAGCCGTCGGCGGCGGATGACGATGCGGCATGCGCCACGCGCCAGATCGTCGCCCCTGGGCCACCATGCTTGCCGAGGCGGCCCGCCACACCCGTGCGGCAGACCGGCGGATGGCGGCGGGGGCGCGAGAAAAGCTCGCAAACCTCGAGGCGAAACAATCGCGCTCAAATCGCCTCCATGGATTCGGGAACAGCGTCCGATTTCAGGCGATGTCAGTAGCGTCATGCGCGCCGAGACGGCGCTCCCAACGGGACGGCAGAGGACCATGAGGCGAAGGGCCGTATCGACCGGCTTCGCAGCGCTTGTGCTCGTGCTCGCGGCCGGTGGATGCCAGCGTGAAGAGCGGCAGACGCGGCTCGACCCGCCGATCGCCGCCGCGCTCGACGGCGTCGCCCTGATGCCCGATCGGATCAGCGGTGCGCCGCCCGCCGTCTATGTCGCCCTCGGCAAGCCTTACGAGCGCAACGCCTTCAATCTCGCGGAGGGCAAGCGTCTCTACGGCTGGTTCGGTTGCGCCGCCTGCCACGGCGAGGGCGAGGGCGGCAAGGGGCCGGCCTTTCTCGACGGCTGGTGGGCCTACGGCCCCTCCATGGTCTCCATCGTCTCGTCGATCCGCGACGGCCGTCCGCACGGAATGCCGCCCTTCCGGGACAAGATGACGACCGAGCAGATCTGGCAGCTCGCCGGCTACGTCCAGACGATCGGCGCCTATTCGGCCAAGACGGCGGCGCCGGGCCGCAGCGACGCCAAGCAGAGGCGGCCGGCCGAGAACCGCGCGCCCGCCGCGCTCCTGTTCGATCCCGGACCGACCCCGCTCCACCCCGACCAGGGGCCGGAGCCATGAGGCGGGTCCAGCGTGCCGTCGCGCTCGCCCTGGCGGTCGGTCTGGCCGGATGCAGCGGCTGGCAGTCGGCCCTCGATCCGCACGGCACCGATGCGGCCCGGCTCGCCGGGCTGATGTGGTTCGTCATGGCCACATGCGCGGCGGTCTGGGTGCTGGTCGTGCTGACGCTGGCGCCGGCGTTGTGGCGGCGCCGCGCGCCGCGCCCGGATCCGCTCGCCCTCGACGCGCCCCGGGAGCGGCGCATGCGCGCCGTGATCGCCGGCGCGGTCGGCGCCACCGTGGTGGTGATCTCGGTGTTCACGCTGACCAGCTTCGTCACCACGCGAGGCCTCGGCGTCACCGGCTCGGACGAGCCGACCATCCGGGTCCGCGGCCGACAATGGTGGTGGGAGGTCGAGTATCTGGACCGCGACCCGGCGCGCGCCTTCAAGACCGCCAACGAGATCCACGTCCCGGTCGGACGCCCCGTGCGGCTGCGGCTGGAGGGCGACGACGTCATTCACTCGTTCTGGGTGCCGAGCCTCGCCGGCAAGCAGGACATGATCCCGGGCCGCACCAACGAGCTGGTCATCCGGGCCGAGCGGCCGGGCCTCTACCGCGGCCAGTGCGCCGAGTTCTGCGGCATCCAGCACGCCCATATGGCGTTTCTCGTGGTCGCCGAGGACGAGGTCGCGTATGCGCGCTGGCTCGAGATTCAGCGCAGCGACGCCGCTCCGCCCTCCGGCCCGGAGCAGGAGGCCGGCCGTGCGGCGTTCCTGTCGCGCCAATGTGCCGCCTGCCACACGGTGCGCGGCACGCCGGCGGCCGGGACCACCGGACCTGACCTCACCCATGTCGGCAGCCGCCGCACGATCGGCGCCGGGCTCCTCGACACCACGCGCGGCGCGATGGCGGCCTGGATCGCCGACCCGCAGACCCTGAAACCCGGCAACAACATGCCGCTGGTGCCGCTCGACGCCGACGCGTTGCGCGACATCTCGGCCTACCTGGTCGGCCTCGAATGACGCAGGATCACGATGCCGGAACCCGCGACCATCAGGTCGACCGCACCATGCTCGAGGCGCGGCTCGCCAAGACGTGGCGGACCGATCCGGGCCTGTGGGGCGCCCTCGCGACCGTCGATCACAAGATCATCGGCCGCCGCTACATCGTCACGGCCTTCGTGTTCCTGGCGCTCGGCGGCGTGCTGGCGATGCTGATGCGGCTTCAGCTCGCCGGGCCGGAGGCCCGGATCATCGGCCCCGACCGCTACAATCAGATCTTCACGATGCACGGCACCACGATGATGTTCCTGTTCGCCGTGCCCGTGATGGAGGCGGTGGCCGTCTATCTGGTGCCGCTGATGATCGGCACCCGCAACATCGCCTTTCCGCGGCTGAATGCCTTCTCGTACTGGATGTTCCTGTTCGGCGGCCTGCTGCTGTGGGTCGCCTTCGCGCTCGACATGGGACCGGACGTCGGCTGGTTCGCCTATGTGCCGCTGTCCGGTCCGCAGTTCAGCGCCGGCAAGCGGGCCGACATCTGGGCCCAGATGATCACCTTCACCGAGGTGGCGGCGCTCGCCGTGGCGGTCGAGATCGTCGTCACGGTGTTCAAGCAGCGGGCGCCCGGGATGTCGCTCGACCGTGTTCCGCTGTTCGTCTGGGCCATGCTGGTCACCTCGTTCCTGGTCATCATCGCGATGCCGGCCGTGATGGTGGCGTCGACCATGCTGATCCTCGACCGCCTGGTCGGCACTCACTTCTTCAACCCGGCCGAGGGTGGCGACGTGCTGCTGTGGCAGCACCTGTTCTGGTTCTTCGGCCACCCGGAGGTCTACATCATCTTCCTGCCGGCAGTCGGCATGGTTTCGACCATGGTGGCGACCTTCGCGCGGCGGCCGGTGTTCGGCTATCTGGCGCTGGTGATGGCGATGGTGGCGACTGGAATCCTGGCCTTCGGCCTGTGGGTGCACCACATGTTCGTCACCGGCCTGCCGCGCCTGGGGGAGAGCTTCTTCACCGCCTCCAGCATGGCGATCGCGGTGCCGGCCGGCATCCAGATCTTCTGCTGGATCGCCACCCTGTGGAGCGGCACGCCGCGCTTCGCCACGCCGCTCCTGTGGGTCGTGGCCTTCATCGTCACCTTCGTGATCGGCGGCCTGACCGGCGTCATGGTCGCCTCGGTGCCGTTCGACACCCAGGTGCACGACACCTATTTCGTCGTCGCTCACTTCCACTACGTGCTGATCGGCGGCGCCGTGTTCCCGCTGCTCGGCGCCGTCACGTACTGGTTCCCGAAGTTCACCGGCCGAATGATGAGCGAGCGGCTCGGCACCTGGTCGTTCTGGCTGATCGTCGTCGGCTTCAACCTGACCTTCTTCCCGATGCACATCCTCGGCTTCCAGGGCATGCCGCGCCGCATCTACACCTATCAGCCCGATCTGCCCTGGCATGGCTTGAACCTGTTCGTCAGCCTGTGCGCCGTGATGCTGGTCGCCGGCTTCGTGCTGTTCGCCGTCAATGTGGTGCGCAGCCTCCGCTGCGGCGTGCCGGCCGGCGACAATCCGTGGGACGCGCCGACGCTCGAATGGGCGACCAGCTCTCCGCCGCCGCCGTACAACTTCGCCCACATCCCGGTGGTCGGCGGCTCGAACCCGTTGTGGGAGAGCCCGGAGAAACTGCCGGTCGCCTCCGGCCTCTGCCTGGACCGCCGCGAGCTGATCGTCTCGAGCGTCGTCGAGGCGCAGCCGGAGGCGCGGGAGTCGTCGCCGCAGAACTCGGTGTGGCCGTTCTTCGCCGCGATCGCCACCAGCGTCATGCTGATCGGCTCGATCTTCACGCCCTGGGCGGTCGTCTGGGGCGCCGTGCCCGTGTTCGTCACCCTGGTCGGCTGGTTCTGGCCGAAGGGAACGCCGGAGGACGCCGCATGAGGGACGAGATCGCGGCCGATCTGTCGACGCTGCCGCTGCACGGGAGCGGCACCGCCAGCGTCACCTGGTGGGGCACGCTCGCCTTCATCCTGATCGAGGGCACCGGCTTCGCGGTCGGCATCGGGGCGTATTTCTATCTCGCTACCGTCGCGCCGGCGTGGCCGATGGCGGCGCCGCCGCCCGATCTGCTGCCCGGGCTGATCTTCACCGGCCTTCTCCTCGTCAGCGTCGTTCCGAACATGATGGTCGCCCGCTGGGCGGAGGCGCGCGACCTGCGCAAGGTGCGGGCCGGCATGGTGGTGATGACCCTGCTCGGGATCGCGCCCCTGGTCGCCCGCGTGTTCGAGTTCCGCGCAATGAACGTGTGGTGGGACACCAACGCCTACGGCTCGATCGTCTGGATGCTGCTCGGCCTCCACACCACCCATGTCCTCACCGATCTCGCCGACACCGTCGTGCTCGCCGCGCTGATGTTCACCCGCCACGGCGACGATCTGCGCCGCTATGGCGACGTGCAGGACAACGCCCTGTACTGGAACTTCGTGGTCGTCACCTGGCTTCCCGTCTATGTGTGCCTCTATGGGGTGCCGCGCCTATGACCCGCTCCGTCCGCACCACCTGGCCGGCCTGGATCGCGCTCGCCGCCGCCCCGGCGGCCTGGGCCGTCGCCGTGCAGCTCGGCCAGATCCTGCCCTATGTCGATTGCGCCCGCGGCTGGCGCAGCGCCGCG
>NZ_NPEX01000320.1:2220-6110 GCF_003258865.1 Rhodoplanes roseus | reverse complement strand
GGCGCCCGCTCCTGCGGTCGCGGCCGTCACGCCGAGCCCCGGCGCGGAGGTGAAGCCCGCAGTCCCGGCCGCAAAGCCGAGCGTCACCAAGGTGAGGCGCGCCGCCAAGCCCGCGCCCCGCAAGAAGGTGCGGGTCGTCGCCCGCCGGACCACCCAGCGCGCCGCACCGGCCCAGGCTCCGGCGTCCTCCGAGCTGGTGTTCCCGAACTATGCGCCGTTCTCGGCGACGCCGACCCAGGCCGCACCGACGCGCCGATAGTCCGCGCGCCATCGCGCCGGAGACGACCTGTCGTCGGACCGTTCACGCAACTGAGAATTGATCAGATTTGCCCTGATGCTATTGTGAGTGGTTCGGCAGAGCCGAAGTCGGAACGACCGATTGCCCGTCACGTTGGATATTTTTAACCCACGAGCCTCGGAGACGATCTCCATGGCCCATCATCTGGTCGAGAAGGACACCCTCATCCGCGCCAACCGGACCGTCGCCCTCGGGCTGGTCTGGAGCGGCCTTGCCGTTTGCGTGGTCGCCGCCGCCGTCTACGACGTCGGCCGCTGGGTAGGGGTCTGGTGAACGAGAGGCGCCGAGACCCGGCGCCCGCCGAAGTGGCGCCGGCTGGCGCTGGCGCTGTCACGCCTCCGCCATCGATGATCCGGAACCGACACGCCTCGCCGCGAGCCGCTCACATCCGGAGCAGCCGCCGGGCATTGCCTGAAAAGATCTTCTGCCGGTCGGCCTCGCACAGCGGCACGCCCGCCATCCACGCCACCGCGGGGGCGTTGTCGACGAACGGCCAGTCCACCGCGAACAGGATGCGGTCGACCCCCAGCTCCATCACGCAGCACATCAGCGCGGGCGTCGAGAAGAAGCCGCTGGTGGTGACCGAGAAGTTTTCCGTGAGGATCTCCCGGAACGCGACCTGCTTCTGGCCCGGCCGGGCCAGCGAGGCCTCGATCCGCCACAGCAGGAACGGCAGCGTCTCGCCGAGATGGCCGAGCACGACCTGCAGGCCCGGATGGGCGTCGAACACGCCGGAGAGGATCAGGCGCAGCGCCGTCGTGGCGGTCTCCACCGTAAACCCCCAGGCGGGCCGCACCACGGTCGGGAAGTCGGCCGCGTAATCGTCGTAATAGGCCGAGGTGACGGCGGCGTGCGGGGTCGACGGGTGCAGATAGATCGGCACGCCGAGCTGCGCGGCGCGGGCATAGATCGGCCAGAACCGCTTGTCGTCGAGGAACACGCCGTGCGCCAGGCCGTGCAGCATCGCGCCCTTGAAGCCGAGCGTCTCGACGCAGCGCGCCAGCTCGTCGGCGGCCGCGGCAGGATCCGCCGTCGGCAGCGCCGCGAAGCCGGCGAAGCGGCTCGGATGCGCCTGGATGGCGGCGTGCAGGCGGTCGTTGACCCGCCGTGTCAACGCCACCGCCACGTCGGCGTCCATCCGCTGGGCGGAGGGCGCGCCGTGCGACAGCACCTGCAGGTCGATGCCGGCCGCGTCCATGGCGGCGATCCGCTTGTCGCCGAGGTCGTAGAGCTTGTCGGCGAGCGGGCCGGGCCGTGCCGCCTCCGAGCCGGTGAAGAGCTGCGCCATCTCGGCGTCCCAGTAGTGCTCCTCGATGGCGATCACGGAGCGGCGGGGCGGGGCGCTGTACGACGTGTCCGACATGCAAATCCTTCTCGAGTCCGGTCGGGGGCGGCGACGCGCGCCGCGGAGACGATCCGCGACGCGCGCCGGCCGGGGTGCTCAGCGCACCGTCTTGCGGGCGATCACCACATTGTCGAACACGAGATTCGACGACCAGATCCAGCGCGCGCCCTCGAACAGCTCGGGATAGCGCGTGTAGGCCGGCAGCGCCGTCACGCCGACGTCCGTGTCGGTGTACTCGTAGGCGCGTGGCCACTTGGCGTCGTCGAAAGCAGCGGCCTGCCAGCCGTCCGGCATCTTGTAATGCACGGCATAGCAGGCGTCGGCGCAGGGCGGCTTCTTGGCGACCGGGTGGACGCGGCCGAGCTTGGTCGTGTCGTGCACGTTGCCGATCTCGACCACCTCGTCGGGCGAGTTCAGCGGCGCGATGTAGTAGGTCTGGGCCTTCCAGCTCGAGTCCGTCACGGCGCCGTCGGAGAAGCGGGCGATCACGCCGCCGTCGCCGGGATGGCGCGGATTGCCCTGGAACAGCTCCATGCCGATGCCGAGCTGCTCGTCCCAGTCCACCAGCAGGAACGCCATCGTGTAGGGCTTCTTGGCCTTGAACTTCACGATCGACGAGTTGAACGGCGTGTAGGGGGTGTGGTCGAGGCCGACCAGCTTGCCGTTCACGTAGAACTCGAAATAGTTGTCGGCGACGATGTATCCGGTGATCACCTCGCCGTCCGGATCGATCTCCACCACGGGCACCTTGGAGGCGTCGACGTCGGCGCTCTTGGCCGGCATCACCTGGGTGCACTCGTTGTAGAGGTCGGCGGCGATCGGGCCTTTGCCGTACTGCACCTGGGCCGGCATGGTGATCACGGTGCCGTCGGTGGCCGTGATGGTGCCGACCGCGCTGGCGCGGTGGTTGGAGACCTGCACCGGGCACTTGTAGAGGTTTTCCGTCGTCACCTTGGCCTGGCCCTGGGTGATCATGCGACCCCCTGGCGCCGCGGTCGGTGCGGCGGCGGGTGCGGCGGCCGCGGGCGCGCCGACGGCGGGTGCAGGCGACTGGGCCTGCGCCACGGTCGCAATGCCTGCCACCGCGAGCGCCAATGTGGCGACGCGGACGCAGTTCGGGATTCGGTTGGCCATGCGTTTTCTCTCCCCAGAGACGACTTCTTGTTTGGAGGCCAGCATCGAGGCTGGTCGGTAGGACCGTAGGAGTGTGCACCGGCCCGCTCCGGCCTGCAATGCCGGCGGAGAGCGCGTGCTTCGACGGTCCGGGCTCCGGGGGGCGCAGAGGCGGCCGGCAGGATCAGCCGGCCCGAGCCGCCTGCCGCGCGATCTGTGCGGCCAGTCTCCCGTAGACCCGCAGCGCATTGGTCTCGAAAATCGTCCGGCGCGCCGCCTCGTCGAGGCCCGGCGCGGCCGTGACGTAGCGGCCGGTGTCGTCGTAGTTGAAGCCGGTCTCCGGATCGATGCCCTTCACGGCGCCCAGCATCTCGGTGGCGAACAGGATGTTGTCCACCGGCACCACCCGGGTCAGCAGGTCGATGCCGGCCTGGTGATAGATGCAGGTGTCGAAGAACAGGTTGCTCAGCAGATGGGTGTCGAGCGTCGGTCGGCCGAGCTGCTGGGCGAGCCCGCGATAGCGGCCCCAGTGATAGGGCGCGGCGCCGCCGCCGTGCGGGATGATCAGCTTCAGCGTCGGAAAGTTCCTGAACAGGTCGCCTTCGACGAGCTGCATGAACACCGTGGTGTCGCCGTTGATGTAATGCGCGCCGGTGGTGTGGGCGTTGCAGTTGCACGACCCGCTGACATGGATCATGGCCGGCACGTCGAGCGCCACCATGGCCTCGTAGAGCGGGTACCAGGAGCGGTCGGTCACCGGCAGGCCGCGCCAGTGGCCGCCCGACGGGTCGGGGTTGAGATTGCAGCCGACGAAGCCGAGCTCTTTCACGCAGCGGTCGAGCTCGGCCACGCAGTCCGCCGGCGTGGCGTCGACCGCCTGCGGCAGCTGCGCGACGCCGACGAAATTCTTCGGGAACAGCCCGCAGACCCGGTGGATCAGGTCGTTGCAGTGGCGGGTCCACGCCCGGCTGGTCTCGGCGTTGCCGAGGTGGTGCCCCATCGCCGAGGCTTTCGGGGAGAACAGCGTCAGGTCGATGCCGCGCCGGCGTTGGATCGCCAGCTGGCCGTCCGCGACGCTCGCGCGGATCTCGTCGTCCGTGATGGCCGGGTAGGGCGGCGGGCTGCGCCCCGCCG
>NZ_NPEX01000320.1:0-2210 GCF_003258865.1 Rhodoplanes roseus | reverse complement strand
GCCGCGGCCGCGGCGAGCTGCTCGGCCCGCCACGCCTCGTGGCTCGCCGGGGCCGTGGTGTAGTGGCCGTGGCAGTCGATGATCATCGCAGGGGCTTCTTCTTCACGCGGCTCGGGGGCAGGCGGGCGGCGGTCGCTCACTTCAGGCGGATGTTGGCGGCCTCGATCACCTTGGACCACTTCTCGATGTCCTTCTTCATCAGGGCGTCGAGCTCGGCCGGCGAGCTCCAGTCGAGGTCCATGCCCTGGACCGCGAGCTTCTCCTGCAGGGCCTTGTCGGCGACGGCCTTCTTGAGCGAAGCGCTGATCTTCTCGATGATCGCGGGTGGCGTGCCCTTGGGGGCGAACAGGCCGTACCACGTGGTGTAGCCGAACTCCGGGACCGTGTCGGAGATCAGCGGCAGGCCCGAATCGGCCCGGCTCTTCGCCGTCATGCCGAGCGCCCGCAGCGTGCCCTGGTCGATCATCCCCTTGAGTGAGGGCATCGACGAGAACGTCGCCTGGATCTGGCCCGACATCACGTCGACGACGGCTTGCGAGGTGCCACGATAGGGCACGTGCACGATGTCGATCTTGGCCGTCGTCTTCAGCATCTCCATGCCGAGATGGGCGACCGCCGCGGTGCCGGCCGAGCCGAAATGCAGCTTGCCCGGATTGGCCTTGGCGTAGGCGACGAGGTCCGCCATGGTCTTGATCGGCAGCGCCGGGTTGATCACCAGCACATGGGCGCTGTTGGAGACGAGGCCGATCGGCACGAGCTGCTCGACGGTGCTCATGTCGTGCTCGGCCAGCGGATGGCTCACCACGTTGCCGGAGGCGGGGAACAGCAGCGTGTAGCCGTCCGGCTCCGAACGCGCCACGTTGATGACGGCGAGCTTGCCGCCGGCGCCGCCCTGGTTCTCGATGATGAAGCTGCGGCCGAGATCCTCGCTCATCCGCATCGCCACCTCGCGGGCCACCAGGTCGGCCGGGCCGCCGGCTGCGAACGGCACCAGCACGCGGACGTTACGGGTGGGCCAGCTCTGCGCCGCGGCGCTCTGGGCCGAGGCGACGCCCGGCGCCGCGACCAGCAGCGAGGCGGTCGCCAGGGCGCTCACCAGTCCACGCAGCGAAACGTTCGATCCTGTCGTCATGGGGCGCGACCTTTGTCCTGCCGGTGAGACGGACACGCGATCGGGAGGACCCCGACGCGAGAGGGGGAGGGGGGACGCGTGTCGTCGACGGCGGCGCCGGTGGCGGCCAGAGCGGCGCAACGCAGCCGCGAGTCGACGAGACCGCGATCGTTGTCCGCAGGCTAGCGGTCCGATACTGATACGGTCTAATACGTTCTCGGCGTGCCAGTTATAGGGATCGGATATGGATCGATGAACGATCGCCAGATGCGCTACTTCATCGCCGTGGCCGAGCAGCTCAGCTTCAGCCGCGCCGCCCGCCTGCTCAATGTCAGCCAGCCGCCGCTCAGCATGCAGATCAAGGCGCTGGAGCGCGAGCTCGGGACCGCCCTCCTGGTCCGCACGCGCCGCCGGGTCGAGCTCACCGAGGCCGGCCGGCTGTTTCTCGACAGCGCCCGCCGGGCGGTGCGCCAGATGGACGAGGCGGCCGCGCTGGTCCGCCAGTCGGCCGAGGGCAAGGCCGGGGTGCTGCGGCTCGGCTTCACCAGCTCGGTGCCGCTGTCGAGCATCTTCGCCCGCATCATGCGGCGGTTCCGCGCCGCCAATCCGCGCGTCCAGATCGAGCTCCTTCACCTGTCGACCCGCGAGCAGTTCGAGGCCCTCGACGACGACCGGCTCGACGCCGGCATCCTGCGGCCGGCCAACGGATTCCAGTCGCGCCCGGGGATCGAGGCGCACCAGGTGTGGCGCGACAGCCTGTCGGCCTTCCTGCCGGAGACCCATCCGCTCGCCGCCGGGCCCGGCCCGATCGCCATGGCGGCGCTCGCCGGCGAGGACTTCGTCTCGGTGTCGCGGCCGATCGGCTGCGGCGTGCACGAGCAGACCATGCGGCTGTGTGCGGCCGGCGGCTTCATGCCGCGAATCGTCCAGGAGAGCCGCGAGCTCAGCACCGTGCTGGGGCTCGTCGCGGCGGGCATCGGCGTCTCGGTGCTGCCGCAGTGCTACGCCCGCGTCGGCATGGCCGGCGTGGTGGCGCGGCCGCTCGCCTCGGCCGACGCCGAGAGCCGCCTGCTGCTCGCCGTTCGCGCGCCGCAGGCGC
>NZ_NPEX01000319.1 GCF_003258865.1 Rhodoplanes roseus | reverse complement strand
ACGACGTTGAGCCGTATGCCCCTCGGAAAATTGCCGCCCGCGACGGCAGTTCAGCATCCATAGGGCTGAGCAATTACCGCGGATCACCCTCGTCGGCAATCCTGACCTTCAGCCGATCGGCGAGGCCTTTCACAGGTTCTTCGCCTGCGATGATCCCCAGGCATCATCCGATGCGCGCCTTAAAGTCGCTCATAACATGCTCCGCCGCTGGCGGCGTGCCGGAGGTGAATCCGGCTGACCTCGTTTCAGCCTCCGACAGATTGCGCGGCTTCCTCACCGAGCGTTTCAGGAGCGCCGCGCGGCTCTCGGAGTGGCCTGTTCACGCGGCTGAGGGACTCCAGGTCATCTCCGGGCGCATCGATCTCCTGCTCGACGATGGCTGCGATTTCGTGATCATCGATCACAAGAGCTTCCCCGGCGCGATGGAGCTTGATGCTGAACGGCTTCACGCGTTCGGCGGACAGGTGGAGCTATATTCGAGTGCGTTGAGTCGTGCGGCAGGGCGTGGATGCCGGGAGTATTGGGTTCATCAGCCGGTCGCTGGCGCGATGGTAAGGATAGAACTCGTCAGTGCGCATGCGGCGTGATGCTGTGACTTGGTGTCGATCGATGCATGACGCGCGTGTTTAGTGTGCCGAACGGTCCTATTCCGTGTGTCAAGCGACATCCGGAACTGACCCCTTTGCGACATGAAGAACTGACCCCCTCGGTGGTTGGTTGGTTCAAGTGGTCGCCGGCTGGGGCGCCGGAGCGGGCTTCTGCAGAAGTCCGCTCCGGCGCTTCTCGCGCAGCCGATAGCTGTCGCCCCGTATGGTGACGACGTGGCTGTGGTGGAGCAGCCGGTCGAGGATGGCGGTCGCCACCACGGCGTCGCCGAACACGGTGCCCCATTCGCCGACCGGCCGGTTCGACGTCACCAGCATGGCACCCCGCTCGTAGCGGCGGCTCACCAGCTGGAAGAACAGGTGCGCCGCATCGGGCTCGAACGGCAGGTAGCCGAGCTCGTCGACGATCAGGAGCTTGGGCTTGCCGTAGTGGGTCAGCCGCTCCTCCAGCCGGCAGTCCTGGTGGGCCTTGGCGAGCTGGGCCACCAGCGTCGTCGCCGGCACGAACAGCACCGTGTAGCCGGCCACGATCGCCTCGCGGCCGAGCGCCACCGCGAGATGCGTCTTGCCCACCCCGGGCGGACCGAGCAGCAGCACCGCCTCGCCGTTGGCGATGAAGCGGCCGGTCGAAAGCTCGCGGATCTGCGCCTTGTCGAGCGAAGGCTGCGCCGCGAAGTCGAAGCCCGACAGGTCGCGCACGAACGGGAAGCGGGCGAGCCCCAGGCTCATGTCGATCCGACGGTGGTCCTTGCGGGCGATCTCGCGCTCGCAGAATAGCGTCAGCGCCTCGCGGATGGTCAGCTCGCGCCGACCCGCCTCGTCGATCAGAGTGTCGAGCTGGTCGCGTACCGCGGTCAGCTTCAGGCGCGTCAGCATGCCGATCAGGTGTCGTGGGTGGTCATCAGAAGTCTCCCCCGATCAGCGCCGCGTAGTCGGCGAGCGGCCGCTGCAGCGACGTAGCCGGCGCCTCCGGACATGAAGTCTCGGGACACGGCGGCCGGCGGATCGTGGCCACCGAACGGACGGTCATCGCGCACATAGACCCAGGCTCGGCCGGTGTAGGTCTTGCCCCTGGCCAGCACCGGCACCGGCGTGTCGTCACCGTGCACACCTTTTTCAAGCCCCGGCCGCTGCGGGTGGTGCGCCGGAATATGTCCTGATCGACGGCTCCGCCGTCAAGGTTCCCGTATCACTCTGGTCGACGATCCCAACCTCTAGGCGATCGGCGAGGCCTTTTACCGGTTGTTCGCCTGCCATGATCCGTAGGCATCACCGCGGTCGGGGGCGTCGTCTCCCAACAACTGGAGCGGGGGGCGAAATTCACGGAGGCGGCAGGGCCCAAGCATTTGGCGTAGCTGCACATTTGTAGGCTCTTCTGGGCAACGCGGCGGCAACCGTTGTTCCCCGGCCACCGACGCTTGGCAGCCTTTCGAATTCGATTGGCTACCGGCGCTTTCATCCCGTTCGGCTGTCGCGCTTTCACCAAGGTTGATTGAGCTGGAGCATCATAACAAGTTCGTCGCAGGCTTTTTCAGGTGGTGTGACCCGGTCCCATTTCATCTGATGATGAATCTGCTCCTTGGCGGATTTCATCGCGACCTTGAACCGGTCGATCTCCGACGCAGGCTCGTGAAGAATTTGAACAAATATCTCTTCGAGGATCTTCGTGCGCCGCCGGGCCTCTGCCAACGGCTGACGGTACGGCCCGAATCCAAGCCACGACTGGTTGTTGCAGAACTCGAGGGCGACTTCTGCTGAGTAGAAGGCCAGCAGCAAGCCCTCCGTCCGGCTTCTTTCGCGATACTCCGGATGAGCTGTCAAGAACATCCGCGAGTCGGGGGCGAGCGCTCCGACATCCATTACGGCATCGACTGAGCTTGCGAGCCGTTCGAGGCGCGACCGAACCTGCACGATCGTTTCACGTGCGTCGGACGTGAGGGGAACCTTTGCGCTCACCAAGGAGGCTGTCGATTTCTCGATTTCGGCCAGATCGGACGCCGTCGCAGCGTCCAACGACTTCCGACCGCGTCCGTCGATCTTGACCTTGAGCGCCTTCAGATCTGCCGCGAGCCGATTGATGTCGTCGATTTCGTCGCGCGTCCGGTCGAGTCGGGCAAGGACATCCTCGACGGCAGCGAGGTCGGCGCCGTAGTCTGGTCGCTCCAGCAGTTTCGTGCTGTCGAGTTGAACCAGAAGGGCTCGCCGCGCGCGAAGATTCGCCAGTTGTGATCCGGCCTCGGTAGACAGCCTGCTGCTTGCGTTCTTTGAGAGCTGATCCAGCATGAGGTCGGCCGTCGATAGGGCCGCGCGACGCCGCTCGTCGAGGGCTTTGGCTTCGTCGTACCTCGACCTTGCGGACAAGAACCGCTTTTCCAAGGCGACGAGTTGCTCAAGCGTCGGGATGAGATCACCTTGGCGCTTTCGAATAGTCCCGAGATCGAGGGATCTGAACTGGCGCAGCTGTTCTGCCAGATCGTTCGCCGATCGAGCGAGCTGCGGATCGAGCCCCCCCGTCAGGTCCTCGTGCGAGGCCGAATCGGCGAGCTGTCGCGCGAGAGACTCGCGTTTCGAGAGCATCATTCTAACGTCTTCGATGCGCGCCTTTTCCGACCGTGCAGCGCGCACCGCACTTTCGAGATCGCGGTGTCGAGCAGCGAGAATCTCCATCTGTGAGGAGAGGTCGCCTCGTTGAGCCGGACTCGCATCCGCGAGCTTCTTCGATTCCGCCTGCAACGCGGACACCATGGCCGAGAGATCCTGGTTGCTGAAATGAGCAAGGCTCTCGCGACCACATGCTTGACTCATGTCCGACAGGGACGTCGTCAGCCCGGACAGCTTAGCCGACTGTTCCGACAGCATTTGTTTGCGCCCCCGCGCGATCTCCAGCTCGGCCAGGAACCCGCTTCGCTGACGAAGCGTCGCAACGATGTCGTCGACCTGAACGGCCTCGGCATAGGACTGGTAGGCCCGCTCGAATTTCTCGACCCCGGCATAGCGGTCGTTGAAACCCAGCAGGGCACGGTATTCCGCTTCAGCGGCGTCGAGCTCGGATCGGACCTTGGAAAACAGCGCTTGACCGCCCTCCATCAGATCCTGAAAGGAATGCGCCACCGCATTCTTCCCCCCGAGATCGATCCAGTGCATGTCGATTTGCCCCCAGACATAGGTGCAGGGTGCCGACGGGGTTATGCTGTCCAGCCTGCGGGCCGCC
The DNA here is from genome assembly GCF_003258865.1 of Rhodoplanes roseus. GTDB lineage: Bacteria > Pseudomonadota > Alphaproteobacteria > Rhizobiales > Xanthobacteraceae > Rhodoplanes > Rhodoplanes roseus. The sequence goes on along the minus strand of NZ_NPEX01000319.1, from coordinate 2,342 downwards.
CCTTCAAGGTCGCGCACGAATTGGCTGGTGAACGATCCGTTCTGAAACAAGCCTGGAGCGGCCGATCTTAGCGCCAGGGTGACGTCCGGGTTGTCGCGCAAGAACAGAAATACGTCCCGGGTCTGGCGGGCGAGGTCGGTCTTGCAACTCAGGATGGCCTGGCATGCCGGCCCGGGCGATCTCCGATTCGACAACGGGTCGACGAGCGCCAGTTGTCCTTGTCCGAGCCGCCTAGCAACCTCGCAACTTTCGGGAATCCGCCCGAGCCGCGAGCGGTCCCCGCGCCCGGCGCCCGGCGCGCCCAGCGCGTCCAGCGATGGCGTCATCCCCGGTCTGGACGGTCCACCGGCTTCGATGCGCTCCCGCTCGGTTGGGATCGGGGGCGGCGCGGCCGGCGCGGCGACGCTACTGTCCCCGGTGCGTGCGATCGCAGACGGATCGATCGCGAGAAACCTCAGGCTGCCCCGCCCGCGCTCGTCCCAACTGCCCGACCAGACGTATCCGGGGCCGCCGCCGAACCGGTAGACTGGCAACCCGGTCTGCGCGGAACGTTGGTAGCTACCGATGTGATCGATCAGCAATCCGGCCCGAATGCTTCGGCCGGCGGCCAGCTCCTTGATGTTGCCGTCGTCCAGCGGGTTGAGCGCGACATTGCCCCACACGGCGATGAAACCGGCCGGTCGTCCTAGTCCGGCCGGCATCGGAAGGACCCGCGGCGGCGCTCCGTACTTGCGGGACAGGCGATCGACCTCGTCCTGGGCCTCGCGGCCGTCGAAAAACGCCGGCGTCAGCGCGCGATTGACATAGGCGACGGCGCCATCCGCCGCATGGAGGATCGAATAGGAAGAGGTGAATTGACCTCGCGGCTCTCGTTCGACTCGGGATCGTTGACACCAGACGAAGCCGTCGAATTGCTCGCTTGGTCCGCATTGATATTCGCGATAGGCCGCGGTCTCGAAGCGAACCCGGCTGCCGAGAGCAAGGCCATCGACCGAGTACGGAACGGCCCATGCTGACGCCGGCAGTCCTGCTGGCTGTGTCGGTTGGCCGCGGCAAGCCGACCGCAGCTCGGCAATTTGCACATCCGACGGCTGGACGCCTCGCTGTGCGAGGACCTGTAGGCTGGTGCCCCTGGCGCGTAGCGCCTGATCGATACAGGCGCCTTCGGCCGCCGGAATCTTGCGCCACTCCGCCATCGTGGCCTGCGCGATGGCCGACTGCATCATGCCGCCGAACAGGTCGAAGACCGCACGAGCGTCCTGCGCCACTCCGGCGCTGCTCCATAGGACCGCCCCGCAGCACACGAAACGAGCAATGATTGAAGACATGGAGTCACACCTCAGCGAGTGCTTGGTATTACCATACGGCAGAAGTTGTCCGGCTGGCTAGGCCCAATCGAGCCGAAGTGTTTGCCCGAACCCTAATTGATGCAGGCGCGTACCCCCGGGTCGGCGAAGGGGCCGGTTAGCGTCGGAAGACGACAGGAGATGTCAGATGACCGAGTCGACCGGGCGAAAGTGCAGCACCGCTCGTCGAACAATCTCACGAGATCGCACTCGCTGTTCGAAGAAGGCACCAAGCGTTAGATTCCATACACTACTGCTACCCTGACGGCTCCATGACTGACGACAACCTTGCCGCCTCATATGTTGAACACGTTCAGCTGAGGAGCACTGAAATGGCGAAGGTGACGACCCAGGTGATCGCGTATGTCGGCGTGTGCCCGATCCGTTTGGCGCGCACGAACAGGTAGACCGGAGCGAGGATCAAGGCCCACAGCGTAAGGAAACCATCGCTGTATCCCGCGCGCTTCAGCTGGCTCAGATCGAGCAAACAGAGGGCTGCGTTGACCCCGAAGGGCAGAACCAGGCTGATGAGTGTGAACAGCTCCTGGGAAGACAAGAGGACCTGCAGGACCGCGGTCAGGACAACGTACACGATTGGCATGACCGCGAGCGCCCAAACGAAGCTGTTGTTTATGTTTGCCGCCGCGACGGGCGGCGGAACTTCACTGAGCAGCAGTCCGAATTCAGTCTCGCGAAGCAGCATCCAACTCGTCTGTCCCCGTCGCCAAACCGGAGTCTCAGCGTGGACCTTACGGTCGTCGAGCAGTTGACGAAGAGCCGAGCTGCTGATCGGCCCGAGACGTTGGCCCCCGAGCGTGTAGAACCATTCGTCCGAGGCGGCAGGCGTAGATGTTGTGTCGCTCATCGTTCCCCCATGCGCCGTTCTCGGGCGAATTCGTTCGCCACCGGTCGAAATTTTGTAGTTGCTCAGGGGTATGGCGGCGCGATGTCTCTGAGCAGGTTTTGACAAACTGGTACGTCGCTGATTCAACACTG
>NZ_NPEX01000031.1 GCF_003258865.1 Rhodoplanes roseus | reverse complement strand
CGCGGCCTTGCGGCCGCGTCGCGTTGCGCACGTCTCGGGCGCTTGCCCCGCCCGAGCGGCCGGCGCCGGACCGCTGATCCTGGCCGGGCTGGTCGTCCAGCCGCATGGTCAGCGCGATGCGCTTGCGCGGCTTGTCGACCTCCAGCACCTTCACGCGCACGATATCGCCGGGCTTCGCCACCTCGCGCGGGTCCTTCACGAAGGTCTTCGACATCGCCGAGACGTGGACCAGCCCGTCCTGGTGCACGCCGATGTCGACGAAGGCGCCGAACGCCGCGACATTGGTGACGACGCCTTCGAGGATCATGCCGGGTTTCAGGTCGTCCAGCGTCTCGACCCCGTCCTGGAAGGTGGCGGTCTTGAACGCCGGCCGCGGATCGCGGCCCGGCTTCTCCAGCTCCTTGAGAATGTCCGTCACGGTCGGCAGGCCGAAGGTCTCGTCGACCAGGCTCTTCGGCGTCACGCTGCGCAGCGCCGCGCTGTTGCCGATGATCCCCTTGATGTCGCTCTTGGTCGCCTCGAGGATGCGCCGCACCACCGGATAGGCCTCCGGGTGTACGCCGGAGGCGTCGAGCGGATCGTCGCCGTTCGGAATGCGAAGAAAGCCGGCACACTGCTCGAACGCCTTGGGCCCGAGCCGCGGCACCTCCTTGAGCGCTTTCCGCGACGGGAAGGGGCCGTGCGAGTCGCGATGCAGGACGATGTTCTGCGCCAGGCCGGAGCCGATGCCCGACACGCGGGCGAGCAGCGGCGCCGAGGCGGTGTTCACGTCGACGCCGACGGCGTTCACGCAGTCCTCGACCACCGCGTCGAGCGAGCGCGACAGCTTCGACTCGCTCAGGTCGTGCTGGTACTGGCCGACGCCGATCGACTTCGGATCGATCTTGACCAGCTCCGCCAGCGGATCCTGCAGGCGGCGCGCGATCGAGACGGCGCCCCGCAACGTCACGTCGAGCCCGGGCAGCTCCTCCGACGCATAGGCCGAGGCCGAGTAGACCGAAGCGCCGGCCTCCGACACCACGATCTTGGAGAGCTTCAGCTCGGGATGCTTCTTGATCAACTCGGCCGCGAGCTTGTCGGTCTCGCGCGAAGCGGTGCCGTTGCCGATCGCGATCAGCTCCACCTTGTGGGCCCGGGCGAGCGCGGCCAGTGTCGCGATGGAGGCGTCCCAGCGGCGCTGCGGCTCGTGCGGGAAGATGGCGTCGGTCGCCACCACCTTGCCGGTCGCATCGACCACCGCGACCTTGACGCCGGTGCGGAAGCCGGGATCGAGGCCCATGGTGGCGCGCGTGCCGGCCGGCGCGGCAAGCAGGAGGTCGCGCAGGTTGGCGGCGAACACCCGCACCGCCTCCTCCTCGGCCGCCGTCCACAGGCGCAGCCGCAGGTCGATGGTGAGGTGCACGAAAATCTTGGTGCGCCACGCCCAGCGCGCCGTCTCGACCAGCCAGCGGTCGGCCGGCCGGCCGCGATCGGCGATCGCGAAGCGGTGCATGATCTTCAGCTCGTAGGGGCTCGGGCCGGTCGCGCCGGGCTCCTCGCCCTCGATCCGTACGTCGAGCATCTCCTCGCGCTCGCCGCGGAACATCGCCAGGATGCGGTGGGACGGCAGCTTCACCAGCGGCTCGGAGAAGTCGAAATAGTCGGAGAATTTAGCGCCGGCCTCGGCCTTGCCGTCGCGCACCTTGGAGACCAGCTTGCCGCTCGTCCACAGCGCCTCGCGCAGCGATCCGATCAGGTCGGCGTCCTCGGCGAAGCGCTCGACCAGAATGGCGCGCGCCCCTTCGAGCGCCGCGGCCGCGTCGGCGACGTTCTTGTCGGGATTCACGAACTCGGCGGCCAGCGCCTGCGGGTCGTTCTGCGGATCGGCCAGCAGCCGCTCGGCCAGCGGCGCCAAGCCCGCCTCGCGGGCGATCTCGGCCTTGGTACGGCGCTTCGGCTTGAACGGCAGATAGATGTCTTCCAGACGCGCCTTGGAGTCCGCCGCCATGATCTGGGCTTCGAGGGCGTCGTCGAGCTTGCCCTGGCTCTTGACCGACTCGAGGATCGCGGCACGGCGCTCCTCCAGCTCGCGCAGATAGCGCAGCCGCTCCTCCAGGGTGCGGAGCTGGGAGTCGTCGAGCGCCCCGGTCGCCTCCTTACGGTAGCGGGCGACGAACGGGACGGTGGCGCCACCGTCGAGCAGCTCGACGGCCGCCTGGACCTGCTGCTCCCTGACCCCGAGCTCGTCCGCGATGCGCCGATTGATGGATACGGTCACGCCTGTCCTCCCGGCCTGGTCCCGGCGGGGCGGTCGCGGGGACCACGACGCCGGGGGCTGGGGTATGCCGGACGCGGGGACGATTCCGCAACCCCCCGGGTGGAGGGGCCGGCCCGGGGTGGCAAACCCGTCACACGGCCGTGTAGCCGCCGTCGATCAGCAGATCCGAGCCGGTCATGAAGGAGGATTCGTCGCTGGCCAGGAAAACGGCGCCGGTCGCGACCTCGTCCGGCGCCCCGAGCCGGCCCAGGAGCGTGTGGTGCGAGGCGCGCGCCGCTTCGACCGTGGCGAAATTCTTGAGGTAGCGTCCGGTCTCCACCGGCCCCGGCGACAAGGTATTGACCCGGATGTTCTGGGCCGAGTGATCCACGGCCATCGCCTTGGCGAGCTGCACCAGCGCACCCTTGGCGGCGCAATACCAGGGCCGGCCGGGACGGGCGACGCGGGCCTGCTGCGAGGCCACCAGGATGATGCTGCCGCCCCCGCCCCGCTCCATCACCGGGATGGCGTGCTTGGACAGCAGGAAGGACGAGTCGAGATTGACCGCGAAGGTTCGCCGCCAGTCGGCGAGCGACAGCGTGGTCAGCGGCGCCAGCGGCAGGTCGAACACGGCGTTGGAGACCACCACGTCGAGGCGGCCGAAGTCGGCGACGGCGCGCGCCACCGCGGCCTCGGAGGTCTCCTCCTCCGCCACGTCGGCGACGAGCGGGACGATCCGGCCGCCATCCGCCCGCACGGCCGCGACGATGCCGTCAAGCGGCTCGGCCGCGATGTCGATCGCCACCACGGCGGCTCCTTCGGCGGCGAACTGACGCGTGATGGCGCCGCCGATGCCGCCGCCCGCCCCGGTGACGATGGCGACCTTTCCGTGCAGTCGATCCATGGCAGTTTCCTCGTTTTTTGCTTTCGCTCCGGCCCTCTTACACGCTGGGCCGAGCTCCGCGGTAGCGCTGCCGCCGCAAGGCCTGCCCCGCAATTTTGCCGGGAGAATGCGGCGTCCCGCCGCGGCCCTCGAACGATCCCGCGCGGCCGACCACCTTGACGGGTGGGCGGGGTATTAACTCCTTTTCAGCGAACCCTATGCATGATCGGTCGTCGAGCGGTCCGGCCGGGATAGTCGTCGCGGATGGCACGCGCCAATAGGGCTACCAGGAGACGACGGGTGGCGACCAGTTCGAGCGCGCTTCGGCCGAAGCCTTCGCCGCTGCCGTGGCGACGCGGCCTGCTCGTGCTCGACGACGATCCCACTCTGCGCCGGACCGTTTGCGCGATCGCCGATCGTGCCGGCTGGGCGGCGATCGGTGCGGCGACCTATGTGGACGGCAAGGCGCTGCTCGGAAGCGAGAATTTCGACTGCATCCTCACCGATGTCGTGGTCGAGGACATCCCGGTCGCCGGTTTCCTGCGCGCGCTCGCCAATATCCGCTACGCGGCCCCGATCCTGCTCACCGGCGCGGGCAACCACGCGGTGCGAACCGCCGCCGCGGATTTCGCCTTCGGGCTCGGTCTCAACGCCTGCTATCCTGTCGCCAAGCCGATCGCAGCCTCCGGTCTCGAAGGTCGGCTGACGCGGATCGGCGAACGCCTGGAGGGCGGCATCACCGGATGCTGCTTCCGCGACTGCTTCTGGCGCAAGCTCCCCGGCGCACCCGACGCCTGAGCCCGACCACCCCGACCGGCCGAGCGAGGCACCATGACGATCCATCGCGGACATCTGACCATGCTGGCCGTGTGCACCACCGTGCTGGTGCTCATCGCGCTCTATTACGGCCGCGTCATCCTGGCGCCCGTCGTGTTCGCGCTGTTCGTCGTCGCGGTCGTCTGGCCCGTGCAGGCCGCCCTGCAGGCCCGCCTGCCCAGGCTGGTGGCGCTCCTGATCACGGTCGTCGCCGTCGCGGTCGTACTGACCGGCCTCGCCACCCTGATCGGCTGGGGCTTCGGCCGTGCCGCGCGCTGGCTGATCGCCGACACGGCGCGCTTCCAGGCCATGTATCAGCAGGCGACCGCATGGCTCGAAGGTCACGGTTTCGTGGTGACCGGCGTGTTCAGCGACTTCTTCAGCGTGAGCTGGATGGTGCGCACCATCCAGGGGATCGCCACGCGGCTGCAGAGCGTCGCGAGCTTCTCCGTGGTGGCGCTGGTGTTCCTGATCCTCGGCCTGCTCGAGGTCGAGGACACGGCCCGCAAGCTGCGTCGGATCGGTTCACCGCAGGCCGGCGAAAAGCTCGTCCGGGCCGGCGCCACGACGGCCGCGAAGCTGCAGAAATACATGCTCGTGCGCACCGTGATGAGCGTGATGACGGGCGCGCTGGTCACCGCCTTCGCTTGGGCGATCGGCCTGCCGCTCGCCGCCGAATGGGGCGTCATCGCCTTCGCGCTCAACTACATCCCGTTCATCGGACCGTTCGTGGCGACGCTGGCGCCGACCCTGTTCGCGCTGGCGCATTTCGAATCCTGGGAGACGATGCTGGCGGTGTTCGCCTGCCTGAACCTGATCCAGTTCGTGGTCGGCAGCTATCTCGAGCCCCGGGTCGCCGGCAGCGCGCTGTCGGTATCGCCGTTCGTGGTGCTGCTCGCCGTGTTCCTGTGGAGCTTCCTGTGGGGCATCGCCGGAGCGTTCATGGGCGTGCCGATCGTGATCGCGATCCTGACCGTGTGCGAGCAGTACGACGGCAGCCGCTGGGTCGCCGCCCTGCTGGCGGGCGAGCCGCCGCCCGATCCAGAGCCGACGCCCGTGTGAGTGCGGCCGCAACTCACCTCACGGCCCGACGCCCGGGATGACGATCCGCTCGGGCGCGAGCATGACCGGCCGCCCGGCCTCGCCGGCCGCCAGCGTGTGGACATAGAAGCAGGTGTCGCGCTCGTCGGTCGCTTCCATGACGGGCGACGGCGCCGACACCACGCGCAGCGCGCCGCAGGTGCCGATCCAATCGATGTGCCGGTGACCGTGCATCACCACGGCGCCGGGCACGCCCCGCTGCAGCCGGCGCACGAACCAGCTTCCGTTGACGAGCGCGGTGCCGATCCGCTCCGAGAGCTGCTTCGCCGGCATCGGATACTCGACCACGTGATGGTGGAGCGCGACGATCCACGATGCCTCGGGATACGCCTCGACGGCGATCTCGACCCTGCGCATCTGCTCGGTCGAGACCAGGCCCAGCGCATTGGTGAAGGAGAAGTGCGAGTCCGCGTTGGAATCGAGCAGCACGACGCCGAGGCCGTCCGGCGTCTCGGGCGGCAGCACCATCGGGAACAGGCGCGCCCACAGATCGCCCACGGCCGTGACCTTGCGGACGGCGCCCGTGTCGGCGAAGGACCGCAGCATCTTTCGATGCGGCGCCAGCGCCTCGTCCAGGGTCGGGCCGAGGGTTTGGGCCGGCAAGTCGACGACGCGCACGCGGCCCCCCTGCACGGCCGCCATGGCGGACAACGCCCGCACCTGGCGGAGACGCTTGCTCGGGCTGAACGGCAGGTCGAGCCGCGCCGGATTGGCGCGATCGACCACGTTGACGTCGTGATTGCCGGGCTGGATCAGCAGGCGCGCGGCGATCGCCGGATAGGGCGCCAGCGCATCGAAGAACTCGGCCCATTCGGCGGAGCGTCCCGCATCGGTGACGTCGCCCGTGATCAGCACGAGATCGAGCGGCGAGGCCGCGTGGATCGCGTCAAGCCGCGCGAACACCCGGTGCAGACGGTCGTTGCCGCGCGGCCCCGACCGGCCGCATTCGATGCGATAGCCCCACCGCTCGCCGACGATGTGGATGTCGGACAGATGCGCGACGCGCCACCGGCGCGGACCGGCTGCGGCATCGCCCGCGGCGAAATGCAGCGTCTTCGGCTGATCCATTGTGGCGTCGGCGACGCCCCACACCAGCGCCGCCGCGGCGAAATAGCCGGCGACCAGAACGGCGCCGTTGGCGACCGCCGTGAGCGCGAGCCGGCCCGGTGCCGCGAGGTCCGCCATGGTGCCGACCCAATGGGTCGACGGCCACAGCCACACGATCAGCAGCACGGCCGGCACGGCGACCACGGCACCGGCGACGGCGGCGGAGACGGCGCGCAGCCGGGCCCGGCGGGCCTGGCCGGCGCCGCGCGCCAGCACGGCCTCCGCGAGATGACGGAACGCCTCGCGTGCGAACGCGTAGAGCGGCTGGACGGCCAGGGAGGCGAGCGCCCAGAAGCTGCCCTCGGCGATACGGAACAGCCGCTGGCCACCGAACCAGCCGATGGCGACCACGGCGGCGAGCACCAGCGCCGACCAGACGCCCGACAGCGCATAGGCCATCTTGGTCGACACGGTGGAGAGCCAGATCGACGACAGCACCGGCGCCACCCCGAGCAGCAGCCCGGGAAGTCCGATCAGAAGGATCCAGGCGACGATCAGCTTCGGGAAGCTGATTTCCGCGAGCAGGCTTCCGGCGAGCGACAGCAGCGAGCGCTGCTTGGTGCTGGAGGCGTCGTCCTCGGCATCGCCCCGCCGCGGGTCGGTGATCGGGTTCATGTGCTGGCCGTGAACGCGCTACTCCGCACGCGCCATTGACGAACGCGTGCACTGCACCCAAGTGAGGTCGGGATGTCGCAGGCCGGCATCCCAGATCGCACAGCGATGGCGTGGCCCGCTCCGCGCGCGTCGTTCGTCATGCAATTTCGACGCGAGTCACGAGGCATCATGATGACCAGTCCCGGACCTTCCGGCAAGCTCTTCCAGCCGTTCCGGCTCGGCGGCATGGACCTTCCCAACCGCATCGTCATGGCCCCGCTGACCCGCAACCGGGCCGCCGCCGGCAATGTCGCCGGGCCGCTCGCCGCCGAATATTATGCGCAGCGCGCGTCGGCCGGCCTGCTGATCACCGAGGCGAGCCAGATCTGTCCGGAAGGACAGGGCTACGAGGCGACGCCGGGCATCCACTCCCCCGAGCAGATCGCCGGCTGGCGCGCCGTGACGGACGCCGTGCATGCCAAGGGTGGCCGCATCGTCATCCAGCTCTGGCACGTGGGTCGCGTCTCGCACGTGTCGCTGCAGCCGGGCGGCCGCCCGCCGGTCGCACCCTCCGCCATCGCGGCGAAGACCAAGACCTGGGCCGGCGGACAGTTCGTCGAGACCTCGACACCGCGCGCGCTGCGCACCGAGGAGCTGCCGGGGATCGTCGGGGCCTACCGAAGCGCTGCGGCCAACGCCATCGCGGCCGGCTTCGACGGCGTCGAGGTCCATGCGGCGAACGGTTATCTGCTCGACCAGTTCCTGCGCGACGGCACCAACAAGCGCACCGACGAGTACGGCGGCTCCCTGGAGAACCGGGTGCGGCTGACCCTCGACGTTCTCGGCGCCGTGATCGACGAGATCGGCCGCGAGCGGACCGGCATCCGCATCTCGCCGGTGAGCCCGGCGAACGACATCGCCGACAGCGATCCCTCGGCGCTGTTCGGGCATCTGGTGGCGCGCATGAACACGCTGGAGCCGGCCTATCTGCACGTCATCGAGGGGGCGACCGGCGGACCGCGCGACAACATCCCGTTCGATTTTGTCGCGCTGCGCCGTGCCTTCAAGGGCGCCTACATGGCCAACAACGGCTACACGCCGGCGCTGGCCGAAGAGGCTGTCGCGGCGGGCCGCGTCGATCTCGTCGCCTTCGGCAAGGCCTTCATCGCCAATCCGGATCTGGTCGAGCGCCTGCGCCGTGGCGCTCCGCTGAACACGCCGGACCAGGCGACCTTCTACGGCGGCGGCGCGAAGGGCTACACGGATTATCCGGTGCTGCAAGGCGAGCCGGCGTAACCGTCTCCTCACGATCGCGACGAAAACGCCGGCATCCCGTTGCCGGCGTTTTCACGTGGTCGGGGTGCTCAGTCGTGCGCCGCCATCTCGGCCTGCCACGGGGCGACCCGCTTCTCGATCGCGCCGACCAGCGCGTTCAGGAGCGTCGCCAGCACCATCAGCACCACGATGGGAACGAACATCCGGGCCGTGTCGAAGGCGTTGGCCGAGTTGATGATGATGCCGCCGAGGCCCGAGATGGCGGTGAAGAACTCGGCGATCACCATGGCGACGACGCCACGGCCGACCGCGAGCTTGAGCCCCGCCATGATGTAGGGCAGCGTCGCCGGCAGCACGATGCGGCGCATGATCACGAAGTCGGAGGCCACGAAGGCCCGCCCGACCTCGATCAGCGACTTCGACACGACCTTCACGCCGAGCCAGGTGTTGATCGCGATCGGGAACACGCACATCAGGAAGATCACGGCGACCTTCACCCAGAAGCCGAGGCCGAGCCAGAGCACGAGCAGCGGCACCAGCGCGACCAGCGGCATCGCATGCGCGCCGGTGACGAAGATGCCGAGCGCCGCCTCGGCGACGCGCGAGCGGCCTAGCACCAGGCCGAGCGGCACGCCGATCACGATCGAGAGCGCATAGGCGAGGACGAAGGGCTGGACGCTCTCCAGCAACGCCTTGCCGAGCTCGCCGCTCTCGATCAGCTCCCAGCCGGCGACCGCGATGGCCGACGGATAGGAGCCGAACACCGGGTTGACGTCGCGCCCGAAGATCTCCCAGGCGAGCACGAATGCCGCGATGGTGGCGCAGGTGATGACCCAGCGCGGCACCGGCCTGCGCTTGGCCCTGCGGCTCACGGCGGCGTCGAGCGACAGATTCTGTCCGGCCAGATCGACCATGGTGATCTCCTCGCGGTCCGGGGACGTCAATGGACCACTGCCGGCGCCTGATGCAGGGCCTGCCAGATGCGGTAGCGGATCGCGCCGAACTCCGGCGAGCTGCGCAGCGCGCCGATGTCGCCGCGCGGCCGCGGCAGCGCGACATCGACGATCTCCTGGAGCTCGCCGTCGCGCATCACCACGACACGGTCGGCGAGCAGCACGGCCTCGTCGAGATCGTGGGTGACGAACAGGATCGTCTTGCCGGTGCGGGCCTGGATGTCGAGCAGCTCGACCTGCAGCGACTCGCGGGTCTGCGCGTCGAGCGCGCCGAACGGCTCGTCCATCAGCAGCACCTTGGGGTCGATCGCCAGCGCGCGCGCGATGCCGACGCGCTGACGCATGCCGCCCGAGAGCTGATGAGGTCGCCGGTTCCAGGAGTCCTTGAGGCCGACGAGCTCGAGATAGCGCATCGCCGTGTCGTGCAGGGCGGCCCCGCGCATGCCCTTCATCTCGAGACCGAACGCGACGTTCTGCAGCGCCGTCAGCCAGGGCAGAAGCTCGGCGTGCTGGAACACCATACCGCGATCATGGCCGCAGCCGTGCACCTCGCGTCCGTCGACCATCACGTGCCCGTGGCTGGCCTGCTCCAGCCCCATCGCGACGCGCAGCGCCGTCGTCTTGCCGCATCCGCTCGGCCCGATCAGGACGGCGACCTCGCCGTCCCGGATGGTGAAGCTGACACGCCGCAGGGCGAACACGGTGTGGGGATTCGATCCACGCGACGTGAACTGCTTGGACACGTCGACCAGGCTCACTTCTCCCATTTTCGCCTCCTCGGAGCCCGCGACGGGGGCTCTCGTTCGCTCCGGGGGGATCGACGGATGCGCGCAGCGCTCCGCCGTCGCGTCTCACTTGCCGAGCAGCTCGAGCGCACGGGCCCGCGGCTTCTCGTCGATCATTGACGGAACCTCGACGGGCTTCGTCAGATTGCCGGTCTTGATCAGCAGGTCGCGCATCCAGGTGAGCTTCTCGACCTGGATCGGCATGGTCGGATCGATCGCCTCGTAGCGCTTCACCTCGTCGTAGACGTGGCCGGGACGCGGATCGTCCGGCTTGGCACCGGTCACCTCCCGGGTGACGGCGATCATCTTGTCGCGATTGTCGAGGGCGTGTCTCCAGGCCGTCATCTCGGCGGCGAGGAAGCGCGCCGCGTCGTCGCCGCGCTGCGCCAGCGTCTTGCCCGAGACGTAGGTGCAGAAGCGAATGTACTCGGGCACCACATCGTGGGCATGGACCAGCAGCTTGACGCCGTACTGTCCGGCGACGGCGACATACTCGGTCGACGCCGCGGAGGCGTCGACGATGCCGGCCGTGACGGCCTTGAAGCGGTCGGCGTCGCTGCCCAGCACGCTGAACTGCACCTCCTTGCCGGTGATGCCGTTCTTCTCCAGCACGGCGCGGGCGAACAGATCCGGCAGTGCGCCCGGGCCCGAGATGGCCATCGTCTTGCCCTTCAGGTCGGCGGCGCTGGCGATGCTCGGCTTGGCGTAGATCGCGTAGGTGAGGCCGGGCCAGTAGCAGCCCGTGATCTTGACGTCGGCGCCGCGCGAGCCGGCGATCAGCGGCGCGCCGGGGCTGCCCTCGTAGCTGTCCAGCTCGCCGGCCAGCAGGGCGCGCAGCGCCAGCGCATCGCCCTTGAACTGGATCATCTGCAGGTCGAGGCCCTGCTTCTCGGCGAAGCCGCCCTTGGCCGCCATGAACACGAAGCCGGCGTCGCTCTTCGCCTCGACGACACCGTGCCGCCACGGCTTCAGCTCGGCCGCGCCCGCTGCGGCCGGAAGCATCGCCATCGCGAGCAGCACGACGCTCCGGAGGGAACAGTTCGTTCGTGAGCTCATGGGATCTCCTCGCTTGCGCAACCGGACGTCAGCCGTGTCCGTGGTCGGGGGTCGGCGCGACGGGCGCGTTCATCGCCACGTCGCTGCGGCGGAGTTTTGCAAGCTCCGTACCAACCGCGAAGTAATCGCTCTGCACGGCGAGCCTGGCCTGGCGCGCCAGCGCCTCCGGCCAGTGCCCCAGCTCGTAGCCGTGCCACGGCGCCTCCGGCTCGAGCGCCGGCAGGCCGAGACGCTCCCAGATCGCCCTCGCGTTCTCCATGAACTCGCGACGGGGCAGCGCGACCGGTGCGAAGACACCTTTCAGCAGCGCGTTGATCAGCACCGACGCGCTTTCGCCCGCGTCGCGCGGGCCTTTCGGGCCGTGGCCCGGATCCTTGTGATCGAGCACGCGCAGATCGTGCTGCGGCTGACAGCGGTAGGACATGGCCCAGAACAGCGCGTCGGCGTTCTCCGGATCGATGTCCTCGTCGACCGCGACGATCCACTTTCCGGCGAAGCGGTGCAGGGTCGAGGCGCCGTAGAGGGCGCGCCACACCTCGGTCTCCGGCACCCCGCGCTCGAACTGGATCGCCAACACTGCATACAAACTGGTCAGCGGCTCGTGCATCGCGACGCGTTTGACGCCGCGGATCGACAGGGCGGTCCTCAGGTGATGGAGGAACATCGGCTCCATCGCGGCCTTGCGGATCACGCTGGATTCGCTCGGCGTCACCTGGCTGATGAAGGAGGTGAGGATCGGGTTGCGGCGGCGCGTGATCGCCGTCACCTCCATATAGGCGTTGTACTCCTGCAGATTGACGTAGCCGTGCGATTCGCCGAACGGCGCCTCGGGCTCCAGCATGTCGGTGGCGATGAAGCCTTCGATCACGTACTCGGCCTCGGCCGGAACCAGGAGGTCGACCGTCCGGGCACGCGTCACGTTGATCGGGCTGCCGACCAGGGCGCCCGCCACCGCCAGCTCGTCGAGATGCTCGGGCATCTTCTGCACCGAGGCGTAGGACACGGCGGGCGGGCAGCCGACCACCACGGCGCAGGGCATCGGCTCGCCGCGCGCCTTGTATTTCAGCCAGTGCGCGTAGATGCCGGCGCGCAGCTCGACCGACGGGTTCATGCCGAGGCACCGCGGCCCCTTGAGCTGGCCGCGATAGTTGCCGACGTTCTGCACGCCGGTGTCGGGATCCTTGGTGATGTAGTGCCCGGCCGACAGATAGGGCGCGTTGTCGAATCCCGGCGTCGAGATCGGCACCGGCAGACCGTCGAGCGAATGCCCGTCGCGATCGAGATCCGCCCCCGTCACCACGATCTCCTGGCACGGAGCGGTCTCGACGAGGGTCGGCGGGATCGGCGTGGCGATGGCGGCGACCCAGGTGCGGCCGATCTCCTCGAGCGGCCGTCCGAAGCCGATGCGATACACCTCCGGATTGGCGGCGAGCCCCGCGACCAGCACGGCGCCGTCGTAGCGGCGCCCCTTGGAATCGGTCGGCTGGGTGAACAGGAAGGCCTTGCGGTCGGGCTCGGAGATGCCGCCGCGATACTGCCACCGCACCAGCGGGTGCATCTCGGTGTCTTTGTTGATCGGCTCGTCGACCACGACCAGCAGGCCGGCGCGGGCGAGCGCCAACAGATGGTCGTGCAGATCCGGATAGGCGCGCGGCAGCCCCGCATCCTCGATCCAGCGCGACAGCGCCGGGTGCAGCGCCGGCGGCTCACGCATCGGCGTGCCCGAGCGCGTCGCTCAGCCAGGCCGAGATCGCGAAGCTGTCGGCGTCGCCATCGACGAAGCCCAGCACCTGGAGCCCCATCGGCAGCCCCGCCTCCTGGAAAAGCGGCACCGAGAGGGCCGGCACGCCGAGCAGCGATCCCGGAACGACGCAGATCGGGTTCCCAGTCGGCCGCAGGCCCACCGGCGCGGCGCTCGGCGCCGGCAGCGCGATGCAGGCGTCGCAATCGGCGGCGAGCGCCGTGTAGAGGGCGCGCACCCGATTGCGCTCGGCGAGCGCCGCCCGATAGCCGTCGAGCCCGATGGTCGCCGCCTCGTCCAGCCGGTCGCGGCAGGACTGGCTCAGCTTCTCGGCGTCGCGGGCGCGATAATCCTTGTAGGGCCAGATCGACTCGAAGGCGTTGATGCGGTTCGAGAGCGGCCAGGCGTCGACGATGCCCTGCTCGACCGCCTCGACCCGTGGGTCGGTGCGCCGCGTCACCACGGCGAGGCCCTGGCGGGCGAGCCGCTCGGCGGCGTCGTGCAGCACCGCCTTCGCGGCGTCGGTCGCGACCGCCCAGCCGGCCGTCTCCAGCACGGCGACGCGGGCCGGCTTCTTGGGCGCCGGCATTTTCAGCGGGCCGAACAGGCCCTCGAAGCCGGGATCGCCGCCGACCCGGACGGCCATCTCGATCATCACCTGCCAGGCATCGGTGAGCGACGCCGCCAGCACGCCGGTGGCGCTCTGGCTCAGATAGTCGTGGCTGCCGCCGCGATTGATCGCGCCGACCGTCGGCTTGAAGCCGACGCAGCCGCAATAGCTCGCCGGCCGCACGATCGAGCCGATCACCTGGGTGCCGAGCGCGGCGCTAACCGACCCGGTGGCGACCGCGGCGGCGGAGCCGCTGCTCGATCCGCCGGGCGTGCGCGTCGTGTCCCAGGGATTGCGGGTGCCGCGCGGCTCGGTGGCGGCGAACTCGGTCGTCACCGTCTTGCCCACCACCACGGCGCCGGCGTCGCACAGCGCCAGCACGGACGCCGCGTTGCGGCCCGCCTGCCAGCCGTCGAAGATCGGCGAGCCCATCTGGGTCGGCAGGTCGAACGTGTCGATGATGTCCTTGATACCGACCGGCATGCCGTCGATGGTCGAGAGCGGCCGGCCGGCACGCCAGCGCTCCGACGAGGCGTCGGCCGCCGCCCGCGCGCCCGCGACATCGGTGGTGACATAGGCCCCGATCGCGGGTTCCCAGGCCTCGAGCCGTTCCAGGCACCGCTCCAGGAACTTGCGCGGCGTGTCGCTTCCATCCTTGAACGCGTCGGAGGCGGAGCAGAAAGGTGCGGCGGTCGGCCGGCCGGGAGTGTCGTTTGCCATCGGTCTCACGCGGGTTCGAGGGTCATGTCGGCCACGCGGCGCTGGCTGGCGATCATCGCGGTACGCAGCAGGAACTGGCGCGCCCGCACCGGATCGGCGGCGATCGCCCGCAGCTCGTCCAGGTTCTGGCGGCGCGTCTCGGGATCACGTGCCTCCAGCCGCTTCTTGTTGGCGATGGTCTGCTCCTGCACGAACTCCGTCGCCACGGTGCGCCGTTGCAGATCGTAGAGATCCAGCAGCGTGTCGGGCGCGCCGTCGAGCAGCAGCGCGGTCAGCTTCTCGGCCAGGTTGGCGCCGTCCTGCAGACCGCCGTTCAGGCCCATGCCGCCGATCGGATTGTTGACGTGGGCGGCGTCGCCGGCGAGCAGCACCCTGCCCTTACGGAACGTCGTCGCGACGCGCTGATGGGTGACGTAGAGGTTGCGGTGGACGATCTCGTAGGGCCGCTCGGCCGGGAAGAACTTCTGCATGCGCGCCTGCACGGCGGCGTCGCTCATCAGCTCGGCCTCCGCGATCTCAGGATCGGTCGGGAACACGCAGCGCCACAGGCCGGGCGGTCCGTTGTGCGAGACCTTGAAGCAGTTGCACCACTCGTCCGGGTCGGCCCAGTAGCTGCGGAAGCACAGGCCCCGCGAGGCCTCGAAGTCGTGCGGCGTCGTCAGCACGATGAAGCGCTCGGGCCAGGTGAAGCCCTCGAACGGAATATCGACTTGCTTACGAACGACGCTGCGGCCGCCGTCGGCGCCGATCAGATAGTCGCCGGAATGGCGCGTCACCCGGCCGTCCGGTCCGCGCACCTCGACGGCCACGGCATCGGCGGACTGTGCCGCGGTGAGCACCTCGTGACGATAGAGGATCTCGACATTCGGCCACGCGCGGAGGCGATCGAGGACGAGTTGCGCCGTCTTGAACTGCTCGCACTGGACGACGAACGGATGCTTCGTCACATCCGACAGAATGGCGTGATCGAACTCCGCGACCTTCTCGGCGCCCGGACGATCCCAGAACTGGAACTTACGGGCGACCAGGCCGACCCGGGCCATGTCGGCCGAAAGACCGTCGTCGGCGAGCAGGTCGAGGGTCGCGGGATGGGTCGTCGCGGCGCGCGGATCGGCCTGCGGGCCGTCGTTGACATCGAACAGGCGCACCGGAATTCCGCGCCGGCCGAGCAGCCACGCGCACAGCAGTCCCACCGGCCCGCCGCCGGCGATCAAAACACGCTTGTCCATCCCTGCGTCCATCCGTCTTGAGCTCGTCCGTCTTGCGCTCGTGCGTCGGTTCCGCCACGGAACGCGGCGCTCATCCTGCCTGAAGCCCTCGCAGCCGGTCGGACAGACCGTCCAGGCTCTCGCGCGCGGCGGTGGCCGCCGCCTGCACGTGGCGCGAGGCGGCGCATCTGTTCGCCCTGCGGGCGCGCACGTGATAGATGTCCTGCGCGTCCGACCAGGTGATGGCGGCGACGGACGGCCCCTTGTTGGGCGTGATGGTGACGAGCTTCTCGGCGGCGAGCTGGGTCGGCGCCTCGCGAATCGAGGGTCGTGACACACCCATGCGTTTGGCGAGCGTCGCTTCGACGAGGCGCTCGCCGGGCAGCAAGGCTTCCCGTGATGATGGCCTCGCGCAACGTCTCGGCGGCGAGCGCGCGGACCGGGACCGGCTCGCGAACGAGCTTCAGGACATCCGGTCCGCCGGCCGCCGTCATGCGGCCCTCGCCAGTTGCCGCGGGCCGAGGCGATCGAAGATCACGTAGTGGCCCTTGAACCAGGGCTCCGCGGCGAGACGGGCGCGCCACGGGGTCTCCCGCGCCTTGCGGCGGGCATCGGATTCCATCACGGCGCGATCGGCGAGATAATGAAGTGCCAGCCGGTTGAACGACTGCGGCGCGCCGTCGACGACGTCGAAGCGCCGGATGCCGAGCCAGCGCTCGTCGGAGAGGAGCAGCGGCGCGTGGTCCTGGTCGTACCACGCGTCGAAGGCGGCGCAGCGGTCCTGCGGAACAGAGAAGAAGACGGCATAGAGGACGGGCGCTTCGAGCAGCGTGTCACCGACCTGCCCAGCCTCCGAGATGGTGCGCCCGATATAGCGCGTGAACCCCGACACGGCACCGAGGATGCTGCGCGTCAGCTCCGAGGGCCGGCCCTTGATCGCGCCGTATTCCGGCGTGGCGAGCGCCTCGGGCCCGTCCATCTCGTAGACGGCCAGGTAGTTGCGGCTCGCGCCGTCGCGATAGCGCTGGGCGCTGAGGAAACCGGGCGCTCCCATACGCACCGGAATGTGCTCGCCGTCGTACCACTCGTTGAACGTCTCCTCGAGCTCCTCCGGCGGCGTCATTTCGGAGAACAGTATTCCGGGGCCCATCACGCTCATCGAGGTCTTTCCCTTGACAGATTGTCTGACGATATGAAACCTTGCCGATATGTCAACATTAGATATCGAGCAGCGCTTCATGGATTTTCCGATTCGCCGCCTCATCACCATCGTCGACGACAAGTTCGTCGATGCGGGCCGTCCCGCCGATCGGCTCCTGCGCAAGGTCGCCGTCGTCGCGGTCGTGCCCAACCCGCATGTCGGTCGCTACGTTCAGGACCTCTCGCCCATGGTCGAGGCGAGCCGCGGGATCGGCGCCCGCATGGCGGAGGCGGCGATCGCAGCACTCGGACCGCATGCGGCCGAGAGCTACGGCAAAGGCGGCATCGTCGGCCTCTCCGGCGAGCAGGAGCACGCCAACGCGCTCCTCACCACGACGTTCGCCACTCCGTTCCGCGACGCGATCGGCGACGCCCCGGCCTGGATCTCGTCGATGACCAAGGTCGCGGCGCCCGGCACGCTCATCGACGTTCCGATGAACGCCAAGACCGACGTCTACGTGCGGTCCCACTACGACGGGATGAGCCTGGTGCTGCCGGACGCGCCACTCCCTGATGAAATCGCGCTCATCTTCTGCCTCGCCAATCGCGGCCGCCTCAATGCGCGGGTCGGCGGCATGAGCTATGCAGAGTCGATCGCGGCGCAGAAAAAGCTGCAGCCGGCCTGAGCGATCGGCGCGGGCGAGTCGGAGCGAAGGGGCACATGCGGACCGGCATCACCAATATCGGTCGGATCATCAGCGGCGACCATCGCCAGCCGTTCGCCGCCGGCGACACGATCGTCTGCGACGGCGGGCGCATCGCCCATGTGGGCGAGGCTGCCGCCGAGGCGCTGCGCGGTTGCGACGTGGTGATCGACGCCGGCGGCTGCGTGGTGATTCCGGGTCTCATCGACAGCCACGTGCACATCACGTTCGGCGACTACACGCCCCGGCAGAAGACCGTCGGCTTTCTCGAGAGCTACCTGCACGGCGGAGTCACGACCGCCATCACGGCCTCCGAGGTACATGTACCGGGCCGACCCAAGGATCCGGCGGGCGTGAAGGCGCTCGCCGTCGCCGCGCGCAAATGTTTCCTCGACTATCGGCCCGGCGGCATGCGGGTCCATGCCGGCGCCGTCATCCTCGAGCCCGGACTCACGCGCGCCGATCTGGCCGAGATCCGCGCGGAGGGCGTGTGGCTCGCCAAGGCCGGCTTCGGCGCGTTCCCGACGCCGTTCGGCTACGAGGAGCAGATCGCCTGGGCGCGCGAGCTCGGCATGGTGACGCTGGTGCACACCGGCGGCTCGTCGATCCCCGGTTCGTCCGGCATCTGGGCGGACCATCTGCTGCGGCTGCGGCCGAACGTCTCGTTCCACACCAATGGCGGCCCGATCGCGATGCCGGACGAGGACTATCCGCGGCTGGTGAACGAATCCGACATGGCCCTGCAGGTCTGCACGGCCGGCAATCTGCGCACCACCCTGCTCTGCGCCAAGCTTCTCACGGAGGCCGCCGCACTCGATCGGCTGCTCGTCGCGACCGACACGCCGACCGGCAGCGGCATCATGCCGCTCGGCATGCTGTACACGATCTCGCATCTCGCCAGCCTGGGCGGCCTCTCTCCGGAGGTGGCGATCGCCGCCGCGACCGGCAACAACGCGCGAACCTATGGGCTGAACTCCGGCGTGATCGCGCCCGGTCGGGATGCCGATCTGGTGGTGATCGACGCCTGCGCGGGCGGCTCGAAGAACGACGCCCTCTCGGCCCTGGCGAACGGCGACATCACGGCGGTCGGCGCGGTCGTCAGCGACGGCGTGCCGCGCTTCGTCGGCCGCTCGCGCAACACGCCGCAGACGACCAGCACGGTGCGGATCGCCGAGAATCGTGTGCTGCATGATTTTTCGGGCGCCGCACATTGACGCCCGTGAGCGTCGTCCCGCCGCGCCGCGGCCCGACGCTCACGCGAACAGCCGCGGTCAGACCGGCTCGAAGTTCACCGACTGCAAAAGCTCGGTGTTTCGCTGAACGTCCTTCGCGATGAACCGCGCGAACTCGTCCGGCGTGTTGGTGACCGGCTCGATGCCGAGCTCGGCGAGCCGCCCCGTGGCGCCGAGTTCGACGGCCGCTTCGTTGCACGCCTTGTTGAGCCAGGCGACCACGTCGTTCGGCGTCCCCTTGGGCGCCCAGACACCGTACCACGAGGCGTATTCCAGGCCGGGCATTCCACTTTCTGCAGCCGTGGGAATCTCCGGCGCCAGGGCGACGCGTTTCGAAGCCGTGACGGCGAGCGCCTTGACGTTACCGCTGCGGGCCATGGGCAGAAGCGCCAGCACCGGATCGATCATCAGCTGAACGTGACCGGCGGCGACGTCGGTCAGGCCCGGCGCGGTTCCACGATAAGGCGCTATCGTCAGCTTCAGGCCGGCGAGCTTGTTGAATGCGACCGTGGCGAGATGACCGGGCGCTCCCAGGGCCGAGGTGGCGAAGGTCCACTTGTCGGGCTGATTGCGGGCGTCGGCGACCACCTCGCGGATCGTCTTGAACGGCAGGCCGGGCGCCATCACGACCAGCATGGGGGCTTCGCCGACGCGTGCGACCGGCACGAAGTCGGTGACCGGATCGTAAGGCGGGTTGCGCATCACCTGTTTCGCCATCACGTGCGTGGCGGCCGAGAACAGCAGCGTGTAGCCATCCGGGTCCGCGCTCCGCACGGCGGCGCCGCCGATCGAGCCGTTGGCCCCGCCGCGGTTCTCGACCACGACGGTGACGCCGTTCTTCTCCTTGATCTTCTCGGCCAGCAGTCGTGCGAACACGTCGACGCCGCCGCCCGGCGCGAACGGCACCACGAGCCGGATCGTGCGGTTGGGAAAGTCGGCGTTCTGCGCGCCCGCGAACGGAGCTCCGAGCGCGGTGCCGGCGGCGGCGGCGGCGGCGGTGACGAGGAAGTCGCGTCTATCCAACATGAACCTGTCCTCCAGACTGCAGGCGCTCGCGCGCGGTGGCACGGTGCCGCCCGCGTGCGGGCGGCAAGGCTGGCAGGGGGTGGCGGCGCACCCGAGACGAACGCGCCGAAAGCGGCGTCAGGCCGCAGCGCGCTGCAGCAGGCCGGCGTTACGGACGGCAGCCTCGATCGCCTTCAGCTCGTCGCCTTCGGGCAAACGGGTCGGCGGCTGGACGCGCGGCGACTTCAGGATGCCGGCCAGATACATGGCCATCTTCATCCGGGCATGGGCCCCGCCGGTCGGTTCGCCGCCGCCGTAGACCACGTCCTTCAGCGGCAGGATCCAGGCCTGGATCTGCTGCGCCTTCTTCAGATCGCCCGCCTGTACGGCGGCGTAGAGGTCGATGATCTGTTGCGGAATGAACGAGGCGAAGCCGACCAGCGCGCCGTCGACGCCCTGGACCATGGAGGCGAGCAGGTACTCGTCGTGGCACGTCACCACCGTCACGCTCGGATCGGCGGCCTTGATCGTCATCAGGTCGCGCGCGTACTTGTTCATGTCGCGCGTGCCGACCTTCATGCACTTCACCCACGGCAGGCGGGCGAGCTGGGCGAGGGTCTCGAAGCTGTAGGACGCACGCGTCCAGGCCGGATAGATGTGCACCACCTGATCGAGGCCGGAGGCCTCGCCGATCGCCGTGAAGTAGTCGACGACATTGTTGGGCTGCTCCATGCCGAACCGCAGCCAGCCGTGCGGCGGCATCACGAGCAGACCGGTGGCGCCCGCCTCGCGCGCCATCACGGCATGCTCGGCCGCCTCGGCGATGCCTTCGCAGCACAGGCCCGAGATCACCGGAAGCTTGCCCTTCACCTCGTCGGCGACGATGCGGGTCACCTCGGCGCGCTGCTTGCCGGTGAGCGCGAACACCTCGCCGGTGTGGCCGTTGGTCACCAGGCCGCCGATGCCATGGTGGCTCGCCAGCCAGCTCGAGAACTTGCGCAGCTCCGGCTCGTCGATGGCGAGCTTGTCGGTGAACGGGCATTGCAGAGCCGGAAAGATGCCTTTGTACACGGCAGCCATGTGATTCTCCCTGTGGTCGTCGGGGGTGGAAGACCCCGGCCTGTTCGGTCCGGGACGCGGCAGTGCAGGACGCGCAGTACAGGAATGGGCAGTGCAGGAACGGCAGTGCGGGGAACGCAGGTGATCCGAACGGATCAGCGACCGGCGACGAAGCTGGTGCTGCCGATCGCTTCCTGGGCACGGGCAATCTGGCGCGCCGCTTCCAGCATGGGAGCGAGCGCACGGGTCTTCAGATCCTCGTCGGACGACTGGATCGCGGGGGCGACGACGCTGATCGCGCCGGTCGCCCAGCCGTCGACGCCGATCACCGGAACGGCGAGCAGACGCAGGCCGACCGTGACGGCAGATTCCTCGACCACGTGGCCGTCCCGGCGGATCGCCGCGAGCATCGCGTCGAGCTCGGCCCGATCGGGCGCCCGGACCGACGGCGTCGGGTGACGCGGCGTCGCCGCCAGGGCGCGCTCCACCCGGGCTTCGGGCAGGAAGGCCAGGATGGCGCGGCCGATCGAGGTGCGATGCGCCTGCATGGTCGTGCCGATCCGGATGTCGACGCCGAGCCGCGTGAAGCCGGCGCGTACGCGCTCGATGTAGAGCACGTCGCCGGCTTCCAGCACCGCGAAGCTGGCCGCCTCGCTGACCTCGTCGACGAGCGTCTGCAGAAGAGGTCGCACCAGGGCGCGCAGATCCTTGTGCGCGATCGCGTTGAAGCCGAGGTCGAGCACCTTGAGGGACAGCCGGAAGCGCCGGCTCTCCGGGATCCGTGCGACGTAGCCGAGCGCGACCAGGGTGTTGAGCATGCGGAACGTGGTGCCCGCATCGAGCCCCGACGCGGCGGCGACTTCGCTCAGCGTCATTTCCTCGGCGTCACCCGAGAATGCCTCGAGCACGCGCAGCCCTTTGGCGAGCGACTGGACGGAGCTTTTCGCCTCCTTGGGATCGAGGCGAGGAAAGCCGACCACCGATGTCGACGGGGTCCGCGCGGACTTGGCACGGATGGTCATGGCCGCTTCCTCGTTTCGGATCGCGAAGTTGTTTTCGCGTTATTGGTGTCAACGTAGCGAACTGCCCCAATACTGTCAACGCGGGGAGGCCGGGGCAAATACGTAGGAGGCACCATCGGTCCGCATGCCGGCATCACTCGGCCGTACCGCGGCCGATCGCGGGGCGTCCCTCCGCATGCCCGCAAAGCCAGCATCCTGCACATCCAGAGATCACGCGGCGTCGCGCATACCGGATCCGCTCGTCCCAAAGCGATTTTGCACATCTCCGAGAAAAGTTGATGCCCTGATGCGCCACGATCGTGGTAGATCGCTCCCGGGCGAACGCATATGCGTTCGCCGAAGGGTCGACGACGCGCGGCCGCAGCGTGAAAGCACTCCCTGCGGTTCTGATCAGATGATCAGCCTGCCGTTCTGTTCGATCTGATACGAGCGTCCCGTGGACGTCCCATGGTGCTCGTGTCGGCTTCACGCCCGGCCGGTCCGGATGCGAAGTCCAGCGAAACGTCAAAATCGAGCACGCAGAGGCGTCAGGAGCAGCGATGCGCAACGTCAATCGATTCGGATACGAGCTGTTCAGCGATCCGATCCTCAACAAGGGCACAGCGTTCACGGAAGCCGAGCGGGACGCGTTCGCGCTTCACGGACTGCTTCCGCCGCACATCGCGACCCTCGATCAACAGGTCGAGCGCCGGATGACAGCCTTCCGGAACCTTCAGGACGACCTCGCCCGCTACATCTTCCTGCGCGGCCTCCAGGACA
Source organism: Rhodoplanes roseus (assembly GCF_003258865.1). Classification (GTDB taxonomy): domain Bacteria; phylum Pseudomonadota; class Alphaproteobacteria; order Rhizobiales; family Xanthobacteraceae; genus Rhodoplanes; species Rhodoplanes roseus. The sequence continues at coordinate 15,284 of NZ_NPEX01000031.1, read as the reverse complement.
TCAACGAGACGCTGTATTACGCGCTGCTGACGCGGCATCTCGAGGAGATGCTGCCGATCGTCTACACGCCGACGGTGGGCCTCGGGTGTCAGCGCTTCAGCCACATCTATCGACGGCCGCGCGGCCTCTATCTGAGCCTTCCGTATCGCGACCAGATCGCCAAGATCCTCTCGCAGCCGCGTTTCGACGACGTGCAGACGATCGTCGTCACCGACGGCGAGCGCATCCTGGGCCTCGGCGATCTCGGCGCCGGCGGCATGGGCATTCCGATCGGGAAGCTCGCGCTCTACACTGCGGCGGGCGGCATCGATCCGTCGCGCACGCTGCCGATCACGCTCGACGTCGGCACCGACAACCAAGCCCTGCGCGATGATCCGCTCTATATCGGCTGGCGGCACGAGCGGGTACGTGGCGCCGAGTACGAGGAGTTCGTCGAGGCCTTCGTGTCGGCCGTCGAGGCCCGCTGGCCGCACGTCCTGCTGCAATGGGAAGACTTCGCCGGTCCCAATGCCAGCCGTTTCCTGGACCGATACCGCGACCGACTGTGCACGTTCAACGACGACATCCAGGGTACGGCCGCGGTGGTGTGCGGCACCCTGCTCTCCGCCCTCTCGGCGGCCCGCCAGGATCTACGCGACCAGACCGTCGTCATGGTCGGATCCGGCGGCGCCGGCTCGGGAATCGCCGGCCTGCTGGTGAAGGCCATGGTCGAGGCCGGCATCCCCGAGGAGGAGGCGCGCCGCCGATTCTATCTCACCGGCAGCCGTGGCCTGCTGGTCGAAGGAAGCAACCGCCTGCAGCCTTATCAGGTGCCGTTCGCGCAGCCGCGGTCGCGCGTCGCCGACTGGACGGTCGAGAACCGCGAGGCCATCGGGCTCGAGGAGGTGATCCGTCACGCCCGTCCGACCATGCTGATCGGCGTCAGCGGACAGGCCGGCCTGTTCAGCGAGGCGGTCGTGCGCGAGATGGCGAAGCACGTCGACCGGCCCGTGATCTTCCCGCTGTCCAACCCGACCTCGCAGAGCGAGGCGGTTCCGGCCGACCTGATGGCGTGGACCGGCGGCCGCGCCGTGATCGGCACCGGAAGCCCGTTCGCGCCGGTGTCGGTCGGCGGCGTGCAGAAGCGTGTCGACCAGGTCAACAACGCCTACATCTTCCCCGGCCTGGGGCTCGGCATCGTCACCGCCAAGGCGCGGCGCGTGACCGACACGCTGTTCCTCACCGCGGCCCGCACGCTCGCGGAGATGTCGCCGTCGCGGCTCGATCCGAACGCACCCCTGCTGCCGCCGGTCAGCGCGCTGCGCGAGGTCTCGGCGAAGATCGCCCTCGCGGTGGCGCTGCAGGCCCACCGCGAAGGCCTCGCGCCGGACTTCGACGTCGACAATGCCGAGCGCCTGATCGCCGAGGCGATCTGGGAGCCGCAATACAAGACCTACCACCGCGCCGCGTGAGCCGGCGGCAGGCCTGAAACGCGAACGGAGCGGACCTCGGTCCGCTCCGTTTTGCTGTGGGAAGACCGAAGCGTCCGCGCGCGGCCGCCCGGCCCGTCTCAGCCGTGCGGGATGGTCACGACCCGGATGTTGTTCGTCGTGCCGGCCCGCCCGAACGGAACGCCGGCGACGATGACGATGCAGTCGCCGGCCGCCGCGAACTCCTCTTTGCGGGCCGTCGACGCGCCGCGCTCGACCATCTCCTCGTACGAGACGACGTCGCCCGAGAGAGCCGCGTGGACGCCCCACAACAAGGTCATGCGGCGGGCCGTCGACTGATGCGGCGTGATCGCCAGGATCGGCAGGCCCGGGCGCTTGCGCGCGATGCGCGTCGCGGTCGTGCCCGAGGACGTGAAGGCGACGATCACGGGCGCCTCGACCGTCTCGGCCAAGTCGGCCGCCAGCGCCGCGACGGCGTGCGGCGGCGTCTGCTCGTTGTCCGGCTGCGAGGCCTGGACGATGGAGCGGTAGAGCTTGTGCGATTCCGTCGCCCGGATGATCCGGTCCATCATCGCGACGGTCTCGACCGGATAGCTCCCGGTCGCCGATTCCGCCGAGAGCATGACGGCATCGGCGCCGTCGTAGATGGCGGTGGCGACGTCGGAGGCCTCGGCACGCGTCGGGGTCGGCGCGCCGACCATGGAATCGAGCATCTGGGTCGCGACGATGACGGGCTTGGCCGCCTGGCGGCACGCCCGGACGAGCTCCTTCTGGCGGCCCGGAACATCCTCGTGCGGGATCTCGACGCCGAGATCGCCGCGCGCCACCATGACGCCGTCGGACAGTCTCAGGATGTCGTCGATGCTCTCGATCGCGGCGGGCTTCTCGATCTTGGACACCAAGCCGGCGCGATCGCCGATCAGCCCGCGCGCCTCGATCACGTCGGACGGCTTCTGCACGAAGGACAGCGCGACCCAGTCGACGCCGAGCGACAGGCCGAATTCGAGATCCTTGCGATCCTTCTCGGTGAGCGGCGAGACGTTGAGGATCGTGCCGGGCAGGTTCACGCCTTTGCGGTTGGAGATCACGCCGCCCAGGATCACCTGCGCATCGATGAAGTCGGACGTGATTCCGGTGACGCGCACCCGCACGCGCCCGTCGTCGATCAGGAGATCGTGGCCCGGAACGACGGCTTCGAAGATTTCAGGATGCGGCAGCGGAATCGACTGGGCCGTGCCGTCCTGCCCGTGACGGACGAAGCGGATCTTCTCGCCGGCCGCCACCTTGATGCTGCCGCCCTGGATGGTGCCGACGCGGATCTTCGGGCCCTGCAGATCCTGCAGGATGCCGATCGTCGATCCGGTATCGGCCTCCAGGGCCCGGATCGCGGCGTGCACCTTGGCGTGATCGTCGTGCGAGCCGTGGCTGAAATTCAGTCGGAACGTGTCGACGCCGGCGAGAAACAGGGCGCGGAGAGCCTCCGGACTCGAAGAGGCGGGGCCGATCGTGGCGACGATCTTGGCACGGCGAAAGCGGCGCATGGGAAGGATGCCTTGTCTGGTCGATTCCGGAGCGTTCATACCCCGAGCACATGTCAGCGGCATGTGCCCTGCGGACCGCCGCTCCGGCAAGTCCCAATCACGAGAGCGGGGCCGAGGGGCGGCAATCCGGGTATGATGCCCTCGCATAGGGCGAACATTGAATCACTTGATACCAGAAATGGGGCTTCGTTGAGGTGATAATTTCTTAATAGAGACGACTGTTGAAGGCGGCCGGCCCGGGAGGGGTCGACCGCCTTCCTCGGTTCTCAGGGCGAGAGCTCCTCGAGCACGCGGCCCTTGGTCTCGATGGCCAGCAGAGTCGTGACGATCCCGCCGACCACCGCCACGGCGGCGAAGGCGGCGAACACGTAGCGGATGCCGAAATCGGCCATCAGGAAGCCGACCATGATGGGCCCGATCGAGGAGCCCGCCCGCAGCCAGGCGCTTCCCATGCCGGTCCCGATCGCCCGCAGGCGCGTCGGATATAGCTCGGCCGAATAGAGATAGAGCGAGAAGGCTATGGTCTGCAGGATCGCGTAGACGATCGTGGCGAGGACCAGCACCTGCACGGCCGAGGTGCCGCCGAGGAACGCGAGCATCAGCAGCGGGATCGTCGCCAGGAAGAACGCGGCGATGTACCATGGCCGGCGGCCGACCTTGTCGATCAGCAGCGCGCAGGCGATCGAGGCGAGCACGCCGACGGCCGAGGTGGTCCAGCCGTAGGCGAGCGACGTCTGCAGCGGCAGCTTGAACACCGAGCGATAGAGGGTCGGCAGCCAGGTGATCATGCCGTTGTTGATCATGTAGGCGCAGACCCACAGCGCCCAGATGGTCAGGGTACGCTTGAGATAGATGCCGCGGAACAGCTCGCGCCAGTCCGACTGGGCGGTCGCCTTCGGATCGACCGGACGCACCACCGGCGCGGGCAGCACGCCGCCCCGCTTGGTGATGTCCTTCTCGAGCATCTCGACGACGGCGTCGGCCTCGGCGATGCGCCCCTTCGAGGCGAGCCAGCGGGGGGATTCCGGCATCATCCAGCGCAGCGGGATGGTGAGCACCGAGGGAACGAGCCCGACGATGAACATCGCTTTCCAGCCGTAGATCGGCACCAGGAAGTAGCCGATCATCCCGGCGAACATCAGGCCTATCGGGAAGATCACCTCGTAGAGGAGGAAGAAGCGGCCACGCTTCTTGGCGCCGATGAACTCGTTGATGTAGGCGCTCGCCACCGGCACCTCGGCACCCGTGCCGATGCCCTGAAAGAAGCGGAACACCATCATGGACACGCCGCTCCAGGCGAACAGGCAGGCGATGTCCATCGAGACGAACATGAGGATGGTGAACATGAGGACGTGCAGACGGCCGACTTTCTCCGCGAGCCATCCGAAGAAGATGGCGCCGACGAGCTGACCGACATAGCCGGCCGAGATGATGAGTCCGACCTCGGAGGGGGAAAGCTTCCACTCGCTGACCAGCGCCGGCATCGCGAAGGCGATGGCCAGCACCGTGTAGGCGTCGAAGAAGGTGGCGATGCCGACGATGACGCGGATGAGCATCAGGCGGCGGGACACGGGAAGTCGCTCGATCCGAGCGACCAGCATCTGAATGGCTTCGGGAGATGCTTGACCGGCGGCCGGCTGGACTGCCGGCGTTGCGGTCTTTGCGCCCGCGATGGCGTGAGCGGTCATTGGGAACCCCTGTGGTCGCGGAGTGGGCTCGCCGGGGGATGGAGAAGAACTCGCGAGCCTGCGGGGCCGGGCGGCGCATGCCGCCGCCCGGCAGTCGTCGCGTAGACCAGGAGAGACGCGACGCCGCCGGGCGACGTCGCTGCTCTCGCCCTCAGGCCGCGATCGCGGCGGGCTTGTCGCTGACCAGGCCGGCCGACTTCATGGCCTCGGCGATCTCGACGTCGGCGCCCGGCTGCAGCGGCAGCAGAGGGGTGCGGACAGTCGCATGATCGAGGATGCCGCGGGTGACCAGGGCGTGCTTGAGCGCCACGGTGCCTTCCATGTGCGAGCCGCGGTGATAGACGGCCTTGGTCACCGGCAGCAGGCGATCGTGCAGGGCGCGGGCCTTGACATAGTCCTGCGCCTTGCCGGCCTCGATGAGGGCGATCAGCAGCTCGGGCGCGATGTTACCGTAGCCGACCAGCGCGCCGTCGACGTCGAACATCGTGTGCAGCAGATACTCGTCGTGGCAGGTGAGGACCTGCAGGTCCGGATTGGCCTTGCGGATCACCGGGATTTCGGTGTCCCAGCGGCGCATGTTGCGCACGCCGTTCTTCATCGCGAACACGCCCGGCTGCGCGGCGATCTCCATCAGAGTGTCGAGATTGTAGGTCGCCTTGGTCACGTCCGGATACTGGAACAGGATCAGCGGCAGGCCGGACTCTTCGTAGACGGCCTTGTAGCGGTCCTGCGGGGCGCCCTTCTGATAGCCGAAGCGCAGCCAGCCGTGCGACGGATACAGCAGGCCGGCCTTGGCGCCGGCCTTCATGGCACGCTTCGCCTCCTGAGCGGCGACGCCGGTGCCTTCGAGCGTGATGCCGGCGATGACGGGGACGCGGCCGTCCGTCGACTTCACGAAGCTCTCGATCACCGAGGCCTGCTCGTCGGCGGTGAGGAACGTGCCTTCGCCGGCATGACCGAGGACGACGAGGCCCTTCACGCCCTTGAAGCTGCCGAGCCAGGAGCCCAGGCGGAGGATGGCGGCGTGATCGATCGCGCCGTCGCGGGTGAACGGAGTGACCGGCGCGGGAACGAGGCCCCGGAGGTCGATTTTGTTCTTGGTCGACATCGCATTCTCCTTTTGAGATCGGTTCAGGGGGGACGCAGCGAACGTCGCCGGATGGCGACGGAGTTCAGGACGCGGCGACGAAGCTGGTGCTTCCGTTCGCCTCTTGGGCACGGGCGATGTGGCGCGCGGCCGCCCGCATCGGCTCCAGGGCGCGCGCCTTCAGATCGTCGTTGGACGATTGGGTCGTCGGCGCCACGACGCTGATCGCGCCGGTCGCCCAGCCGTCGGCGCCAACCACGGGAACGACGAGAAGCCGCAACTCGGTGGACAAGGCGGACGCCTCGAGCAGATAGCCGTCCGCCCGGATGGCGGCCAGGATGGGATCGAGGCTGGCGCGATCGACCGGCCTGACGGTCGGCATCGGATGGCGGGGCGGCGCGGCGAGCGCGCGCTCCAGCCGGCTCTCCGGCAGGAAGGCGAGGATCGCGCGGCCGATCGAGGTGCGGTGCGCCTGCATGGTCGTGCCGATGCGGATGTCGACGCCGAGCCGGGTGAAGCCGGCGCGCACGCGCTCGATGTAGAACACGTCGCCGTCTTCCAGCACGGCGAAGCTCGCCGCCTCGCTCACCTCGTCGACCAGCGACTGGAGCAGCGGCCGCACCGTGGCGCGCAGATCGCGGTGCGCGATCGCGTTGAAGCCGAGGTCCAGGACCTTGAGCGAGAGTCGGAACCGGCGGCTTTCCGGGATCCGCGCCACGTAGCCGAGGGCGACCAGGGTGTTGAGCATGCGGAACGTGGTGCCGGCGTCGAGCCCGGATGCGGCGGCGATCTCGCTGAGGGTCATCTCGTCGGCGCCGGTCGAGAAGCACTCGAGCACGCGCAATCCCTTCGCCAGCGACTGGACGGAGTTCTTGGCCTCCTTCGGATCGAGGCGCGGAAGCCCGACCGTCGGGCTCGGGGAGAACGGCATCGACTTTGCGGGAAGAGCCATGGCAGTCGCCGTCTTTCGGATTGCGGAATTACTTCCGGATTGCGATCACCCTATGACAGGGTTCGGAGGGCGGTCAATACGCAGTCCTCCGGGCAAGGCCGAATGCGATCGGCGCGATCGTCGAACAAGAAAGAAGGGGAAATTCAGCGCGCGCGTAGCGGCGTCCGCTTGGGCAAGAGCAACTTGTTACCGAGCGTCCTGATCAGGTCAGACCGCCGATGACGCAATCGTGAGGATGGTTGCGGCGCAGCATCACGGCGAGAGGCCGATCCTGTCCGGTGCGCCGAAGCAGACGGCGGTGTTCAGTCCGGGGCGCGCAGCCGGTAGCCGACTCCGGTCTCGGTCAGCACATAGTGCGGCCGCTCCGGATCCGCCTCGATCTTCTGACGAAGCTGGCGGACATAGACGCGCAGATACTGCGCGTCCGTGTAGTCGTCCCACAGCCGGCCGAGCAGGAACCTGTGGGTCAGCACCTTGCCGGCATGCAGCACCAGCAGGCGCAGCAGGTCGTACTCCTTGGGCGACAGCTTGATGTCGCGCTCGCCGACCCGGACGATCCGACGCACGAGATCGACGGTCAGATCGCCGAGCCGGAACACCGGGCGCTCGCCCTGCGCCTGGAGCCGATGCCGCAGCGCCGCCCGCATGCGGGCCAAGAGCTCGTCCATGCCGAACGGCTTGGTCACGTAGTCGTCGGCGCCGAGATCGAGGGCCTGCACCTTGCCGGCCTCGTCGTCGCGGCTCGACAGCACCACGACGGGAACGCCTTCGTCCTTCGACCGGATGGCCTGCAGAAGCTCGAGCCCGCCGATGTCGGGCAGCCCGAGGTCGAGAATGATCAGCTCCGGCTTGTCCGCGAGAAGCGCGAGCGCCGCCTTGCCGGTGCCGGCCTCGAGCACCTCGTATCCGCGCGTGCCGAGCCCCATCCGCAGGAGCTTGCGGATGGGCGGCTCGTCGTCGATCACCAGAACCTTCGTCGCAGCGCTCATGCGGCCGTCCCGACACTCATGCGTTCGTCTCCAGGCGCGGCGATCCGTCCGGCACCGGCATCACGATGGTGAGCACGGCCCCCGGCCGATCCGACCGGTTCGCCGCCGTCAGGCTGCCGTTCATGGCCTCGACGAAGCCGCGCGCGATGGCGAGGCCGAGGCCCGTCCCGGCCCGCACATGGTCGCCCTTGCGGGCGCGGTAGAACTTCTCGAACACGCGCTCGACGTCGGCGGCGGGAATCCCCGGCCCCTCGTCGATCACCTGCAGGCGGACCGTGCCGCCCTCCCGCCTGGCGACGACCCGAACCGTCGTGCCGTCGGGCGCGTATTTGGCGGCGTTGTCCAGCAGATTGAACAGGGCCTGCTCGAACAGCACCGCATCGAGCGCCAGCATCGGCAGCTCGGGCTCGATCTCGACCGCGACGCGATGGCCGGCGAGAATCTTGTCCGCCCGGCGCAGCGCGCTGCCGACGATCTCGCCGAGATCGTACAGCCCAGCATTGGGCGCGACGGCACCCGACTCCAGCCGCGTCATGTCGAGCAGATTGGCGATGAAGCGGTTGAGCCGTTCGGACTCTGCGATGACGGTGGCGAGCAGCTCGGTCTTCTGCGACGCCGTCAGGGCGTCGGAGAGATCGCGCAGCGTCCCGGCGGCGCCCAGCACAGCGGCGAGCGGCGTCTTCAGGTCGTGCGAGATCGAGGTGAGAAGCGCGGTGCGCAGCCGGTCCGTCTCCATGGTGCGCTTCGCCCGCTCCATGTCCTCCACGAGACGCACCCGCTCGATGGCGAGCGCCCCCTGATCGATCAGCGCGTCCAGCAGGCGGCGGGTGTCGGGCGTCAGCAGCGGGCCCGGCTTGTCGCTGTCGATGCCGAGCACCCCGAGCGGCCCGCGTCCGGTCCGCATCGGCAGGAACAACCGCCGGGCGCCCGGCAGGGTGTCGGAGCCGCGGCCGGCCGGACGGTCGCTGTCCCAGGCCCAGGCGGCCGCCGCCAGATCCTTGTCGTCGAGACGGTCCTCCGGCGGATAGCCCGCCTTCACCTCGATGCGTCCGTTCTCGGGCAGCAGCAGCACGACCCGTACCTTTAGCATCAGGGCGATCTGATAGGCCGTCGCCCACAGCACGTCGTCGAGCGTTCCGACGCCGGCGAGCTTGCGGCTGAAGCTGTAGAGCTGCTCGGTGTCGCGCGCCCGGTCCATCGCCAGGACGGCCTGCATCCGCACCCGTGCCGCGACGTTGGAGATCACCACGGCCAGCACGGTGAAGAAGAAAAAGGCCGCGACATTGGTCGGGTCGGCGATCGTGAAGGTGTAGAGCGGCGGCAGGAAGAAGAAGTTGTAGCACAGCGAGCCGAGGGCGCTGGCGAGCAGCGACGGCAGCAGACCGCACCGCACTGCGACTCCGACGACGGCGGTGAGAAAAACGAGATCGACGTTCTCGATCCCGAGATAGGGGTGAATGACGAGCCCGACCGCCAGGGCCACGGCGACCGCCGCGACCGCGATGGCGTAGCTCTTCAGATCGGTCGCCGGCCGGCGCCCTTCGGTCGCGACCGTCTTCTTCGGCACCGGATCTCCGGAGAGGTCGTCGCCCGCGATCACATGCACGCTGATGTTGCCGGCCCGGCGCACCAGATCGTGCACCACCGAGCCGTGCAGCATCTCGAACCAGCGCGACCGGCCCGACTTGCCGACGACGATCTGGGTGACGTTGTTGGCCTGGGCCCAGCGCACGATGTCGTCCGCGATGCGCCGGTCGCTACCCGGGATCGTCACCGCGTCGCCGTCCAGTGCCACCGCGAGCCGCAGCGTGTCGGCGATGCGATCGCGCGCGACCTCGTCGAGCTGACGGCTCTCGCGGCCTTCGATGACGAGCGCCGTGAACGGTCCGTGCAGCCGGTCGGACAGGCGCTTGGCGTAGCGCACCAGGCCGGCGCTGCGCGGGTCCTCCGACACGCACACCAGCACGCGCTCGCCGGCCGCCCACGGGCCCGAAATGGCGCGCGCCTGCATCTGGCTGAGGAGCTGGTCGTCGACCCGCTCGGCCGTGCGGCGCAGCGCCAGCTCGCGCAACGCGGTCAGCTTCTCCGGGACGAAGAAATGCTCCAGCGCCCGCTCGGCCTGGCGCGGGATGTAGACCTTCCCGTCGCGCAGGCGCTGGATCAGGTCGTCCGGCGTGAGATCGATCAGCTCGATGGCGTCGGCGCGGTCGAACACCGAGTCCGGCACCGTCTCGCGCACCCGCACGCCGGTGATCTGCGCGACGACGTCGTTGAGACTCTCGATGTGCTGGATGTTGACCGTGGTGTAGACGTCGATCCCGGCCTGGAGCAGCTCCGCCACGTCGAGATGGCGCTTCGGATGGCGGCTGCCGGTCGCATTGGTGTGGGCGAGCTCGTCGACCAGCACCAGCCGCGGACGCCGCGCCAGAATGGCGTCCAGGTCCATCTCGGCGAGGTCTTGCCCGCGATACGCGACGGCGCGCGGCGGCACCACCGCGAGGCCCTGGAGGAGCGCTTCGGTCTCGGCGCGGCCATGCGTCTCGACCACGCCGACGACGACATCGACGCCGTCCTTCGCCTTGGCGCGTGCGGCCTCCAGCATCGCATAGGTCTTGCCGACCCCGGGTGCGGCGCCGACGAAGATCTTCAGCCTGCCGGCACCGCCCTCCTCCCGCCGCACCACGTCGAGCAGCGCGTCGGGCGACGGACGGTTCGACGGATCGCGGCGGGGATCGGCCATGGCGCCATCATATCACCGGGTGCGGCCCCGTCACCGGCCGGCCGCCGCTCGGTCCAGCACCAGGTTGAGCGCCAGCACGTTCACGCGCGGCTCACCGATCAGGCCGAGCAGCCGGTCCTGGACCTGGCTCTCGACCAGCCGCCGCACCTGCTCCTCCGGCAGGCCGCGAGCGGCCGCGACCCTCGGCACCTGAAACAGCAGCGCCGCCGGTGAGAGGTCCGGATCGAGGCCGCTGCCCGAGGTGGTGACGAGGTCCACCGGCACGGCGGCTCCGGGGTTCTCCTTGCGGAGGGCGGTCATGTCGACCTCGAGCCGGTCGGCCAAGACCTTGCTGGTCGGCCCGAGATTGGAGCCCATCGAGTTGGAGGCGTTATAGGGCGCCGGCACGCTCTTGCTCGGATCCTCCGGGTCCGCCGCCGTGGTGGCCGACGGGCGCCCGTGGAAGTACCGGTCGCCGGTGAAGGACTGGCCGATCAGGCTGGACCCGACCACCTTGCCCTCGATCGTGATCAGGCTTCCCGCAGCCTGGCTGGGAAACAGCACGCCGGCGATGCCGGTCATGGCGAGCGGGTAGACGAGCCCGGTGAGGACCGTGAGGCCGAACAGAAGGACGAGGGCAGGACGGATGTCGCGAAACATGTTCGAAATCCTTCAGACGAGTGCTTATTGACCGTCCTCCCGAGGTGCCCGGCGAAGCCGGGTCTCGAAGGATGCCGGCCCGGGCCGTCGCCCTTCGAGGGCCGCGCGCCTGCGCGTCGCGCAACCGCGCAACCACCTGAGGATGGCGGAGAGAGACCTCACCTCACACCAGGTGCAGGGCCGAGACGGCGAGGTCGATGATCTTGATCCCGGCGAACGGGATGATCACGCCGCCGAGGCCGTAGACCAGCAGGTTCCGGCGCAGCAGCGCGGCCGCGCCGACGGCGCGGTAGCGCACGCCCTTCAGCGCCAGCGGAATCAGCGCCACGATGATCAGGGCGTTGAACACGATCGCCGACAGGATGGCGCTCTGCGGGCTCGCCAGCCCCATCACGTTCAGAGCGCCGAGCTGCGGATAGACGGCGACGAAGATCGCCGGGATGATGGCGAAGTATTTCGCGACGTCGTTGGCGATCGAGAAGGTGGTCAGCGCGCCGCGCGTCATCAGGAGCTGCTTGCCGATCTCGACCACCTCGATGAGCTTGGTGGGATTGGAATCGAGATCCACCATGTTGCCGGCCTCGCGTGCCGCCTGGGTGCCGGTGTTCATGGCGACGCCGACATCGGCCTGCGCCAGGGCCGGCGCGTCGTTGGTGCCGTCGCCGCACATCGCGACCAGCTTGCCCTTGGCCTGCTCCTCGCGGATCAGCCGCAGCTTGTCCTCCGGGGTCGCCTGGGCGAGGAAATCGTCGACGCCGGCCTCGGCCGCGATAGCGGCCGCCGTCATCGGGTTGTCGCCCGTGATCATCACGGTGCGGATGCCCATGCGGCGGAGCTCGGCGAAGCGCTCGCGAATGCCGCCCTTGACCACGTCCTTGAGCTGCACGATGCCGAGCAGCCGTCCGTCCCTCGCCACCGCGAGCGGCGTGCCGCCCGCCTTGGCGATCTCCTCGGAGAGGGCGCGGATGTCCCGCGAGGCCTCCTGGCTGACGGCGGGCTGCAGGCTGCGCAGCGTGCTGCCGGCCGTCACGGCCGACGGGGTGGTGAGAAAATCGAGCACCGCGTCGACCGCGCCCTTGCGCACCCACGACGTGCCGACCTCCATGCCGCTCATCCGGCTCTGCGCCGTGAACGGGATCGGCCGACCGCCGAGGTCGGCGAGGTCGCGGCCGCGGATGCCGTAGGTCTCCTTGGCGAGGACGACGATGGAGCGGCCCTCCGGCGTTTCGTCGGCGAGCGAGGCGAGCTGCGCCGCATCGGCGAGCTCCTGCTCGCTGACGCCGCGGACCGGCCGGAACGCCGTCGCCTGCCGATTGCCGAGCGTGATCGTGCCGGTCTTGTCGAGCAGCAGCGTGTCGACGTCGCCGGCCGCCTCGACGGCATGGCCGGACATCGCCAGCACGTTGAAACGCAACAGCCGGTCCATGCCGGCGATGCCGATGGCCGACAGCAGCGCGCCGATCGTGGTCGGAATCAGGGTGACGAACAGTGCCACCAGGACCACGATCGACACCACGCCGCCCGCATAGGCGACGTAGCTCGGGATGGTCGCGACCGCGACGACGAAGATGATGGTCATGCCGGCCAGGAGGATGTTCAGCGCGATCTCGTTCGGCGTCTTCTGGCGCGCCGCCCCTTCGACCAGCGCGATCATGCGATCCAGGAAGGTCGAGCCGGGCGCCGCCGTGATCCTCACCTTGATCCAGTCCGAGAGCACCTGCGTGCCCCCGGTGGCGGCCGAGCGGTCGCCGCCCGACTCGCGGATCACCGGCGCCGACTCGCCCGTGATGGCCGCCTCGTTCACCGAGGCGATGCCCTCGATCACCTCGCCGTCGGACGGGATCGTGTCGCCGGCCTCGACCAGCACCACGTCGCCCACCGCGAGGCCGGTGCCGGGAATCGTCTCGTAGGCGCGCCGGTCCGCCGACCGCAGGCGCTTGGCGACGCTCTCGGTCCGCGTCCGGCGCAGCGCATCGGCCTGCGCCTTCCCGCGTCCTTCGGCGACCGCCTCGGCGAAGTTCGCGAACAGCACCGTGAACCACAGCCAGAGAACGATCTGGGCCGTGAAGCCGAGGTGCGCGCCGCCGGTCGCGAGATCGCGCAGGAACAGCACCGTGGTGAGCGCGGCCACCACCTCCACCACGAACATCACCGGATTGGCGATCATCTTTCGCGGGTCGAGCTTCTTGAACGCACTGCCGAGCGCCGGCCCGACGATCCTGGGGTCGAGCAGCGCGGAGGCGGCATTGCGGGTCTGACGAGAGGCTTGCATGGGATTACTCCGAATCCTGCTCAGAACGTCGTGCCGGCCGTCATGGCCAGGTGCTCGACGACCGGGCCCAGCGCCAGCGCCGGAAAGAAGGTGAGGCCGCCGATGATCACGATGACCCCGACCAGCAGGCCGACGAACAGGCCGCCATGGGTCGGGAAGGTTCCGGCCGAGGCGGGCACGCGCTTCTTGGCGGCGAGCGCTCCGGCGATGGCCATCGCCGGAATGATCACGCAGAAGCGGCCGACCAGCATGGAGAGGCCGCCGGTGATGTTGTAGAATGGCGTGTTGCCGGTGAGGCCCGCGAAGGCCGAGCCGTTGTTGGCGGTCTGCGACGTGTAGGCGTACAGCACCTCCGAGAAGCCGTGCGGCCCCGGATTGGCGATCGAGGCCACGGCCGGCGGGAGCACGACGGCGACGGCGGTCCAGCCGAGATACATCAGCGGCAGGATCAGGATCGCCAGCATGGCCATCTTCACCTCGCGCGCCTCGATCTTCTTGCCGACATATTCGGGCGTGCGCCCGACCATAAGGCCGGCCACGAAGATCGTGACGATCACGAAGATCAGCATGCCGTAGAGGCCGGCGCCGACGCCGCCGACGATGATCTCGCCGAGCTGCATGTTGATCAGCGGAACCATGCCGCCGAGCGCCGTGAACGAATCGTGCATCGCATTGACGGCGCCGCAGGAGGCCGCCGTGGTGATCACGGCGAACAGCGACGACAGGGCGATGCCGAACCGCACCTCCTTGCCTTCCATGTTGCCGCCGTCGAGCCCGAGCGCGTTCAGCGGACCGCTGCCGGCCGCCTCGGCCCAATAGGTGACGGCGACGCCGGCCAGGAACAGCACGCCCATTGCGCCGAGCAGGGCCCAGCCCTGGCGCTGATCGCCGACCATGCGGCCGAACACGTTGGTGAGCGCCGCGCCGAGCGCGAAGATCGCGACCATCTGCACCAGGTTGGACAGCGCGGTGGGGTTCTCGAACGGATGTGCCGCGTTGGCGTTGAAGAAGCCGCCCCCGTTGGTGCCCAGCATCTTGATGGCCACTTGCGACGCCACCGGGCCGACCGCGATGGTCTGCTCGGCGCCCTCCAACGTGGTCGCCTCGACCGACGGGCCGAGCGTCTGCGGGACGCCCTGCCACACCAGGAAGAGGGTGAAGAGGATGCACAGCGGCATCAGCACGTAGAGCGTGCAGCGGACGAGATCGACCCAGAAATTGCCGATCGCGTGGGCCGACACGCGGGAGAAGCCGCGGATCAGTGCCACGGCGAGCACGATGCCGCTCGCCGCCGAGAGAAAGTTCTGGTGGGTCAGGCCGAGCATCTGCACCAGATAGGACATGGTGCTTTCGCCGCCGTAGTTCTGCCAGTTGGTGTTGGTGATGAAGCTCACCGCCGTGTTGAACGACAGCTCGGGCGGAACGGCGCTCATCTCCTGGGGATTGAGCGGCAGCCAGACCTGCAGGCGCAACAGCGCGTACAGCAGCAGAAAGCCGCCGACATGAAAGACCAGCATCGACACCGTGTAGGCGAGCCAGTCCTGCTCGCGGCTCTCGTCGATCCCGCCGAGGCGGTAGAGCACGAGCTCGACCGGGCGCAGGACGATTGACAGCGGCGTGCGCGCGCCTTCGAAGACGCGGGTCATGTACCAGCCGAGCGGGACCACCAGCGCGACCACGATCGCGCAGAAGATCAGGATCTGGATCCATCCGTTGAGGGTCATGGCGAGCCTCTCAGAACCGCTCGGGCTTCAGGAGCGCATAGGTGAGATAGATCAGCAGGCCGACCGTGACGGCCGCCGCCAGCGTGTAATCGAAGGTCATGGGGGATCTCACAGCCGCTCGCAGGCGTGGGTCAGGCCGATCGCGGCGACCAGAAAGCCCACCCCGAGCACGAGCATCACGATGTCCGACATGGAGCGCTCCTCGGCGCGGGCGCCCTCGTC
>NZ_NPEX01000318.1:5060-6212 GCF_003258865.1 Rhodoplanes roseus | reverse complement strand
GGCTTCCCCTCGTCGTGCTCTCGTGATTCGGCCTGTCGTCCCGATGCGGCCGGTGGCGTGAATCGCTGCGGGACGGCCGGGGCGGTGCGGGCGGATCGGCTGCGCGGACCCGCGCCAGCGCCGGTTCAGCTCCAGCCGCTCGGCCTGCTGCTGGGGTGTCGGATACCCGGCGCGCGGGCCGGTGGGGATCGGGGTCGCGCGGGCGGGCCCGGGCGGGGGCGGCGCAGGGGCGGCCTGGGAGCCGGTGACCGAACGCTGGTCGACGCCCTGGGCGCCGGCCGGACCGGGGGACAACCCGCCGATGGCGAGGAGAGCCGCGCCGAGCAGGCCGGCCGCGAGGCGGCCCGGGCGGAAGGGGTTTCGGCACGTCACCGAGGGATCCCTGCGAGCGGTGGCGCCGCGGCGTGGCGGCGGAGAAGAGGTCGTACGCACCGGAAACAGGTTAGACGCCGACGCGTACCGATGCGTTGGTGTCGCAGCAAGAAACCGGCAAAATAGCTGCGTCCATCGTCCCTGTTGCGGCCGGTTGTCATCCGGTGCGTACGTCTCGACAACGCACCGGGCGCGGCCGGGTTTCGGCGGAATTTCGGGGTGCGGCGCCGGGCGGTTCGGGCTAAAAGTCCGGGGGCGGGCGCCTCGCGTCCGCTCGCGTCGACCGTCCTGCAAGGAGAAGGCATGTCCGTTCCGACCCGCCGAAATGCCCTGTCGGCCCTCGGCCTCGTCGTCGCCGCGGCCGCTTCGGCCGGCCTCGTCCGCTCCGCTCACGCACAATCCGGGAAATCCATGACCACTCCATCAGGCCTGACCATCACCGACGTCACGGTCGGCACCGGCGCCAGCCCGACACGCGGCCAGACCTGCGTGATGCACTACACCGGCTGGCTCTCCGAGAACGGCGCCAAGGGCAAGAAATTCGACTCCTCGGTCGACCGCGGCCAGCCCTTCGAGTTCCCGATCGGCATGGGCCGGGTGATCAAGGGCTGGGACGAGGGCGTCTCGACCATGAAGGTCGGCGGCAAGCGCACCCTGGTGATCCCGCCCGAGCTCGGCTACGGCGCCCGCGGCGCCGGCGGCGTCATCCCGCCCAACGCCACGCTGATCTTCGACGTCGAGCTGTTGGGCGTGAAGTAGGGCGATACGCCCGCCCGTCGG
>NZ_NPEX01000318.1:0-5050 GCF_003258865.1 Rhodoplanes roseus | reverse complement strand
GCCCGCGTCGCGGGCCCATTTCGTTTTCGGAGCCGACTGGAGACGGATGTGGAGCGCAAGACGAATTCGGAGCGGACCTGGAGGCTGCTCGGCGCCGACCGCCGCGTCTACGACAGCCCGGTCCCGGGCACGCTCGGCGGCAACCGGCGCCTGAGGATCTACGGGCGGCTCGACTGTCCCAACGCGCGGCGCTGGCTGGCCAAGGGGCACTACGTCCAGACCCGCGTGTTCTTCGCCGACGCGCCGACCGCCATCGCGGCCGGCTACCGCCCGTGCGCCGTCTGCCTGCCGGCCGAGTGGCGCCGCTACAAGGCGGACCGCGGCGTTTAGGACGCCTGCGGCCCGGTCGCGGCCGTCAGCCGCGGGCGGCGGCCTCCAGCGCCGCGATGTCGAGCTTCACCATGCCGAGCATCGCGGTGGCGACGCGCTTCGCCTTGGCCCGATCGGGATCGCCCAAAAGCTCGCCGAGGCGGCGCGGGGTGATCTGCCAGGTGAGGCCCCAGCGGTCGCGCAGCCAGCCGCACTGCTCGATGGTGCCGCCGTCGCCCAGCGCGTCCCACAGGCGGTCGATCTCGGCCTGGGTGTCGCATTCGAGCATGATGGAGAAGCTGTGGTTGAACGGGTCGAGCGGCCCGGCCTGGGTCGCCATGTAGCTCTGGTCGCCGAGCGTGAAGCCGACCACGACGACGCTGCCCGCCGGCCCGCTCGGCGTGTCGGCCGGCAGGGGCGACACGAACCGCACCGACGACCCCGGCACCAGCGACACGTAGAACCGCACCGCCGCCTCGACGTCCTTCTCGAACCACAGATGCTGGATCACCTTCATGCCGTCCTCCCGTTGCCGTGCTGGCTTGGACCGTACGCAGCGAGGACGAACGAGGCGCCCGCATCCCGACACGGCGGGTGGATTTTTCGCAGCGGAGGCGAAGCGGCGGCGTCGTCGGGTGGGCCAAGCGAAGCGTGCCCACGCCGTCGGCGGATCGTCAGGTCGGTCCGCATGGGCGCGGCGCGTCCCGCGCCTTTGCCCAGCCTACGGCCCGTGGCAGCCTCGTCGCCACGGATGAGCGCAGCGAAACCCGGGCGCGCGTGCTCCTCTAATTGGTCCTGAGGCCCGCGGCGCTCGCGAGGGGCGGCCATTTCCGGGCCTCGGCGGCCAGGAACAGAGACAGCTCGTCGAGCGACATGCGCCTGGGTTCGTACCCCAGCTTGACCAGACTGGCACGAAGCTCCGACGAACCGAGTGCGTCGTTGATCTCCCGGTTGAGGCGGCCAACCACGGTGGCGGGCGTGCCGGCCGGAGCCAGAATCGCCGCCCAGGCGTCCGGATCGAATGCGATCTGAGGATACCCGGCCTCGGCCACCGTCGGGAGCGCCGGCAGATCCGCGCTTCGCTTGGCCCCGGTGAAGGCGATCGCCTTTAGTCTGCCTTCACGGATCAGGGGCAGCAACGTGGAGGTGGCCCCGAAATTCATGTCGATGCGGCCGGCGAGAAGGTCCTGCACGGCCTGTGCACCTCCCCGATACGGGATGCTGCGAATGTCCACGCCGGCGACGTGCTTGAGCGTCTCCCCGAGGATTTGCGGGGGCGTGTTCAGCCCGTATCCGAACGTCACGGTTCCCGGATGGGCCTTGGCTCGGGCGACGAGGCCCGGCAGATCGGCCGCCGGAAAATCCGCCCGCACGACCAGCACGTGGGACCACTGCGCAATCGCCGCGACCGGTGCGAAGCTCCTGATCGGATCGTACCCTGGATCCGAATAGAGCCCGTACAGATGGGAATTGATGATGAACAGGAGCGTATGCCCGTCGGGATCGGCATGGGCGACGGCTTTCGCGCCGATCGTGCCGCCAGCTCCCGACTGGTTCTCGATCACCACGGTGTGGCCGAGGCGATGCGACAGGTCCTGGGCGACGACGCGCGCCAGGGCGTCCACGGGCGATCCCGCGATGAACGGCACCACAAGTCTGATGCTTCTGCTCGGGTAGGTATCCTCCGCGCGCGTGGGCTCCACCGCGGTCCGCAAGGACATGATCAGGGCTGCGGCGAGAAGCACGATGATGGCGGCTCGTCTGGTCGCACCGAGGGGGGTGTGCATCACGGCGTCTCACAACGGGTGCTCTGGGCGGCGATTGGTCCGACGTCCGGTCTCACAGGCCGCATGATGTCTCGCTGAACATCGCCGGCCGGGGCCACGTCGCCTACGAAGCCGCGGCGCGGCGGTGCGCCATGACGCTACTGGCCGGCGGCAAGCGCGATCACCTCGTCGCCGGAGCCGGCGAAGAAGGACACGTTGTGCCAGGGCCGCGTGCCGAGCACGTCAGCCATCGCCCGCGCCTGCACGCCGTCGCGGGCGAACACGACGATGCGTCGATTGAAATCGTCGTCCGGCAGCGGCAGCTTCTTCAGTGCGCCCGACGTGAGATCCTCCGCCGGTGCGTTGTGCGCAGCCGCGACGGAGCCGCGGGCGAAGTCGGCGGCGGGTCGTCCATCGAGGAACACCGCCGTGCGATCCGCGCTGATGATCCGGGCGATCCCGCCGATCTCGATCGCCACCGGACCACCGAGTGCCCGCCACACCGGCAGTCCCAACTGGTAGCGCCGGACATTGCCGAAGCCGCTCTCCGCCAGTCCGTCGGCGAGGCGGCGGCTCGCCTGGCAGAACGGCCCGTTGCAGTAGAGGACCAGCGCCTTGCTCTTGTCCCCGGCGACCAGCCGCGTCACGGCGGCCACCGCCTCGGCCGGCGGAGCTCCGAGCAGATGCGCCCCCGGAATGTGGCCGGCGTCGAACTCAGCGCGCGTCCGCGTGTCGATCACGGTCGCGCTCGACTGCGCCAGGACCCTGCGCATCTCGTCGGTGCTGATCTCGGCCGTCTTGCCCTGCTCGGCGAGCGTCGCATGATAGATGCTGGCGGGTTCGCCGCGTGCCGGTGCAAGGCCGGCTGCCTGCGCGAGAACCATGGACGCCATGACGCAGATCGCGCCTCTCATCGGACGTCTCCCCATCTCTTGTCAGCGCCGCACGTCACGCGTCCGGCGAGGCCCATCCCATGTCGTCCGGGAGGGATCGTCCAATAGGATCGGCCGCGGGCTGCCCGCGGAAAAACCGCGGGGTCATGCGGTCCGGGGCCACAAGGGCTGGGCCAGCGGACCGAGCACGGCGATGAGCCCGGTGAGCGAGGCGCGGACGGCCCCGGCCAGCCCCGCCTCGTTCCGGAACGGGCCGGCCGATGTCGCACAGGCCAGGAACAGCGTGCGCCGCAGCGCCGGCATGACGATCGGCCGCGCATCGAGCGTCCCGGATTTGACCTCGTCGACGATCGAGAAGTAGGGCAGCACGCTCGAGGCCGCGCCGCGCAGGACGAGGTTCTTCATCGCCGCGACCGAACGCACCTCGTAGGCGACCGTGAGCTCGAGGCCGAGCTCCTGGGCGGTCCGCGCCACCACGGCGCGCACCGTGTCTCCCGCTTCGGGCATCGCGAGCGTCTCGTCCAGCATGTCGACGAAGGCGATCGGCGCGCCGGCCGGCCGCGGTCCGGGCAGGCTCGCCAGCACGAGATCGTCCTGCAGCAGTGCGGTCCGGACCAGGCCGGAGCGGTCCGGCACGTCGTAGCAGAGGATGTAGTCCAGCTCCTGCCGCGCCAGCATGTCGACCAGCACGTGGCTCATCGCCTCCGCCATGCTGAGGAACACCTGCGGGAGTTGCTGGCGGACCGTCACGGCCAGCTCGGTGCCGATGCTGAGCATCAGCGCCGGCGTGATGCCGAACCGGATGGTTTCGCTGTCGTCGCGCTCGCACTCGGCGACGTCCCGCCGCGTCTGCTCGACCAGCTTCAGGATGGCATTGGCCCGCTCGTGCAGCAGGTGTCCCGCCTTGGTCGGCTCGACGCCGCGCGAGTGCCGCACCAGCAGGGCGACACCGAGATCCTCCTCGATCTGTCGGATCTGCATCCCGAGCGCCGTCTGGGCGACGTGCAACTGCTCCGCCGCACGGGTCATGCTTCCGGCCTCGATCACTCGCACGAAGTACCTGAGCTGGCGCAAGTTCATGCGGGTCCCTGCCGGCAGAGACGCAATGGTCGACCGGCCGGCGCAGAAATGTCCATTGAACTTTCCGTGGCCGACCGCGCTGCAGATCGCCGGTTTGCCGGCGTGCGGCCTCGCGGTTTTAATGGTTGCTACCGCCCGTGCGCAGCCTCGTAGCCCGGGATGAGCGCAGCGAAACCCGGGGGGCGGCGATTGCCGGAGCAAGAAGGCCCCGGATTTTGCTTAGCTCAATCCAGGCAACGAAGAGGCCGGGCTACGCTTGCTGACACCCTGTCACGCCGCGGCGTCGGATGTCGACGTCGTGTCCCCGCGGCCGGCGAGCAGGCCGGCGACCGAGATGTCCTCGTCGAGGTGCTCCCAGTGGAGGCCGGTGCGGCTCAGCTCGACCCGCGCCCGGTCCTCGGGCGAGGCGCGGAGCAGCCGCGGGAACCAGGCGAGCGGCACGCCGAGGGTGCGGCCGTCCGAGAGGTCGACCCACATCGTGTGCTCGTCAAAGCGGACCGCCGTTGCCGAAATGCTCATGCCATGCCCTCAGGATCGCCGCGCGGTTCTCGGTGACGACGCGCAGGATATCCGCCAATTCGCGCGCATTGAAGCCGGAGCTGTCGGCGATCGCAGTCTCCGGCGCGAGCCAGACCTTCGCATCGCAGCCGCGTCCGTTGACATGGACGTGTGGTGGCTCGCGCGGAAGCCCCTCGTTCGAGAAGAAGAAGTAGCGAAGACCACCGTGGCGAAAGACGACCGGCATGCCGTGTCCTCGGTTCGGCGCGGGCCTCGGGGCGATTGCTCGTAAGCCCGGGTTGAGCGCAGCGAACCCGGGATGCCGCCGACGCCGGAGCAAGAAAGCCCCCGGATGTCGCGGGCGCTCCGGCCGGGCGAGCGAAAGGCGCGGCTGGCGTCGGACCAAGATAGTCCCGGATTTCGCTTCGAGACTGGGCAAGAAATCCGCTTCAGGCCTGGAGGGCCGAGAGTGGTCGCCGGCGGGCTTCGGTCGAGGCGATTTCG
>NZ_NPEX01000317.1 GCF_003258865.1 Rhodoplanes roseus | reverse complement strand
CCTGGGTGGCCGCCCAGGCCGGACCGCCGATCGTCGGATCGTAGCCCACCGCAGCCCTTGGGCTGAAGTTCGTAGCAGGATCGCGATCGGCTCTTCATCGGACCCGGATGGTTGAAGGAACCGTGGGTTCGCATCACAAGGAAGGGTCGAGGAAGATGCGTAAACATACCATGATCTGTGCCGGCATCGACACCGGCAAGCGCAAGCTCGACGTGGCGGTCGAGGCGAGCAGCGAGCACCACCAGGTTCAGAATACGCCCGACGGCCATGCGGCGCTGTCGAGGTGGTTGCGGCAGCGGGGGGTCGAGCGGATCGGCATCGAGGCGAGCGGCGGCTACGAGCAGACGGTCGTCGCGCGGCTCCGCCAGGACGGCTTCGTTGTGATCGTGTTCCAGCCGGCGCAGGTGCGGGCCTATGCCAAGTTCCGCCTGCAACGGGCGAAGAACGACAAGATCGATGCCGCCCTGATCGCCGCCTGCACGGCGGCCACCAAGACGATCCGCGCCGCCCCCGACCCGCGCCTGGCACCATTCGCGGCCCACCTGACCCTGATCGAGCAACTGACCGAGGACATCGCCCATCTCGAGACGCGACAGGAGACCTGCCGCGACGAGCGCATCCGGCGTATCTGGAAGAACGAGATGGCCCGCCTCGGGGCGCTCCTGAAGGCCGAACTGGCAAGTCTGGTCGCGGCCATCCGCCAGCACCCCGACCTCTCCGACCGGCTCGACCTCATCGCCAGCGTGCCCGGCGTCGGCCTGCGGACCGCGGTCGCCATTCTGGTCCGCATGCCCGAGATCGGCCAGCTCAGCCGCGAGCAGGCGGCCGCTCTTGCCGGGCTCGCTCCCTACGACGACGACAGCGGGGACCGCATCGGCGCGCGCCACATCGACGGTGGCCGCGAGCGTCTGCGCGGCAGCCTGTACCGCGCCGCCCTGGCCGCCTCCTTCCGCTGGAATCCGGCGCTCATCGCCCTCTACCGGCGCCTGACCGACGCCGGCAAACCACACAAGGTCGCCCTCGTCGCCTGCGCCCGAAAGATGCTCGTGTTCGTCAACACCGTGGTCCAGCGCGGCACGCCGTGGATCACCTGCCCGGCCGTCTGACGCTCCGAAATACCCGTCACGTCCAAACGCTCTTTGTCGATGCTGCTGCTCCCCTGGGGAGATCGTGGGCAGGCGCATCGCGGCTGTCCACAATCTCCCCAGGCCAACCAACCCGGTTTTAATGGTTGCTACGGGCTGCGGCGGCGTAGCGGAGGCGCCTGCTTTTTCGGCAGCGCTTTCGTGCGCCGCATGGGGTATCCCGGATCGACGAGCGCCGCGGGCCGGCCTACAACCAGACAGCGGCCCGGTATCTCGGGACCGCGGCCGGTCGCGGCCGCGGGCGGGACCGCGGGAGCGACCGATGCAGATCACGGGCATGCTCTACGGCTCGAAGCTCCTGCAGTTCGCGGGATTCCCGACCTCCGAGGTGCTCGGGCCGGGCGCCAGCGAAGCCGAGATCAAGAGCCTGATCGACCGGCACGGCGGCATCATCATCAAGCCGGTGTTCAAGGGCGGCGTCGGCAAGAAGGGCAAGGCCGGCCTGATCGGCATCGCCCGCGACCTGAAGACGGCGCTGAAGGAGAAGGAGCGGCTCTATTTCGCCGAGCTGCAGTCCGGCGGCTTCACCTTCAAGGCCAACGGCGTGACCTTCGAGGGCCTGGTTCCGGCCGAGCACGAGGTCTATTTCTCGATCACCGACGCGACCCGCTTCCGCGCCCCGACCATGACGCTCACCCACAAGGGCGGCGTCGACATCGAGGAGCTCGACAAGACCCAGGTCGCGCAGATCCCGTTCGACTCGCTCACCGGCCTGAAGGCCTTCGTGGTGGCGAACGCGCTGTCCGAGCTGCACGCCCCCAGCGCCATCATCTCGCCGCTGGTGCAGAGCCTGCCGAAGCTGTGGGAGCTCTATCACGGCTACGGCATGACCACGCTGGAGCTGAACCCGATCCGCATGCGCCCCGAGCGCGACGGGCGGCTCACCCCGGTGGCGTGCGATTTCAAGTGTGGCTTCGACCGCGACGACAGCCGCTGGCTGCGGCTCGGCCTGCCGGCCCATCTGTTCGCCGTCGACTATTCGGACTTCGAGCAGGAGATCAATCAGCTCCGTACCTATCAGGGCCAGAGCGACGTCTACGTCATCAACCCGCAGGGCACCATCCTGGCGCCGACCTTCGGGGGCGGCGCCAACTCGCTGGTGTCGGAGATCCTCGGCGATCTGGCCATCATCTCGTCGGACTTCGGCGGCAACCCGCCCTACGCCAAGATGCGCGAGGTGGCGCAGATCTGCTTCAAGCACTGGCTGAAGCAGTCCAACGTGCTGTTCATCATCGGCGGCAAGGCCAACAACACCGACATCTTCGAGACGCTGCGGGCGATCTCGGACGCGCTGCGCGAGTATTTCTCCAAGAACGGGCCGACCCCCGTCTACGTCGTCGCGGCGCGCGGCGGCCCCAACCTGATCCGCGGCTTCGGCGCGTTGCGCGACACCGTCGAGGCGCTCGGCCTGCCCTACCGGCTGTTCGGCTTCGACTCCGACATCAGCGAGGTGATCAGCTACGCCAAGCAGGCCGATGCCTGGATGCGGGCCGGCGGCCGCCAGCAGGTCGCCGAGAGCCTGAAGATCGCCTCGCCGACTGCGGCGTAGGGTTTCCTCCCATGGACTCTTCGGTGGTTCGTTCGGATCGGTTCGCTCTCCACGTCATGGCCGGGCTCGTCCCGGCCATCCACGATCTCGCTTCATCAGCACGTCCAAGACGTGGATGGCCGCGACGAGCGCGGCCATGACGAGTCGGAGCTCTCGGACGCTCCCATCGGGCATTCCGACCGGAAACGCACGCCCTGGATACGCGACGTCAGGCACGGACACGATCATGCACAAGGAAGGCATCAGCTCCTTCAAGTACTATGTCGGCATCTCGTCGCTCGACCAGGTGGCGTCGCGGCACGATCGGGTCTGCGTGCTCAACGTGCTGGGCGGCGAATCGAAGGACGTGACGCCGGTCGGCCACGTCTATTCGGGCGGCAATGTCGTGTTCGGCACATCGCCGGGTCGCAGCGGCCAGTGGCTCAAGACCTCGCTCGGCGGCATCCCGGTCTACAACGACGTGCGCGAGGGGATGGAGGCGGGCCACCGCTTCAATTGCGGCGTCATCTACCTGCCGCCCAGCGGTGCCCGCGACGGCGTCGCCGAGCTGATCCGGGTCAATCCCGAGCTGCGCAAGATCTTCATCGTCACGGAGAAGATGTCGGTGCACGACTCGCGGGAAATCCGCGCGATGGGCCAGCAGCACGGCATCGACATTTTCGGGGGCAACAGCCTCGGCGTCGCCGACTCGTGGAACGAGGTGCGGATCGGCGGCGCGCTGGGCGGCGACGCGCCGCGCGAGGCCCTGCGGCGCGGCTCGATCGCGATCTTCTCCAACTCGGGCAACTTCACCACCACCATGGCGACGTATCTGCGCATGGCCGGGTGGGGGACCACGACCCTGATCTCGTCCGGCAAGGACGTCTACATCCACTTCGCCGCCCCGGAGTTCGCCTTCGCGCTCGCCAACGACATGCGCAGCAAGGCGGCCGTGCTGTATGTCGAGCCGGGCGGCCATTACGAGCTCGATGCGCAGTTCACCAAGCCGATCGTCGCCTGCGTGGTCGGCCGCTGGAAGTCGAAGCTGACGCGGCCGGTCGGCCACGCCGGCGCGATGTCGGGCGGCGACGACGACGCGGCCGCCAAGGAGCGCTGGTTCATGGAAAAATTCGGCGTGGACGACGTGTTCACGCCGGAGCGCCCGGTGTTCTCGCGGCGCGGCGCCGTGGTCACCAACATCGCCCACATCACCCACGCGCTCACCGCCGTGATGCAGGCCAACGCTTGCCTGCCGGACTTCGAGCCGGAGGGCAATCTCAGCCTGAAGCCGTGGTTCGGCTCCAACATGGGCCTGGCGCTGCCGGCCGAGCTGGATCTGCCCGTCGTCACGGCGATGGAGCCGTATGGGCGCGAGATCGCCCGGCTCAACCGCCAGATCGGCGCCGCCTTCCCGCGCCAGTCCATGAAGGATGCCTCCGGCGCCTCGCAGATGGATCCGGCGACCCAGGTCACCACGCTCAACGGCGTCTCGGTGCTCGACGCCGCCCAGCATCCGTTCGAGGCGAATGTCGCGCTGGCGCTGCTGCATCAGGTCGGCGGGCCGAACGACCGCGCCCTGATCAACACGCTGGTCGGCGCCAGCCTCAATCTGCACGGCACGCCGATGCTGGTCGCCGCCCAGGCGGCGCGCGAGGCCGGCAATGCGCCCAATGCCGTGCTGGCCGCCGCCGTCGCGATCGCCGGGCCGAAGCCTTTCGAGGGGACGCGCCGCCTGGTGCGGCTGCTGCTCGAGGCCTTCGCCCATGCCGGCCTCGCCAGCGTGCTCGACGACGGCTTCGACGTGACGACCGCGACGCTGCCGGCCGACAGCCTCGCGCTGTTCGTCGCCGCGGCGCCCGACCCGCTGGCCGAGGCGCTGATCGCCGGCGTCGCGGCGCGCGGTGCCAAGGCGCCCTTCGTGCGTTGGCTCGCCACGCTGCCGGGACCGCCGACGTGCGACGCGGTGCGGGCCGCCATCGCCGCCTCGCTGGCCTGGGGGCCGCTGCTGCGCAAGCGCATCTCGCCCGTGACGGCCGAGACGCTGCCATGGTGGCTGCATCTGTTCGGCGTGGCGATCGGCGCCTCGGTGGCGGCCGACCAGCATGCGCCGGACGGCGTCTGCGGCTATTCGGACGCGGCGCTGATCGGCTCCGCCTCGCTCGGCGAGGTCGCCTACAAGGCGTTGACCGGGCGCGACGGCGACGCCGACTCGCTGTTCGCCTTCCAGATGCTGATCGGGCTGTTGCTCTCCAACGGGCCCGGCACCATCACGGCGCAGGGGGCGAAGGGCGCAGTCTCGTCCGACGGGCCGGAGGCGCCGGACCGGGTGCAGCTCAACAAGGCGATGCTCGGCTTCCTGACCCATTGCGGCTACGCCCATGGCGGCAACGGCTACGAGGGCATCGCCTTCCTGATCGACCAGTTCGAGCCGATCGGGCTCGACGATCCGGGCCGCCGCGACCACGGCATCGACCTCGCCGCCCGGGCGAAGGAGTTCGCCGCCTCCTACAAGGCCTACAAGGCGGAGAAGAAGGAGGCCGGCCATTCCGGCCTGCAGAAAATCCCCGGCGTGAACCACCCGGTGTTCAAGGACAAGCCGGTCAACATCGATCCGCGCGAGGGTTTCGTGCGCGAGCTCGCGGCCCGGCGGGGCGAGTACAACGTCTTCCACGAGTTCTATCACGCCGTCGTGCAGGCGCTGTTCGACGCCGGGGTGTCGCGCAACGTCTACTGCGTCAATGTCGACGCGCTGCTGTCGGCGCTGCTGCTCAAGCTGCTGTGGGCGCCGTATCGCGCCGGCGAGATCGGCCGCGACCGGCTGGAGACCGCGGCCTTCACGATCTTCCTCTACGCCCGCATGCTCGGCTGTGCCGCCGAGGCGGACGATCACATGAACCGCGGCCGCGACATGGACACCCGCACCCCGGCCTCGGCGTGCGCTTTCGTGTCGTGAGGCGAGGGGGCCGAGCCGCGGGCGCGAGCTCCGGCGGTGTCGTGCGCAGGTCACGCCCCCGCGGAAGCTCCAGCCATGCCGCGGTGACGCCCAGTGTCCCGTGGCGACCGGCGGGCGGGGCCAGGCACACAATGCCTCGCGGAAGTCCGCCGGAGCCGAGATCCGAGGCCGGTCGGGCCGGCGGCGGGGCGGGACGCTGTTCGTTGCCCGGGGCGGTTCGAAAAAACCTCCGGAGTCCGGGAACTCCCGCCGGGAACCCGTCTCGGACATCAAAAAAGAATCCCGCCACGGCGCCGGACAGCCGCCAAAAGCGACTCCGAGCGATTAAAATAACCGTGAGGTCGCAAGCTGTTAGGCGGAAACGCTCGGGGCCGCGTCGATAGCAGTTGACTCCCGAGCGGGAGAGGGGCATATAAGCGTCATCACGGGCCGCCGCCGCTTCGGCGCGATGGCGCGCCACCGAAGTTCCTCACTTAGACGTGGGACGCTGGACCCCGACGGTGTCGGGCGAATGCACTTCGGCCGTGACAGGGTGTGGGCTTCGGCTCATGACCTAGGGTAGGGGCTTCGGCTCCACGGGGACTTTGGTCCTCCGGAGGC
>NZ_NPEX01000316.1 GCF_003258865.1 Rhodoplanes roseus | reverse complement strand
CTCGTCGGCCGCGGCTCTCCAGCAGGGCGCGGCCGAGCGGCTGGCCGGCGGCCCGGAACGCGATCGCCTCGACGAAGGCGCCATCGCCGCCCTTCAGGCGCAGCCGCACATGCGCCTGCCCGACCTCGTCCGCATAGGCGACCGTGTGGGAGGGCAGCGCCAGCACGGGCTCCGGGTTGCCGGAGCCGTAGGGCCCGGCCTGGGCCAGGGTGCGGCACAGCTCCGGCGTGACGGCGGCGGCCGAGACGGCGCCGTCGATGCGCAGGGCACGATCGCGCCGCGCCAGCTCGACCGCCGGCGCCAGCGCCTCCTCCACAAAGGCCCGGAAGGCGCCGAGCGCCGAGCGCTTGAGGGTGACGCCGGCCGCCATGGCGTGGCCGCCGCCCTTCTCGAGAATGCCCTCGTGGAGGGCGCGCTTGACGGTGCGGCCGAGATCGACGCCGGCGATCGAGCGACCCGAGCCGGTGCCGGTCTCGCCGGGTCCGAGTGCGATGGCGAAGGCCGGGCGGCCGTAGCGCTCCTTCAGCCGCGCCGCGACCAGGCCGACCACGCCCGGGTGCCAGCCGGCCGCCGCGACCACCACGACGGCGCCCTTCTCCTCGAGTCCCAGCGCCGCCATCGCCTCGGCCTCGGCCTCGGCGAGCGCCGCCTGCTCGATCGCCTGGCGCTCGCGGTTGAGCCGGTCGAGCTCGGCGGCGAGCGTGCCCGCCTCGACCGGATCGTCGAGCGTCAGCAGGCGCGCCCCGAGATCGGCCCGGCCGATCCGACCGCCCGCGTTGATGCGCGGGCCCAGCAGAAAGCCGAGGTGCCACGCCTCGGGCGGCCCGCTGAGCCGCGACACGTCCATCAGCGCCGTGAGGCCGACGCGCTCGCGCCGCTTCATCCCCAGCAGGCCCTTGGCCACGAAGGCGCGGTTGAGGCCGATCAGCGGGACCACGTCGGCGACGGTGCCGAGCGCGACCAGGTCTACATAGGCGAGCAGATCGGGCTCCGGCCGGGCGTCGCCCCAGAAGCCGCGCCGGCGCAGCTCGCGCACCAGCGCCACCACGGTCATGAAGACCAGGCCGACGGCGCACAGATGGCCGAGCCGCGAGAGGTCGTCCTGCCGGTTCGGATTCACCAGCGCCACGGTGGGCGGCAGCGTCTCGTCGGCCATGTGGTGGTCGACCACGACGACGTCGACGCCGCGCGCCTGCGCCTCGGCGAACGGCTCGAAGCTCGACGTGCCGCAGTCGACCGCGACGATCAGCGTCGTCTTGCGCGCCGCGATCTGGCGGATCGCCTCGACGTTGGGGCCGTAGCCCTCGAAGATGCGATCCGGGATGTAGATGTCGGGATCGAGGCCGCACTGGCGCAGCACCAGCGTCATCAGGGCGCTCGCGGTGGCACCGTCGACGTCGTAGTCGCCGAACACGGTGACGCGCTCGCCGCGCTCGGCCGCGTCGGCGAGGCGGCGGGCCGCCGCCTCCATGTCGGTGAGGCCGGCGGGATCCGGCATCAGCCGGCGGATGGTCGGGTCGAGATGCTCCGCCACGTCGTCCGGCTCGACGCCCCTCCCCGCGAGGACGCGCGCCAAAAGCTCCGGCGTGCCGGTGCGCTGCACGATGGCCAGCGCCCGCGCCGCCCCGCGCTCGTCCAGCCGATCGCGCCACACGCGCCCGGTGGCGGACTTTTCGACGCCGAGGAAGGGGGTCATGCGGGGGCCCGGTCATTCCGGGGCGCCGCGCAGCGGCGAACCCGGAATCCAGAGGCGACCTCCGAATCCGTGGCTGGATTCCGGGTTCGCACCTTCGGTGCGCCCCGGAATGACGGGGAGAAAACCCGCCTCACCCCATCTGGAACTTCTGGAAGTGGCGGTGCTCGGCGCGGATCCAGCGGACCGTGCCGGTGGTGGAGCGCATCACCACGGTCTCGGTCTCGATGATGCCGGGACGGAAGCGGACGCCGCGCAGCAGCGAGCCGGAGACGATGCCGGTGGCGGCGAACACGCAGTCGCCGGTGACCAGATCCTCGAGCTGATACTTCTTGCGCGGGTCGCGGATGCCCATGCGGCGCGAGCGCTCGCGCTTCTCCTCGTTGTCGAGGATCAGCCGGCCCTGGAACTGGCCGCCGATGCAGGACAGCGCGGCGGCCGCCAGCACGCCCTCGGGGGCGCCGCCGATGCCGAGATAGATGTCGACGCCGGTCGTCTCCGGGTCGGCCGTGTGGATGACGCCGGCGACGTCGCCGTCGGAGATCAGCTGCACCGAGGCGCCGGTGCGCCGCACCGCAGCGATCAGGTCGGCATGGCGCGGCCGGTCGAGGATCAGCGCCGTGATCTCCTCGGGCTTGACGCCCTTGGCCATGGCCAGCGCCCGGATGTTCTGCTCGGGCGGCGCGTCGAGATCGACGACGCCCTTGGAGTAGCCCGGGCCGATGGCGATCTTGTCCATGTAGACGTCGGGCGCGTTGAGCAGCGAGCCGCCTTCCGCCATCGCCATGGTGGCGATCGCGCCCGGCATCGCCTTGGCGCACAGCGTGGTGCCTTCCAGGGGATCGACCGCGATGTCGACCCGGGGGCCCTTGCCGTTGCCGATGTGCTCGCCGATGAACAGCATCGGCGCCTCGTCGCGCTCGCCCTCGCCGATCACCACGGTGCCGTCGATGGGGAGGCGGTTGAGCTCGCGCCGCATGGCGTCGACGGCGGCCTGGTCGGCGGCCTTCTCGTTGCCGCGTCCGCGCCACTGGGCCGCCGCCACGGCGGCCCGTTCGGTGACGCGCACGATCTCGATCGAGAGCACGCGGTCGAGGGTCTCGCGCTGGCGGGTGGCGGCGATCACGTTACGATCACCTTTGACGACCTCGCTCATGCTCACGACAAGTCCTTTCACTGCGACCGGAGCCCAGGGGCGCTCCGGTCAGTTCTTCTCGATCCGGATGACCTGAGGGTTACCCGCGATCACGCCCCTGTTTTTGATTTCGCTCAAGGCTTTGCGCACGGCGTCTTCGGACGTGGCGTAGGTCACCAGGATGACCGGCGCGGGGGTCTGGGTGCGGTCCGGATCGGAGCCGCCATGCGGCTCGCCGTTGCGCCGCCGCTGCACGATGGATTCCAGCGAGATGTGCTCGTCGGCCAGATGCTTGGCGATGGTGGCGAAGGTGCCGGGCCGGTCGACCGCGGCGAGCCGGATGTAATAGCCGCCCTCGTGCCGCTGCATGGGAGCGCGGCGGCTGCCGGCGAGCTGCGACACCGGCCGGCCGAACGGCATGGTCCGCACGCCGCGGGCGATGTCGGCCAGATCGGCGACGACGGCCGAGGCCGTGGCCGCCCCACCGGCGCCCGGTCCCACCAGGGTGATGGGCGGGAAGCCGGCCGGCTCGATGGTGACGGCGTTGGTGACGCCCATCACGCGGGCGAGCGGCCGGTCGAGCGGCACCATGGTCGGATGGACGCGCTGCTCGATCCCCGATTCGGTGCGCACCGCGACGCCGAGCAGCTTGATGCGGTAGCCGAGCTCGGCCGCCGCCTCGAGATCCTCGGGCGTGATCGAGGAGATGCCCTCGACATAGACGGCATCGGGATCGACCTGCACGCCGAAGGCGAGGCTCGCCAGGATGGCGATCTTCTGGGCGGTGTCGAAGCCCTCGACGTCGAAGGTCGGGTCGGCCTCGGCGTAGCCCAGCCGCTGGGCCTCGCGAAGACAGTCGCCGAAGGAGAGCTTCTCGCTCTCCATCCTGGACAGGATGTAGTTGCAGGTGCCGTTGAGGATGCCGTAGACGCGGTCGAAGGAGTTGCCGGCGAAGCCTTCGCGCAGCGTCTTCACCACCGGAATCGCGCCGCCGACCGCCGCCTCGAAGTTGAGGCTGACGCCGGCCTTCTCGGCCGCCGCCGCCAGCGCCACGCCGTGGCGGGCGAGCAGCGCCTTGTTGGCGGTGACCACCGACTTGCCGGCGGCGAGCGCCGCCTCGATGGCCGACTTGGCGGGATCGCCCTCGCCTCCCATCAGCTCGACGAACGCCTCGATCTCCGGGTCCCGGGCGAGCCCCGAAGGACTGTCGACGAAGCGCACGCCGTCGAGCCCGAGGGCGTCGAGCTCGCCCTTGGTCTTCGCCGAGGCGGCGACCAGCCGGATGGGCCGCCCACAGCGCGTCGCCAGGATGTTCGACTCCGAGGCGTTGGACTCCTGCTTCTGCAGCAGGCGTGCGACCGACCCACCGACGGTGCCGAGTCCCGCGAGACCTACTTTGAGCGGCTCAACCATTTCGGAGAAGACCTGACTGGGAGGAACGCGCCGCGCTCAGCGCGACTGTGCGAGGGGAACGACGTTGTGCAACTTTTCAGGACCGGTTTCAAGAAAGCGCCGCAAGTTGCGGGCCGCCTGACGGATCCGCTGCTCGTTCTCCACTAACGCAATACGAACGAAGCCGTCGCCGTGCTCGCCGAAGCCGACACCGGGCGCGACCGCGACCTCGGCCTTCTCGACCAGCATGGTGGCGAACTCGATCGAGCCCAGCGTGTCGAACGGCTTGGGGATCGGGCACCAGGCGAACATCGAGGCGCGGGGCGGCGGAATGTCCCAGCCGGCGCGGCCGAAGCTCTCCACCAGCACGTCGCGCCGGCGCTTGTAGATCTCGCGCATCTCGCGGATGCAGTCCTCCGGCCCGTTGAGGGCGGCCGTGGCGGCGACCTGCACGGGCGTGAAGGCGCCGTAGTCGAGATAGGACTTCACCCGGGCCAGGGCCGCGATCAGCCGGTCGTTGCCGACCGCGAAGCCCATGCGCCAGCCCGGCATCGAGAACGTCTTGGACATCGAGGTGAACTCGACGGCGACGTCGAAGGCGCCCGGCACCTGCAGGATCGAGGGCGGCGGGTTGTCGTCGAAATAGACCTCGGCATAGGCGAGGTCGGACAGCACGATCAGGTCGTGCTTCTTGGCGAAGGCGACGACGTCCTTGTAGAAGTCGAGATCGGCGACCTCGGCGGTCGGGTTGGACGGATAGCAGACGACCAGCGCGGTCGGCTTCGGGATCGAATGCGCGCAGGCGCGCTCCAGCGCGTGGAACAGCTCCGGCCCCGGCGCGCACGGCACCGAGCGGATCACGCCGCCCGCCATCAGGAAGCCGAAGGCGTGGATCGGGTAGCTCGGATTCGGCACCAGCACGACGTCGCCCGGCGCCGTGATGGCCTGCGCCATGTTGGCGAAGCCTTCCTTGGAGCCCAGCGTCGCCACCACCTGGGTGTCGGGGTTCAGCTTCACCGAGAAGCGGCGGCCGTAATAGGCCGCCTGGGCGCGGCGCAGCCCGGCGATTCCCTTGGAGGCGGAGTAGCGGTCGGTGCGGGTCTTGCCCACCGTCTCCTTCAGCTTCTCCACCACATGGGCGGGCGCCGGGAGATCGGGATTGCCCATGCCGAGATCGATGATGTCGGCACCGGCATTGCGGGCGGCGGCTTTGGCGCGGTTCACCTGCTCGAAAACATAGGGCGGGAGACGGCGAATCCGGTGAAATTCTTCCATGGTGCGAAAGCTCCGCTGCGAGTTCGGTCCCTGACCGGCTCGTGCGGGCTTTTAACACGATGATCGCCGGATCAGTAAACGGTTCGGCGCTGTCCGGGTCGCTAGGCCGGGGTCAGCGCTCCTGGGTGGGGGCCGTGGCGCCGGCCCGCTTGGCGGCGGCCGCGCGCGCCGCGTCGAGGTCGGCCTGCACCTTCTTGCGCTCGGCGTCGGTCAGCGGGCGGTCGGCCCGCGCGTGGGGCACGTCGTTGACGGCCGGATAGGCCGGCGGGACCGCCGAACGTTCCGGCGCGCCGGCCGGCAACCCGCCGATCTGTTGCGGCATTTCCGACAGCATGGAGGAGCACCCGGCCAGGAGGCCGGCTGCGACGATCAGCACCGTCGGAACGAGCCGTCGGTCACGAAGACGCCGGGATACGCTTCTGGACATGGCGCGTGGTGACCAACATCTAATCGGATGAATTGAAAGGCTGGGCTGACGGTTGCGGTACCGGCATAATATGACGAAACCAAGGAGCGTCTGCCCGATGGATACCGCCCAGGACACGCCCACCACCCACGATTCGGCGACCCGCGATTCGGCTGTGCCGGAGGGCGGTAGCGCGCTCCCGTCGCACGGCAACGGCGTCGCGCCGGAGATCGCCGGGGAGGACGGGCTGCCGCCGCTGACCTACGCCACCCCGCCGCTGCCCGAGGCCGGCCCGGGCCCGACGCCGGCGCCGCATCTCGACAGCGCCGG
>NZ_NPEX01000315.1 GCF_003258865.1 Rhodoplanes roseus | reverse complement strand
CGATCGCGCGGAGACGAGCCGGCCGCTCACGCGTCGGCCGGCTCCCACTGCTCCATGGCGTCCTCGGAGTCGAGGCTCAGATGGACCTTGCTGTCCACCACCTCCTCGACCCAGACCAGCGGGATCCGATGGTGAATGCCGCCCGCTTCGGGGTCGGTGCGCGTCAGCTTGATGTGCTCGCCTTCGACGGAATCGACCGTTCCGACGTGCAGATCGTCGGCTCCGACGACCTCCATGTGCTCCTGGATGTCCTTGTGCGGCATGTCTCTCTCCTCGATGATACGCCGGAACAACCGGTCGCCGCGGCGGCAGTTCCGGCCACTCCGCGGTCCTCCCGGTCGAGATCCTCGAGCTCGTGGAGAATGCGATGCGCGCCGCCTGGTACGAGACGAACGGCCCCGCCGGCGAGGTGCTGCTGCTCGGCGAGCTGCCGACACCGGAGCCGGGGCGCGGCGAGGTGCGGGTCCGCTTGGCGACCTCCGGCGTCAATCCGTCGGACGTGAAGGCCCGCTCCGGGCGCACCCGCAAGATCGCCCATCCGCGCGTCGTTCCGCACAGCGACGGGGCCGGCGTGATCGACGCGGTCGGAGCCGGCGTAGCGGAGTCGCGGATCGGCGAGCGCGTCTGGACGTGGAACGCCCAGTGGAAGCGCGCCTTCGGCACCTGCGCCGAGTTCGTCGCCCTGCCCTCCGAGATGGCCGTGCCGCTGCCCGAGGCGGTGAGCTTCGAGATCGGCGCCTGCCTCGGGATCCCGGCCATGACGGCGGCCCACGTCGTCGACACGGCGCAGGCCTGGGCCGGGTCGACGCTGCTGATCAGCGGCGGCGCCGGCGCGGTGTCGCACTACGCCATCCAGTTCGCCAAGGCGCGCGGCGCCGTGGTGATCACCACGGTCAGCTCGCCCGCCAAGGCCGAGCTGGCGCGGGCCGCCGGCGCCGACCACGTGATCGACTATCGCAAGGAGGATGTCGGCGCCCGGGTGATGGAGCTCACCGAGGGCGCCGGGGTCGACGCGGTGATCGAGCTCGACATCGCGACCAATGCCGCGCTGCTGCCGAAGGTGCTGCGGCCGAGCGGACTGGTGGTGGTCTACGGCACCGGCGCGGCGGAAGCCCCGCAGCCGCTCTATTTCTTCCTCACCAACCAGATCACGCTGAAGTTCGTGTTCGTCTACGAGCTGACCGCCGAGGAGCGGGCGACCGCGCTCGCGATGATCGCCGAGGCGCTCTCACGCGGCGGCCTGATCCACAACATCGCGAAGACGATGCCGCTCGCCGAGGTCGTGGCGGCGCACGAGGCCGTCGAGAGCGGCCAGGTCGCCGGAAACGTGGTGCTGACGATCGGCTGAACGTCGGAGGGCGGAGGACGGACGTGAGACTCGCGCGGCGCGACCGGATGGCCCGAGCGCCGCGCGAAATGATCGGCCGGCTTACTGGCCGTACTTCTCGAGCACCTTGCGGCAGGACGTGCTGAGCTTCTGACGTTGGCTCTGGAAGCAGCTCAGTACCGCCATGTCGTCGCCGAGATACGGTTTACACAGCGTGGTCGCGTCGCGCTGGCAGGCCTTCTGGTCCTCGTCGGTGCCGCGCGAGCCGGGGAGCGGCAGCGGAAACTGCTGCGCCCATGCGGCGGACGACGCCAGGATGGCGGGCGCAACGACGAGAACGGCAATCAAGCGAAGCATTGGACCTCCTGTGAGCCGAGGCATCGGCTGCCGCGAATCGATTCGCGGTCCTTATACCATCCGGCATATCAGATCGGATTCGCGCCCCGGGCACGACTCCCGGTGCATCCCCCCGTTGCGTCAGGGAGCGGGCTAATGCGGCTTTCCTGTGGACGGTGCCCCCATCGACAAGAATCCGAAGTTCAGGAACCGCCTCTGTCACGGGGCGTTCGGACTTCGTCGGGACCACCCGGCGGCATGGGGTCGCGGCACCAACTGGAGGATGGCATGAAGACGAATCGGCTGCTGATTGCAACGGCGATTTCTGCGCTCGTCGCAGGCACGACCCTCGCCGTCGCCCAAAGCGGCGGCGGTGGTGGTGGCGGTGCGGGCGGCTCTGGCGGCGCCGGCGCCGGCTCGGGCGGATCCAGCATGGGCGGCTCGTCGGGCGGCATGCAGGGCAGCGGCGCCGAGAAGCGCGGCGGACGCGAGACCACGGGGCAAGGCAGCGGCGGCGGCGCGGCCCAGTCGGGCGGCTCCGGCGCGCAGAGCCCGAGCGCCCGCGAAGGCGCCGGTGCGCCGTCGGGCTCGCCGGACCGTCGCTCCGGATCCGGTTCCGAGCAGCGCTCGGGCGCGTCCGAGAAGTCCGGCTCCGGAACCGAGCAGCGCGGCCGCACCTCGGAGAGCGAGCGGGGCCGCGGCGACACCGACCGCACCCGCACGGGTCAGGATCAGCGCGGCGGATCGGAGCGATCCGGCACGTCGGCCGAGCAGCGCGGCGGCTCGAGCACGACCACGAACAACACGAACGTCAATCTGAACACCGAGCAGCGCACGCGCATCCGTGAGACGATCGTCAAGGAGAGCAACGCGCCGCGCGTGAACAGCGTCGACTTCGCGGTGTCGGTCGGCACCACGGTGCCGCGCTCCGTGCGCCTGGCGCGGGTGCCCTCCTCGGTGATCCAGATCTATCCGGCCTGGCGCGCCTACGAGTACTTCATCGTCGGCGACCAGATCGTCATCGTCGATCCGAACAACATGCACATCGTCGCGGTGCTGCCGGCCTGATCCGGCGAGCACCGACCACGCCTCTCGCGGGCCGGCGATGTGCCGGCCCGTTTTCATGTCGGGCTCCGGATCCCGGCGGAATTCGGAGCGACCCGCGTCGCGGGTACCATCGGACCCACGTGCATATTCTGCGGAACCCACGCTCGTCCTGGCCGTTTTCCCTCCGACAACAGGAGGACACGATGGACAAGGACCGTATCGAAGGCTCCCTCGATCAGGCCAAGGGCACCGTCAAGGAAGGCGCCGGCAAGCTCATGGGCGACAAGAAGCTCGAGGCAGAAGGCAAGGCCGACAAGGTGTCCGGCAAGGTGCAGAACACCGTCGGCGGCGTGAAGGACACACTGCGCGGCGACAAGTAACGCATCGCGCAGAGGCGGCCGTCGTTGCACAGGCGACGGTCGAAGCGGAAGAGCCCGGCGCAAGCCGGGCTCTTTCCGTTCGTGCTCCGGTGGCGCCGATTACCGAAGCGAGCCGCCTCACGTGTCGATGCGCGGCACCTCGGGCCCGTCGGGCTCGTCGTTCGGATACACCCAGGTCTCGCGCAGGGCCG
This sequence comes from Rhodoplanes roseus, assembly GCF_003258865.1. Classification (GTDB taxonomy): domain Bacteria; phylum Pseudomonadota; class Alphaproteobacteria; order Rhizobiales; family Xanthobacteraceae; genus Rhodoplanes; species Rhodoplanes roseus. The sequence continues at coordinate 2,952 of NZ_NPEX01000315.1, read as the reverse complement.
CGTCGCGCCATGACACCCAGGCCGGCAGGGCCGCCACCGCCTCCATGTAGGCCGCCGCCTCGGCACCGACCGGGACGTCGTAGGTCTGAAATCGCGACACGACGGGCGCATACATCGCGTCCGCTGCGCCGAACGTCCCGAACAGGAACGGACCGCCCGTTCCGAACCGCTTGCGGCAGTCGCGCCAGATCGCCTCGATCCGGGAGACGTCGCGCTTCACCTCGTCGGACAGCACCGGCCGCGCCGGCTGCCGGGAAAAGTTCATCGGCAGCGCGGTGCGCAGCGCCGCGAAGCCGGCATGCATCTCGGTGGCGATCGTCCTCGCATGGGCGCGGGCGACGCGGTCGGCCGGCCAGAGGCCCGCCTCCGGACACTTGTCGGCCAGATACTCGATGATCGCCAGCGACTCCCACACCCGCACGTCGCCGTCGATCAGCACCGGCACCTTGCCGGTCCCGGAATGCGGGCCGACCGTCGCCTTGAAGCCGGGATCGCCGAGCGGCACCACGGTCTCCTCGAACGGGATGCCGGCGACCCGCATGGCGATCCACGGCCGCAACGACCACGACGAGTAGTTCTTGTTGCCGATCACGAGATGAAGGCTCATCCGACTCTCCTGCCCGGCATGCCGGTGTGCTGCAGAATGATCAGGTCGAGGGCGGCGGGCAAGCGGGGTCGCGCCGCCACAGCGCCGCGGCGCGCGCCGCAATCTGCGGCCAGGGCAGAACCACGACGACGAGGCCGGCCAGGATGCAGGCCATCCCGGCGGCGCGCAGCGGGCCGAAGCGCTCGCCGAAGATCAGCGCGACGGCGACGACGCCGGTGCACGGCGACAAGAGCGCGAACGGCGCGACCGCGGCGCTCGGATAGCGCTGCATCAGATGGCCCCAGATGCCGAAGGCGAGCGTGGTGGCGAGCGTGCCGAGAAACACGATGGCGAGCAGGCTGCCGACCGAGGCGTGCTGGACCGCGCCGATCAGCGACGCGTCGTTGTCGAGCAGCAGCGAGGCCGCATAGGCCGGGATCGGCGGCACCAGGCTGCACCACACCATCAACGGCCCCATGGCGACGCCGCGCGGCGTCGTGCGCAGCAGGATCGAGCCGGTCGCCCAGCTCATCGCGGCGCACATCGCCAGCACCAGCGCGAGCGGCGGCAGATCCACGCCGACCGTCAGCCCGATCAACACCAGTCCGGTGAAGGCGACGACGAGCCCGACGCCCTGCCGCCGCGTCGGATACTCGCGCAGCACCACGGCGGCGATCAGCACGGCGAAGAAGGCGTGCATCTGGGTCGTCACCGAGGCGAGGCCCGGCGGCAGGCCGGCGGCGAGGGCGAAGAACAGGAGCAGGAACTGGCCCGTCAGCAGCGTGGCGCCGACCGCCAGGATGGTCCGCCACGGCGCCGGGCGTGCGACGAACACGACCGGCAGCGCGGCGAGCACGAACCGGAGCACCGCCATCTGCGAGGCCGTGAAGCTCTCCAGGGCGATCGGATACGCGACGTAGGTGAAGCCCCAGATCACGTTCGCGAGCGCCGCCAGCGCCATGTCGCGAACCTTCATGCCGTTCGATCTCCCGCCTGCCGGACGCTCCGCGCGGCCGAACCCGCGCGTTATCTACGCCGCGGCACGGCGCGGCGGCATGCCCGTTTTCGGGATGGCGGTCCTGCGGGGATGCAGAGCGTCAGACCTTGAACTCGACCGGTCCGCCCGCCGTCTTCCAGGCGCCGAAGCCGCCGGCGACGTGGGCGACCGGCTTGAGGCCCATGCGCTGGGCCGCCTGGGTGGACAGGGCCGATCGGGCGCCGGCGGCGCAGAAGAACACGAAGCGCTTGTCCTGCGCGAAAACCGCCTTGTGATAGGGGCTCTTGTCGTCGATCCAGAACTCCAGCATGCCACGCGGGCAGTGGAAGGCGCCCGGCACCCTGCCCTCGCGGTCGAGCTCGCGCGGGTCGCGCAGATCGACGAACACGACGTCGTCGCGGCCGTGCAACGCGATCGCCGCCTCGACCGGCAAGGTCTCGATCTCGCGCTCGGCCTCCGCTACCAGATCGGCCACGTGAGTCGTGATGGTCTGCGGCATGGGTCCCTCGCAAGTCTCGCTGTCGTAGGAATCGGACGCGGCGCCGTGCCATTGTCCCGGCACAGGCGGACGGGGCCCGACCGAGCGGACTCTTGGCCCGACGAAGGGGAGTTGGCAATGCTGTGGTTCGACCCTCTCGACCTCGTCGCCATCACGGTCTTCGTGGTCGCCTGGGGCAGCTACGCGATCGCCATGGAGTGGACGCCGTTCGGGCGCGGCGCGCTCAACTCGCAGATGGACGAGATCCGGGCGATCTGGATGCGGCGGATGCTGCGGCGCGAGTCGCGCATCGTCGACGCGCAGATCATGGCGGCGCTGCAGAACGGCGCGGCGTTCTTCGCCTCGACCTCGCTGCTCGCCATCGGCGGGGCGCTGACGGTCGTGCGCTCCACCGATCAGGTCGTCTCCATCCTGTCGACGCTGCCGCTGTCGCTGCCGACGGCGCGCGAATTGTGGGAGGCGAAGGCGGTCGGGCTCGTCGTGATCTTCGTCTACACCTTCTACAAGTTCGCGTGGTCGTACCGGCTGTTCAACTACGTGGCGATCATGCTGGGGGCGACGCCGCCCGCCGCCGAGCGCGACAGCCCGGAGGCCGAGCGCCACATCCGGCGCACGACCCGGCTGTTCCGCTCCGCCGGACTGCATTTCAACCGCGGTCAGCGGGCGCTGTTCTTCGCCCTCGCCTATCTGGGCTGGTTCGTCGGGCCATGGGTGCTGATCGCCTCGACGGTCGCGGTCGTCGCCGTCGTCTGGCATCGCCAGTTCGCCTCGGACTCGCTGCGCGCGCTGCGCGACGATCCGGACTGATCCCGGACTCCAGCCGGTCGACCGGGCGTCATTCCGGGGCGGCGCGGCGCGCCGAACCCGGAC
>NZ_NPEX01000314.1 GCF_003258865.1 Rhodoplanes roseus | reverse complement strand
CCACCCGCGCCGCTCCGCGACCCGCCCAGGCCTCCGGCAAGACGGCCCAGTAAGCTCCTGCCGGGCGTCGCCGCCGCGGCGCGCGCCCCGCGCGTCAGCGCCCGTCGCGGTCGCGCAGCGCCACCCGCAGCGCATCGGCGACGATGCCGGGCAGGGTGGTGGTCAGCACCGTCACCTTGCCGTCGAGCTCGGCGAGGCGCCGGCCGACGTCGTCGACCTTGCGCTCCATGCGCTCGAGGCGGGCCTCGAGCGCGGCGAGCCGGTCGCTGGTGCGCCGCGTCTCGGAGAGGACGTGGCGCGTCACCATCTTCTCGCCGTCGACCTCGCGCTCCAGGATACCGATGCGGGCGGCGAGCTGGTCGAATTCGTCTCTCGTGATGAGCTCGGTCATGGGGGCCTGCCGAAGGTGTCCACGCGGTGCCGGCGCGGACGGGACGCCGATGCGGCGCCCGTCCTGCGCCGCGTCGGGCCAGGGAAGACGAGCATTAGTAAAACGTCAACCACGGCGGCGTGCTCGGCTTGCCGCGCGGGCCCGGATAGCGCAGTTTTTCACCGTCGCGTTGACCAGGAGTAAACCATGAGCGGATCGGACGTCACGGGTATCGCCGGCGACCAGCTGCGGACCATCGTCGAGCGCATCGAGCACATCGACGAGGAGATCAAGGAGCTGAACGAGGCCAAGAAGGAAATCTTCCTGGAAGCCAAGGGCAACGGCTTCGACGTGAAGATCCTGCGGGAGGTCATCCGCATCCGCAAGCAGGACCAGAAGGAGCGCGACGAGCGCGAGACGCTGCTCGACCTCTATCTGGAGGCCATCGTCAACGCCGCCGTTCCGGCGGCCGCCAAGAAGAAGGCCGCCTGATCGGGCCTTTGTGCGCGATCCAGCGCCTGGACGACCAAATCCCCGGCCATGCCGGGGATTTTTATTGGTGCCGATGCGCCTCCCGGCACGGCGGTATCATGTCGGGGGATCGGCCGGCACCCGGACCGCCGGCGCGAACCTAAGACGCCCGAGCACGTTGGCAGAACGGTGCGGCCACCCGCGCCTGTCTCCAATCCCACGCGCAGGGCACGACCGACATGATCAAGCTCGGCTACAAGCTGATGTCCGAGGAACACGGACCCGCCGACCTCGTGAAGAATGCCGTCGCGGCCGAAAAGGCCGGCTTCGACTTCGCCGCCATCTCGGATCACTTCTCGCCCTGGCTCGACGAGCAGGGCCATGCGCCGCTCGCCTGGTCGGTGCTCGGCGCCGTCGCGCAGGCGACCGAGACGATCGGCCTGATGACGGCCGTGACCTGCCCGACATTCCGGTATCATCCCGCCATCATCGCCCAGGGCGCCGCCACGGTGGCGCTGCTCTCCGGCGACCGCTTCACGCTCGGCCTCGGCGCCGGCGAGCGCCTCAACGAGCACGTGATCGGCGCCGGCTGGCCCGGCCGCCTGGAGCGCCAGGAGCGGCTCGCCGAAGCCCTCGACATCATCCAGGGGCTCCTGGCCGGTGAGCTGACCAATTACCGCGGCCGCTATCTCACCCTGGACCACGCCAAGCTGTTCGATCGGCCGAAGCGCAAGGTGCCGGTCGTTCTCGCCGCCGGCGGGCCGCATGCGGCGGAGCTGGCCGGCCACAAGGCCGATGGGCTGATGGCCACCGACTCCGACAAGGTGCTGGTCGAGAGCTATCGCAAGGCCGGCGGCAAGGGACCGCGCTACTGCGAGGTCTCGCTGTGCTGGGCCGAGCGCGAGGACGAGGCCAAGACGACGGCGCACAAGTATTTCCGGTGGTCGGCGAGCGGCTGGCCCGTGATGGCCGAGCTGCCCGACACCGAGGGCTTCGCGGCGGCGAGCGAGAGCGTGACGCCCGACGACATCGCCGGGAAGGTGAGCTGCGGCCCCTCGGTCGACGCGCATCTGAAGGCGATCGACGCCTACGTGAAGGCTGGCTTCGACCACATCGTGCTGACCCAGATCGGCCCCCGGCAGGACGGCTTCATCGACTTCGTCCGCCGCGAGCTCGCACCCGCCCTGAAGGCCAAGAAGGCGGCGTAGAGAGACGGCTTGGAGAAGAGCGAGCGGCAGCACTGCTGTCGCTCGATGCGCCGGCCGGTCAGTTCGACGGCTTGATGCTCGCCTCGGCGACGATCTTGGCATTGTGGAGTGCCTCGGCGCGCAGTGTCTTGGCCATCTCCTCCGGCGTGCCGGTTGCGATCTCGAAGGTCTGCGCCGCGAGACTGCGCGCCACATGGTCGAGCCGCATGATCCGGACGATCTCGGAGTTCAAGCGGGCGATGGTGGCCGGCGGGGTGCCGCCGGTCGTGTAGACGCCGAACCACGATGTCACCGGCGGCATGCCGACGACTCCGAGTTCTCGCAAGGTCGGCACTCCCGGAAGATATTTCGTCCGCTGCGCATCGGTGATCGCGATGGGCACGAGCCGCTTGTCGTCGACGAAACCGATCACGGCGTTGAGGGGCGCCATCATGATCGGAATATGGCCTGCGGCGAGATCCGAGACGGCCGGCTGAGTGCCGCGATAGGGAACATGCACCAGCGGAATGCCCGCCGCCCGCGCCAAGAGCTCGCCGGCGAGGTGGGGCGGGGAGGCGATGCCGGGAGAGTTGTAGCTCGCGCCGCCGCTCGTCCTCTTCACGGCTTCGACGAACTGGGCGAAGTCGCGCGCCGGGAACGATGGATGGACGGTGATCAACGTCGGAGTGCTGCCGAGCGCGACCACGGGGGCGAGGTCCCGCCAGATGTCGATCGGCATGTCGGTGCGCAGGGCCGGCAACGTCGCCAGCGTGTTCGATCCGATCATCAGCGTGTGGCCGTCGGGGACGGCGCGGGCGACGACCTCGGCCCCGACCATTCCGGACGCCCCCGGCCGGTTCTCGACCACGACCGTCTGTCCGAGAGAGACTGCCAGCTCGTGACTGATGGTCCGCGCGAGAACGTCGAGCGTGCCACCCGGCGGGAAGGGCACGACGAAGCGAAGCGGCCTGGTCGGGAACGGCTCCGGCGCGGGCGCCTGGGCACGGGCGAGGGTCGGCATGGCCGCGACGAGCATCGCGGCGAGAAATCTGCTGATCATGGTGCGTGTCCGGCCTCTCAAGCGGCGATCGGCGGCGTGGTGCCTTCGATCTGGACCCGGAATCCGGAGCGGACGTTCGGCCAGTAGTCCCAGACGGCCTTGTGATGCGTGCACCTGTTGTCCCAGAAGGCGATCGAGTGCGGCCGCCAGCGAAAGCGACAGGTCCATTCCGGCTTGTTGCAGTGGTCGAACAGGAACTGCAGGATGCGGTCTCCCTCCAGCCGCGGAAGCTCGTTGATGTGGGAGGTGAAGTCGGTGTTGACGAAGATCACCTCGCGGCCCGTGACGGGATGACGCGTGATCACCGGATGCACGGACACCGGCGTCCCCGGTCCGAACACGCGCCTGCCGTCGTGCGTCGCCGTCAGGCCGCGCAGATAGACCTTCATGTTGGGCGAGAGGGCCTCGTAGGCCGCGTACATGCTGGCGAACATGGTGTCGCCACCGCCGTCCGGCGGCACCGTGTGATTGTAGAGAATGCTGCCGAGCGGCGGAATCTCGGCGCAGGACTGGTCGGAGTGGAAGTTCTCTCCGGAGATCTGCTTGGACGTCTCGTCATAATGGAACTTCCGAACCAGCTCGTTCGCGGTGCTCTTGCTGATGGTCGAGGCGCCGACATGGCGGCCGAGCGATCCGAAATAGCTCGCCAGCCTGATCTGGTCATCGAACGAGATCGGCTGGTCGCGAAAGAACAGAACCTGATAACGTGCGAAGGCGTCGTGGAGCTCGCTCACCTGCTCGTTGCCGAGGGGGCGGGTCAGGTCGACGCCCGAAATCTCCGCGCCGACGTGCGGGCTGACGGGCGAGGCTTCGATGGCGTTGTAGAGATTGGATTTCGACGACGAAGCCACTTTGGCAATTTGTGGAAGATGGGCGGTTCCACTCATGTCTGCTCGCTCTTTCGGGGGCAAGGAGGGGCGAACGTGACCTTCGAGCGTTCCTCGGAGCTTCTTATCAGCTATTATGGTGATGATAGCTGCGCTTCGAACCCTCGTCCTGATCAAAGAAACGCTGTTCCGCTCAAATAATGCGCTGCCCCAACACTATAGGCGCCCGATAACGTCCTGATTTGTTCGATATTGAACAGATGACGGTGGCGCCGGCCCGGCTGTAAGCTCCAAGCATCGTCTCGGGTGCTGGAGCGGCTGGGGTGCTGGAGCGGCTGGAGCGGCTGGGGTGCTGGAGCGACGAACGCTGTCGGCGCTGGTCGTACAGCGTCGAAGGCGCGGCATCCTGCCTCGGGCGTGCGAGCCCGGAATCCCGAATGTCGGTCGTCGGCGGAGCGGGCCGGTCGTCACCGACCCGCTTCCGATCATCGATGGCTCAGCCCCGCTTGGTCACCGGCACGTAATCGCGCCGCGGCGAGCCGGTGTAGAGCTGGCGCGGGCGGCCGATCTTCTGGCCCGGGTCGGCCAGCATCTCCATCCACTGGGCGATCCAGCCGGCCGTGCGGGCCATGGCGAACACGGCCGTGAACATCGCGGTCGGGAAGCCCATCGCCTGGAGCGTCAGCCCGGAATAGAAGTCGAGGTTCGGGAACAGCTTCTTCTCGATGAAGTACTCGTCGCTGCCGGCGGCGCGCTCCAGCTCGAGCGCCACCTGGAACAGCGTGTCCTCGACGCCGGTCTGGGCCAGCACCTCGCGACAGATCTCGCGCATCACCCGGGCGCGCGGATCGTAGCTCTTGTAGACCCGGTGGCCGAAGCCCATCAGGCGGAACGGATCCTCCGGATCCTTGGCGCGGGCGATGAACTCGGGGATGCGCTCGGGGCGGCCGATGTCGGCCAGCATCCGCAGCGCCGCCTCGTTGGCGCCGCCATGCGCCGGCCCCCACAGGCAGGCGATGCCGGCGGCGATGCAGGCGAACGGATTGGCGCCCGAGGAGCCGGCGAGCCGCACCGTGGAGGACGACGCGCCCTGCTCGTTGTCGGCGTGGAGGATCAGGATCTTCTCCAGGGCGCGCGCCAGCGCCGGGTTGACCTGATACTCCTCGAACGGCACGGCGAAGCACATCCGCAGGAAGTTGGCGGCGTAGCCGAGGTCGTTCTTCGGATATACGAAGGTCTGGCCGGTCGTGTACTTGTAGGCCATCGCCGCCATGGTCGGCATCTTGGCGATCAGCCGGATCGACGACACCATCCGCTGGTGCGGATCCTCGACGTCGATGGAGTCGTGATAGAAGGCCGACAGCGCGCCGACGCTGCCGACCATCACGGCCATCGGATGCGCGTCGCGCCGAAAGCCCTGATAGAGGCGCACCATCTGCTCGTGCACCATGGTGTGGCGCGTCACCCGGTAGTCGAAGTCGCGCTTCTGGGCCGCGGTCGGCAGGTCGCCGTAGAACAGCAGGTAACAGGTCTCGAGAAAGTCGCCGCGGGCGACCAGATCCTCGACGGCGTAGCCGCGGTAGAGCAGCGCGCCGGCGTCGCCGTCCACATAGGTGATCTTCGACTCGCAGCTCGCCGTGGAGCTGAAGCCCGGATCGTAGGTGAACACGCCGGCCTTGCCGTAGAGCTTGCCGATGTCGAGCACGTTCGGCCCGGCGGAGCCGTGGCGGAGCGGGAAGGCGTGGCTCTTCCCGTCGATCGTGAGAGTCCCGGTCGGCGCGTGCGCGCCCTGATCAGCGGCCATTGTCGGGGGATTCCATCCTGAGCGGTTGACGGCGGTCGAGGAGGCGGCACGTCGCGGGTCGCTGGCGTCGCGTGTCCCGGGCCACCCGAAGCATGCGTGCGGCGCATCTTACCTGGGCGCGGGCCGGTGCCAAGCCGCAAGGTGAGCGAGATGGATTGGTGCGGTGCAGCAAACGACGCGGAGGCGGGCTGCCGCTGCCCGGGGCCGCGGGTTCGTAGGGGCGCGCGCCGCGACCAGGACCGCGCTTCCCATCGTCGCGTCCGATCGCCCGCGGCGGCGGGACCGGCCTCGGGCGACGCTCGCCCCGGCCGTCGCGGCGCTCCGGCCCGGCTACGATCTCGACGAGCCGGGCTACGCTTGCTGCGATCGTCCGGACGATATGCCGTGACGAGCACGGCCGGCCGGCGTTGATCATGGTCCGTAGCCCGTGTTGAGCGAAGAGACTGGGCAAGAAATCCGCTTCAGGCCTGGAGGGCCGAGAGTGGTCGCCGGCGGGCTTCGGTCGAGGCGATTTCG
>NZ_NPEX01000313.1 GCF_003258865.1 Rhodoplanes roseus | reverse complement strand
GCCGCGGTCGAGATCGCGGCCCGCCGTGGCGCTCGCGTGATCGCCGCGGCGGGTGGACCGGAGAAGGGCGCGCTGGCGCGCCGGCACGGCGCGGCCGAGACGATCGATTACGGCACCGAGAGGTGGAGCGACCGCGTGAAGGCGCTGACCGAGGGGCGCGGCGTCGATGTGGTGGTCGATCCGGTCGGTGGTGCGGCGACCCTCGAGGCACTGCGGGCGATCGCCTGGAACGGCCGCCTTCTGGTCGTCGGCTTCGCGTCCGGCGAGATCCCGCAGATCCCCGCGAACCGTCTGCTGCTCCGCCGGGCGTCGGCGATCGGTGTCTATTGGAGCCACGACCGCGACGGGCCGATGGTGGGGCGCGTCGCCGCGGCGCTCGGCGACCTGCTGCGGGCCGGCGCGTTGCACCCGCATGTGGGGGCGCGTCGCCGCTTCGACGACTTGCCGGCGGCGCTCGCCGATCTGTCGGCGCGGCGCACGACCGGCAAGGCCGTCCTCGACCTCAGCAAGCGAGACGACGCCGCATGACCCCGCTGCCCCGCCACCTGTTCGACGGCCTGCGCGTGCTCGACCTGACGCGCGTCATGTCGGGGCCGTTCTGCACCGCCATGCTGGCCGATCTCGGTGCCGAGGTGATCAAGGTCGAGATGCCGGACGTCGGCGACGACAGCCGCCACTTCGCCCCGCACGTGAAGGGTGAGAGCACCTATTTCGCCCTGCTGAATCGCGGCAAGGAGAGCGTCACGGTCGACCTGAAGTCGCCCGAGGGCCGCGCGCTGGTGCGCGACCTCGCCAAGCGGTCGGACGTGCTGGTCGAGAACTTCCGGCCCGGCGTGATGGCCCGGCTGGGGCTCGACGCCGAGATCCTGCAGGCCGACAATCCCCGGCTGATCTACGCCTCGATATCGGGCTTCGGTCCGGCGGGGCCGTTCACCGAGTGGCCCGCCTTCGACCTCGTCATCCAGGCGATGAGCGGGCTGATGAGCGTCACGGGCGAGCGCGACGGCCGGGCCACGGCGGTCGGCGAGAGCGTCGCCGACGTCGCCACCGGCATGTTCGCGGCGTGGGGAATCGCGGCCGCGCTCTACGACCGCGAGCGGACCGGCGTCGGCCGGCGCGTCGAGGTCGCGATGCTCGATTCGATCTTCTCGATGCTGCTGACCAGCCTGTCGCGCGCCCTGTTCACGGGGGAGACGCCGCGCCGCGCCGGCAACCGCCATCCCGAGACCTACCCGGTCGACAGCTTCGCCACCCGCGACGGCGACATCGTGCTGGTCGGCTTCTCGGACGCGACCGTGAAGCGGATCTTCGCCGCGATCGGCCGGCCGGAGCTCGCCGACGATCCGCGCTTCGCCACCAATCGCGACCGCAACATCCACGAGGCGGAGCTGCGCGCCATCGTGGCGCAATGGGCGGCCGGCCTGTCGCGTGCCGAGGCGCTGGCGCGGCTGCGCGGCCAGGACGTGCCGTCGGCGCCGGTGTGGAGCCTCGACGAGACCATCGCGAGCGGCCAGCTCGAAGCGCGGGGGCTGGTGCAGCCCGGCGTCAACGGCGTGCTCGGCGACATCCGGGTCGTGCCGCAGCCGGTGCGCTTTTCCGATGCCGATATCGTCGCGCCGATGCGCTCGCCGCTGCTCGGCGAGGACACCGAGGCGGTGCTCCGTCGGACCCTGGCGCTCGACGACGCGACCCTCGCCGGGCTGCGCGCCAAGAAAACGATCTGACAAGACGATCTGAGAAGACGATCTGAGGACGTGCCGATGTCGCGACAGAACGATCGGATCGTGCGAGCGCCGCGTGGCGCCGCGCTCCAGGCCCGGAGCTGGGCGACCGAGGCGCCGCTGCGGCTCCTGATGAACAACCTCGATCCGGACGTCGCCGAACGTCCGGAGGAGCTCGTCGTCTATGGCGGGATCGGCCGCGCGGCCCGCTCGTGGGAGGCCTTCGATCGCATCACCGCGACCTTGAAGCGCCTCGGCGAGGAGGAGACCCTGCTGGTCCAGTCGGGCAAGCCGGTCGGCGTCTTCCCGACTCACCGCGGTGCGCCGCGGGTGATCATCGCGAACGGCAATCTGGTGCCCAAATGGGCGACCTGGGACTGCTTCAACGCCCTCGATCGCAAGGGCCTCATCATGTACGGCCAGATGACGGCCGGCTCGTGGATCTATATCGGCTCGCAGGGCATCGTGCAGGGCACGTTCGAGACGTTCTCGGAGATCGGCCGGCGACATTTCGGCGGCCGCCTCGACGACCGCTGGATTCTCACGGCGGGACTCGGCGGCATGGGCGGGGCGCAACCGCTCGCCGCCACCATGGCGGGCGCCTCGATGCTGGTCGTCGAGTGCCAGCCGAGCCGCATCGAGTTTCGCAAGCGGACCGGCTATCTCGACCATTCGACCACCAGCCTCGACGAGGCGCTCGCCATGATCGCGACGGCGACCCGCAGCGGCCGGCCGGTCTCGGTCGGCCTCGTCGGCAACGCAGCCGAGGTGTTCGCGGAGATTCTCCGCCGCGGCGTCGTCCCGGACGTGGTCACCGACCAGACCTCGGCGCACGACCCGGCGCACGGATATCTGCCGGCGGGCTGGACCCTCGACGAGTGGCTGGAGCGGCAGGCGCGCGATCCCGCCGGCACGGCCGAAGCGGCCAAGGCGGCGATGGCCGATCAGGTCCGCTGCATCCTCGCCTTCAAGGACAGGGGCGCGGTGGCCCTCGACTACGGCAACAACATCCGGGCCATGGCGCGCGAGAAGGGCGTCGCCGACGCCTTCGCCTATCCGGGCTTCGTCGAGGCCTATGTCCGGCCGCTGTTTTGCGTGGGCAAGGGGCCGTTCCGCTGGGTCGCGCTGTCGGGCGACCCGGAGGACATCTACCGCACCGACGCCAAGGTGCGCGAGCTCATCCCGGACGATCCGGTGCTGCATCGCTGGCTCGACAAGGCCCGCAGCCACGTGAGATTCCAGGGCCTGCCGGCGCGCATCTGCTGGCTCGGTCTCGGCCAGCGCCACAAGGTCGGGCTCGCCTTCAACGAGATGGTGGCGCGCGGCGAGGTGTCGGCCCCGATCGTGATCGGGCGCGACCACATGGACTCGGGCTCGGTCGCCTCGCCGATGCGCGAGACCGAGGGCATGCTGGACGGCTCCGACGCCGTGTCCGACTGGCCGATCCTCAACGCACTCCTGAACGCGGCCTGCGGTGCCACCTGGGTGTCGTTCCATCACGGCGGCGGCGTCGGCATGGGGTATTCCCAGCACGCCGGGATCGCCCTGGTCGCCGACGGGACCGTCGAGGCGGGCGAGAAGATCGGCCGCGTGCTGTGGAACGATCCGGCGACCGGCGTGATGCGTCACGCCGATGCGGGCTACGAGAGCGCCATCGCCTGCGCGCGGGCCAACGGCCTCGATCTGCCGGCGCTCGAGTCCTGACCGCGCGCGTGCCGTCAGCCGCTCGGCAGGGCCCGAACCGCCGCAGCCGGGCGTTCGGCGCGGCCCGGGAATGCTCGGTGAATCCGGGACGGCACGCAAGTGACCGTGCCCGGGCGGGCTCAGGCGCGGCCGCGCTTGCCCGTCGGCTTGCCGGCCGGACGCCGCGCCGGCTTGCGAGCACCGGCAGGCTTGCTCTTTCCGGCGCGGAACGGCTTGTCCTCGCGGAACGGCTTGTCCGGGCGGGACTCCTGGCGCGTCTCCTTGCGCCACGGCTTTTTGGCGAATGTCCGCTTCTTCTCGGGCGCGGCCGGGCCGTCGCCGGACGACGTGTGCCCCGGCGCATCGCGCTCATGACGGGACGGGTCGCCGGACCGCGCTCTGCTCCCGGTCGGCCGGTTCCGGCCGGCGGGCCGATCGTGCCGTCCGGCCGGCGCCTGCGGGCCGTCGGGCATCGGCTCGAGGCGGATGTTCGATTCCTTGTCGGGCCGGCTGATGGCGGCGGCAAACAGCTCGGCGACGTCGGCCGAGATCTCGAACTCGCTGTGGCTGTCGCAAATCCGGATGGCGCCGATGGCGCGCTTGTCGATGCCGCCGCGGCGGCAGATCATCGGTAGGAGCCAGCGCGCTTCGGCCTTCTTGTTGCGCCCGACGCTGGCCCGATACCAGACGCTGCCGCCGGCGAGGCCGGCGTGGCGCCGCGGCCGGGCCTCGACCGGATCCCATGCGGGGACGGGCCCGTCGGCGCGCCCCTCGTCCGTCCTCGTCTCGTCGCGATCACGCCGCGCCCGGCCGGTGCGCTCGCCGGGGTCGACGATGTCCTCGGGTGACGGCAGCCCGCCGCGAAGAATCCGGGCCAGCGCCGTCGCGAGCTGCTCGGGGCTTCGTTGGGCCAGCAGCGCCTGCGCCCAGATCAGGTCGTCCTCGTTCGGCTCCTCGGCGAGCCGGGCGTCCTGCAGGACGCGCTCGAGGTCGAGCCGGCGGATCTCGTCCGGCTGAGGCGCGCTGCCCCACTCCGCCTCGATGCCGGCCTGGAACAGCATCGTCTCGACGCGGCGCCGGCGGGCGGCGGGCACCAGCAGGATGCTGACGCCCTTGCGGCCGGCGCGACCGGTGCGCCCGGACCGATGCTGAAGGACGGCCGGATCGTTCGGCAGCTCGGCATGGATGACGAGGCCGAGATTGGGCAGGTCGATGCCGCGTGCCGCGACGTCTGTCGCGACACAGACGCGGGCGCGTCCGTCGCGCAACGCCTGCAGCGCGAGGGTCCGCTCGTTCTGGGCCAGCTCCCCGGACAGCGCGACCACGGAGAAACCGCGCTCCAGCAGGGCGGCCTGCAGGTGCCGCACGGCGTTGCGGGTGTTGCAGAACACCAGCGCGCCCGGCGACTCGAAATAGCGCAGCAGGTTGACGACCGCGTGCTCGACCTCGTGTGCCGCGACCCGGACGGCGCGGTACTCGATGTCGGCATGCCCGCTCTCGTCACCGGCGACGTCGATGCGCAGCGCGTCCTTCTGATACTCGCGGGCGAGCGCGACGATGCCGCGCGGCAGCGTCGCCGAGAACAGCAGGGTGCGGCGGCTGTCCGGCGTGGTCTCGAGGATCAGCTCCATGTCCTCGCGAAAGCCGAGGTCGAGCATCTCGTCGGCCTCGTCGAGCACCACGGCCTTCACGGCCGAGATGTCGAGGCGGTGCCGCCGCAGATGGTCGCACAGCCGCCCCGGCGTCCCGACCACGATGTGGGCGCCCTCGGCCAGCTCGCGCTGCTCGCGGCGCGGGTCGGTGCCGCCGACGCAGGAGACGACGCGGGCGCCGGTGTGGCCGTAGAGCCAGGCGAGCTCGCGCTGCACCTGCAGGGCGAGCTCGCGGGTCGGAGCGACCACCAAGGCGAGGGGAGCGGCGCCGGGCTCGAATCCGTCGGCGTCGCCGAGCAGGTCGTCGGCGATCGCCAGCCCGTACGCGACCGTCTTGCCCGAGCCGGTCTGGGCCGACACCAGGAGATCGCGGCCGGCGGCACCGTCGGCCAGCACGGCGGCCTGCACCGGGGTCGGATCATCGTAGCTGCGCTCGGCGAGGGCGCGGGCGAGCGGCGGACGGGTCGGCAGGAATGTCACGGGAGGTCGAACCTTGGTTGGGCAGAGGCCGCGGGCGGCTCGGGGGTGGAGGATCGAGCCGGTTCGATCGCGCGACATCGGCGATCAGCGGCGGCGACGTGGGTTGTGGCAGCCGGCGACATGGATGTCCGATAGTCACGGCGGATCGGACACGTGCCCGCCGGAACCAATGGCGGGACATCCGAGACCGGCCAGCGAGGCGGCACCGCTGCGGTCCGGACGATGCCGGCTAAGTCGTTGATCCTACTTTGCTGGAACGTCAGGACGTCACAGTCCGCTTCGGACGCCGGCCATCCGGAGCCTTCGGGTGGCTGCGCGCCGGGCGCTCTTGTAGCAGTCCTCGGCCGTGTCCGCCACGTCCGGCGCCGCCGGCCTCGACCACCCCGATGTCGTGAAGGGCAGACAGTCCGCCGCCCACGCGCCCGTGGGCCGGGCCGTCGATCGCGGGACAGCCGCGTTCGCCGCGTCGAGTGGACGCCGCGGCAAGCCGGCCGGGACGGTCAGGATCGATTTTCGTATAATGTTCAGCCCATTAAGCGGGCAGGATTTGCTTATCGGGGCGACCCTTGAGGGTCGGGCTCTCGTGAACGGAGCCGCTAGGGTCCGTACTCAATTGGCTTGCGGTGCGGAGCGTTGACTGATTCAAGGGCTCCGGGGGGTACGGAGCCCTTGATGAGCAAGCAGCTTTACTGGCTGAGCGATTCCGAGTGGGCTCGGATCGAGCCCTAC
>NZ_NPEX01000312.1 GCF_003258865.1 Rhodoplanes roseus | reverse complement strand
GACGGCTGACCTCACCCGCATCCGTCTCCATCCGACCACCATCACTGCACCGGCCGGGCCTCCCGGCCGGCCGCTCCCGTTCGCACGAAAGGACCTCGCCATGGCCATGACCGAAGCGGCGCGCAAGAAGCTCGCCGAGAAGCTCCTCGACTTGCAGATCGAGATCGCGCCGCAGATCGCCAGGATGGACGAGTTGAAGGAGCAGCTCCGCACGGCGGCGCTCGAGGCCGGCTCCGGCTTCACCGACGAGGTCACCGGCAAGGGCACGGTCGAGGTCTCGGCCGCACGGAAGGCCGCGTTCAAGGGGATCGTCCCGGTGCTGGTCGCCGAGGCCTTCCTGGCGCTGAAGGACTCCGCGATGAAAAAGCTGCGAGACGACGGCCTGGTGAAGGACGAGAAGATCTTCACCAAGGCCGCCCGGCCGTCCGTAACGGTTCGTCCGGCATGAATCTCCACGCTACGGCCGCCGCTCTCTCCCGCCTGCCGGCGAAGGGTCTGGGATGGGGACGCCGCGCGCTTCTCGCTCTCGGCCTGGTGCTGACCCTCGCTCCAGCGTCGCCGGTCGGCACGGCTCCGGCCCTGCCGGTGCCGTGTGCCCTGGTGAAGGCTGCGGTGGCGCGGATGCGCGCGACGACGACGCCCGCCCAGATGCTCGATTGGGCCCGCCGCCAGGGCTACGACGAGGCGACCATCAGGGCTGCCCGCGCCTGCTTGCGCACGAAGGACTAGGGCCCACCGACGAGGCCCGCGCCCGACCATGCCGGGCGACGACATCATGCCGACGTGGCCAGCCTGCCGCCGGTCTCCTCCGGGAGCCGGCGGTTTTTTTTGTGCAATTTATGCAATGGCCTGGAACAGCAGGCCTTGGGCTCGCGATCGATCGAGAGAGTCGTAGCAAGCCGGGTTAAGCCACAGCACCTCGGTGCGAGGTCGCGCACCGTCGGCGCGCGCTGCCGTTGCGATACGGCGCCATCCCGGCAAGGCGTCATCGTACAGAGCGTGCGGATAGCCGGAAATCACCACCATGCCCTGCAGCCGCTTCAATTCTTCGAGCATGACGGTGTGATCGTCTCGACTCATCTCGTGGCGGTACAGCCCTCGCATCCCGCCGCCCGCTCGCGAGATGCCGCGCAGCTCAGGAAGGTACGGCGGGTCCACGTAATGCAGCGTCTCGGGTCCGTCGTGCCGGGCCATCACCGCAAGAGCCTCTCGATTTTCGATCACCACGCCGCTGAGGCGTTCGATCAGCGCCGGCAGGACGGCGGGATAGGATCGCCAGTCTGCCGCCGGAGTAGTGCCGCTCCGCGTCGTGTTGCTCCGGAAGCCCGTGCTGCTGGCGCCGGCGCCGATAAGGGCGTGCGCGTTGGACCCGAATCCCATGAAGCTTCGCACTACCAGACGCCTGGCGGATTCGACCGGATCGTCCGTTGGTGTGAATGCCAGCTCGAACTCCGCACGAGCAAAAGGAGTTAGAGCGATTGCCCGCACTAGCGCCGGCGCCTGGGCCGGATCGCGAAGCACGCGGAACAGGTTCACCACCTGGGTATCGAGATCGTTGTAGACCTCTGCGTAGGCCCGCTGTTTCCTCAACAGGACGGACGCCGCCCCGCCGAACGGCTCGACATAGGTTCGATGCGCTGGGAAATGCGCGATTATCCATGGAGCGAGGCGCCACTTTCCCCCGTGCCAGCGCAGTACGGGGCGGGTCGGATCGCTCACGCCGCCGTCTCCTGCCAGTTCCAGAATCCCTGGGCGCCGCGGGCCGGTGGTGCGGGCACGAGGGGGCGGACGTCTTGCATCGGCCAGCCCCAGTTGAACGTGCCATCGCGGTCGGAGTCGTTCGACCAGCCGAACTCGCGGCCGCAAGCGTCGCCGGCCTTCGGCTCGCCGAGAACCGCGGTGCAGACGATCGCCGACAGGGGCAGGGCGAACGGCGCGGGACTGCCCTCGCCGAACAGCGAGTCTGGCGCCGGCGCCGTCAGGCCCTCGTAGACGCGCCGCAGGAACGGGAGCGCGATGTCGGCGACGAGGCACGGCGGCGTCCCGCCCCCGGTCTCGAGCCGGTCAATCAGGTCCTTCACCTCGGCCGGCCGCGGCTTACGCGCTCCGGCGTGGATGGCGATCCGCTGGCCGATTAACGCCGGCGGCGGCCGCCGGCCGCGGAACTCGTACGGCTTGGCCAGGATCGCGATCAGCGACGCCCACGGCTGCCACACCGTGAGCGCCTTCATGACGAGGGAATGGCTCATTCGGCCGCCTCGGCGATCGGACGCAGAGCGCCGCCCGGGCCGTCGTAATGGACGGTGCGCAGCTCGGGTGGAAGCCAGCCGGTCTCGCCGGCGAGCCGCACCGCGGTCTCGACGACTTCGGCCTTCTTCATGCTGCGCGGCGGCGGGTGCCCCATCTCGACTATGGCGGCGGCTGCCAGCCTGGCGCTGACGGCGCCGAAGTAGTCGGGTGCGTCGAACGCCTTGCGCAGCGCCGCGTTCATGGCAGCCGGATCGATGGCGTTGCAGATCACTTCGGCCCAGCGGCCCTCCTCGCCGGCCGTCTGGAGCAGCGGCGAGCGCGCCGCATGTTCGACGCGGAAATCCAAGGCGTCGCCGACAAACCGGGCCAGGGTCCTGAGCTGCTCCTTGACCGACCGGCTGCCGAAGGTTTCGAGCAGGCCGTCGAACTCCTCCTCCTCGTCCGCCCCGATCTCGCCGGGATCCCGCACCGCTCGCATGCCGGAGACTTTCAGCGCGACCGCACGATCGTCGCCCCATCTCGCGGGCGGCGCCGTCAGCGCGGCGAGGGCGACCGACAAGGCGAGTTCGGGGTCGTCGTCGATCGCCTCCGCCGCGGCGGCGGTGAGCTGACAGGACAGGCGGTGGGCGAGGGCGTTGGAGATGGCGGGCCCGGCCGGCTTGTCGGTGGACTCCGGGTCGTCGCCCTGCTTCGCCTTCTCCTTGGCCTTCTGCTCGGCCTCCGCCTTACGGGCGTCGGCGGGGTCGATGCGGCCGTAGTGGATCACGAGCCGGCCGCCGTCTTCGACCTCGACGAAGCAGCCTGCCTTGGCCTTCTGGCGCGGCGTGTAGGAGCGGGCGGCGATCGCCGCCTCGAGGCGTGCGATGTCGGCTTCGGCCGTATAGGCCGCCGCTTCCTCGGCCTCCGAGGGTTCGCCACCATGGAAGCCGCGTCCGATCTCGACGATTGCTCTCAGCCGCGCCAGCTCGGCGGACTCGTCGTCCGTCGGCTTGCCCTTCGGGTCGCTGGTCCGATAGCTCCAGAAATCCTTCACGCCGTCGCGGGGCCGCGCCCACTTCCAGCCCTCGGCGATCAGGCGGTCGCACTCAGCCAGCAGCTTCTCGTCGGCCATGGCCTTCGCCAGCTTGGCGTCGCCGACGACGTGGCTGGTGCCGAACAGGTCGCGGGTCACCTTGCCCCCGCGCGCCTCGTAGGCGTCGAGGCCGACGAACTCGACGGAACGCTGCGCGGCCGCGTCGTCGGCCTTGAGGGCGGACCGCAGCGCCCAGTCGGAATTCGCGCGGCCCTCCTTCTTCATCCGGGCGAAGGTCGCGTCCTGGACCTTGTGGCTGGGCGACAGCGTGTAGAGCTGGGCGATGGTCGCGCCGATCTGGCCGTTGCGCCAGGCCGCCCGGATGGTCGGCGACAGGGCGCCGAGCGCCAGCGACTGGTTCACCTCCCGCCGCGCGAGGCCGAACTGGGCGGCGATGTCGTCGGCGCTGCGCCCGTCCGCCTGCAGCTCGGCGAAGGCCTCGAACCGATCGACCGGATGGAGCGGGGCGCGCTCGATGTTCTCGGCCAGCGAGGCGGCGCGGGCGTCCGCCGGCGTCACCCCGCGCAGGATGATGGTCGGCACCGGGAAATCGTCGGCGATCCGCCCCTCGGCCAGGAGCGCGCGCAGCGCCCTCAGGCGGCGGTTGCCGATCGCGAGGTAGAGCTCGGAGCCCTCGTCGGGGCTGCAGGCGAGGACCGACTGCAGCACGCCCTTGGCCTCGATCGAGGCCTTCAGCGGCGGCAGCTCGCTCGGGTCGTCGGTCTTGCGCACGTTGATCGAGCCCGCCGGCGCCTCGTTCCCGGGCCGCAGCTTGTAAAGCGGGACGAAGGCGATCTCGGCGCGATCGCCGAAGCGCCGCATCGTGGTGGTGGTGACGTCCATGACAGTCCTCCGTTCGGGGGGGTGAGGGCAGGCGCTATTCACCGCGTGAATAATTTCGACAGGTTCGGGCGTGGCGGCCGAGCACGCGGGCCGGCACGGCAATGTCGCCGAGACCGTCGACCGTGATCACCACCGTGGCGCCGTCCGGCTTCTCCCGCGGCGCGGGCAGGGCGGCGGCAGGCGTCGCCGGCGGCTCGGTCTCGCCGGCGATCAGGCCGACGAAGGCGACCTTGTCGACCTTGCGCAGGTCGATGCGGTCGAGATGGTCGAGCACGAAGCGGCGCAGGTCGGCCGGAGCGATCACCCAGCGGCTGCCGCCCTGTTGCGGCAGGCGCTGGTCGTCGCGCTTGGTGGCGCGGCAGTCGCCGGCGATCAGGTAGGTCCCCATCGTCTTCGAATCGAAGCCGAGAATCTCGGCCGCCTGGTGCGCCGAGAGCCCCTCGGAAAAGCGCCGTGACAGGTTCAGCCGTTTCGCGCGGCACACGATCGCGGTCGGCGACCGGGCGAAGCCGTGCTCGCGGAAAATCCGCGCGGCCTTCTCCGGATCGTGCAGCGGCACCTCGCTCATCAGCGCGGTCTCGGCGGCGGTCCAGGGCGGCTCCTTCTTGTGCGCCATGGTGAGGCCGAGCTTCGTCGCGCGCTTCGTCACCCACCACCGCGGCAACCCGAGCCGGTCAGCGATCGCGTCGATGGCGCCCCGCCTCCTGCCGTCCTGCGCGGCGTATTCGCGGCGCAGGATGTCGTCGATGTCGGACGGCGGCACGATCGGAGACTTCTCGCCGCCGCCGCGCTCGCGCGGGGCGTGGAGGCCGAGCTGGGCGGCCCGCTGATAGATGCCGGCCTTGCCGCTGTGGTGCTGCGGCAGCCGCGCCGCGCAGGCGACGACGCCGCCTTTCGGATACCACTCGCGGATGACGTCGAGCTCGGCCTCCGTCCAGAAACGCGGATGCCGGCGGCCCGGAACGTAGGGTTCGGACAGCCGCGGCGCGTGCGCGCGGCCGGTCTTGAAGGAGACGGGGACCAGCCCGGCCTCGCCGGCGATGTCGACGACGTCGCTCATTGCCGCATCCCCTTGCCGATGCGCACCGCCCGGCCGGGGCCGTCGCCACTGAACTCCACGGTTCCGAACCGGTCGAGCAGCTCGAGCGCCGCGGTGATCTGCTCCGCCGTCCGGTTGAGGGTCCGGCCGAGATCGACGATCCGGGCCCCGTCCGGTGCTACCCGTGCCAGCGCTCCCCACACCCGCCCGGCATCGGCGAAGGCCGGGTCGCGGATGAAGGCTCGGACCTGGCGCAGGCCGACCGGTTCGGCCCGCTCCGCCAGGATCGACTGGTCGGCGGCGCTGTCGGCGAGCAGCGAGTCGAGATCGAGGAGACGGCTCGCGGCGTCGCGGTCGATCACCGGCGCGCAGACGTCCGGCGTCGCCCCGCGGTGCGGCGTCGCCACCGGGCCGACCTTGGCGACGCACGGGGATTGCGAGAACGCCGGGCCCACCATCACGAACGTCCCCGGCTCGAGCATCGGCAGCCGGTCGAAGGCGCGGCGTGCGTCCCAGCCGATCGTCTCGGCCGCCCGGCGGATGTCGAGGTCGAGCGTGTTCATGCCGACCATGAAGTTGAGGACGTCCGACACCACCGACTTGTGGAGCCGCGCCAGGCGCTGGGTAGCCAGCACGCCGGCGAGGCCGCGCTTGCGGCCGCGGCTCATCAGGTCGGTGAGCGCCGCGATCGCCGCGCGCCGGACGGAGGTCGCCTCGGTGAATCCCCCGAACGGCGCGAACAGGTGCGCCTCGTCGATCGCCACCAGGCAGGGCAGCCAGTGCTCGCGCGGCGCCGCAATCAGCGCTGACAGAAACGCCGTGACGGCCTTCATCTGGTCCTCGCGGTCGAGCTCGGAGAGGTCGAGCAGAACCGAGGCGCGGTGCTCCCGCGCGCGGCTGGCGGCCGTCGCCAGCGTCGCGCCGTCGAGACGATGCCCCTCCAGCCGCAGCAGGCCGAGCGCCTCGCCGAGCTCGGCGAAGTCGCCTTCGGGGTCGATCAGGATCTGCTGGATGCGCCCGGCCGTCTGCTCGAGCAGACGGCGCAGCGTCCACGACTTGCCGGC
>NZ_NPEX01000311.1 GCF_003258865.1 Rhodoplanes roseus | reverse complement strand
CGAAATCGCCTCGACCGAAGCCCGCCGGCGACCACTCTCGGCCCTCCAGGCCTGAAGCGGATTTCTTGCCCAGTCTCACAGCGGAATGCGGGCTACGGCCGGGACCTCCGGTGAGCGCCAAAACCTCACGCCCGCACGTCGGCTGCCACCGGACGCCACACGAGCAGGCGACGCTCGACCATGCTGACCAGAATGTCGATGACGATCACGAAGGCGGCCAGCACGACCATGCCGGCGAACACGCCGGCGACGTCGAACACGCCTTCGGCCTGCTGGATCAGATAGCCGAGCCCGGCGGCCGAGCCGAGATACTCGCCGACCACGGCGCCGACCACGGCGAAGCCGACCGAGGTGTGCAGCGACGAGAACATCCAGGACAGCGCCGAGGGCCAGTAGACGTGGCGCATCAGCTGCCGCTCGCTCATCCCCAGCATGCGGGCATTGGCCAGCACCGTGGGGCTCACCTCCTTGACGCCCTGATAGACGTTGAAGAACACCACGAAGAAGACGAGCGTGATGCCGAGCGCCACCTTGGACCAGATGCCGAGCCCGAGCCAGAGGGCGAAAATCGGCGCCAGTACGACGCGCGGCAGCGCGTTGATCATCTTGACGTAAGGATCGAACACCGCGGCCACCAGCGGCTTGCGGGCGAACCAGAAGCCGACCAGCGCGCCGCCGAGCGAGCCGATCACGAAGGCCAGCACCGACTCGGTCAGGGTGATCCACAGATGCACCCAGATGGTGCCGTCCGCGAACCACTTGACGATCCGGGCCGCGACGTCCCAGGGCCGCGAGAAGAAGAACGGCGGCAGCACGATGGTGCCGAAGATCGGCACGCTGGTCAGCACCTGCCAGGCGCCGATCACGACGACGGCGACGAGAATCTGAAGCGCGAGGAGAGTCAGGCGGGACATGGCGAGCTGCTTGCTGATGCGTCTGAAAGGTCGACCTCATGGTGAGGAGCGCTCCGCAGGAGCGCGTCTCGAACCATGCGGGCACGGCAAGTCGGCTTCAGCCGGCGTGCGCACCTGTCGCTCCCGAAATCGGGCAGGCTCGATTTCGCCGGGGGCCGCCCTCGCCCTTCGAGACGCGGACCTGCGGTCCGCTCCTCAGGGTGAGGGCGGATGGGGTTCGCGCATGACGGCGTCGAATGCGTGGCGACCCGCATCATCCCAACCCTCCCGTCTGCGCGTAGCCCTTCATCACCTCGTCGCGCAGCACGGACCAGATCTCGCGGTGCAGGTCGTGGAACGCCTTGTCGAGCTTGATCTCGGCGACCTCGCGGGGGCGCGCCAGCGGAATCGTCCAGTCGCCGATGATGCGGGCGGCCGGCCCGGCCGACATGATCACGACGCGGTCGGCGAGCGCGATCGCCTCCTCGAGGTCGTGGGTGACGAACATCACGCCCTTGCGGTCGGCGCTCCACAATTCGAGCAGCAGGTTGCCCATGATCTGCCGGGTCTGCGCGTCGAGCGGCCCGAACGGCTCGTCCATCAGCAGAATCTTCGGGTGGCGGATCAGCACCTGGGCGAGGCCGACGCGCTTGCGCTGGCCGCCCGACAGCATGTGCGGATAGCGGTCGCCGAAGGTGCCGAGGCCGACCCGCGACAGCCAGCGCGCCGCCTCCTCGCGCGCCTCCTGCCGCGGCGTGCCGGCGACCTCGAGGCCGATCGCGACGTTCTCCAGCGAGGTCTTCCACGGGAACAGCGCATCGGCCTGGAACAGGTAGCCGGCGGTCCGGTTGAGGCCGGCGAGCGGCTGGCCGAAAATCTCCACCGTGCCTGCGGCCGGCGTCAGCAGGCCCGCCGCGGCGTTGAGCAGGGTCGACTTGCCGCAGCCGGTCGGCCCGACGATGGCGACGAACTCGCCGTCGGCGACCGTCAGGGTCGCGTCGCGCACCGCCGTGAAGGTCGAGCGGTCGGCGAGCCGGAACGCGATGGTGAGGTCGTCGAGATGCACGGCGCACGGCGCCGCCGGCTCCCGGGCTGCGGCCTGCTGCACCTGTCCACGCCTCCCCGTCACGGCCCGTCGTGTCCTGCGGCGGCCGGCCTGCCGGCGCAGTGTCTCGCGGCGCCAATAGCGTGCGGACGCCGAAACGTCCATACGCCGAGAGGCGGAGACGCCACGGTGAGGCGACGGAATGCAGCCGTCGAGGTCGCACGGCTTGGCGGCGGCAGCCGGTCATGGCTTACTCCCGGAACCGGGCCGCGGTCCTTGCTCCGCGGCGCACAGGGAGACCGGACGAGGCTGATGACCGGGATGCTGGTTCGCTTCTGGGGCGTGCGCGGCAGCGTCACCTGCCCGGGCCCCGCCACTGTGCGGTACGGCGGCAACACGGCCTGCGTCGAGGTGCGCTGCGGCGACCGGCTGGTGATCTTCGACGCCGGCTCCGGGCTGCGGCCGCTCGGCTCGGCGCTGCTCGGGGGCGCCGCGCCGCGGCCCGTGGAGGCCGACATCTTCCTCAGCCACTGCCATCTCGACCATGTCTGGGGGCTGCCGTTCTTCCAGCCCGCCTACGAGCCGGGCACGCGGCTGCGCCTGTGGGCCGGGCATCTCCTGCCCGAGACGACGCTGGCGGCGGCGATCCGCCAGCTCGTCGGCCATCCACTGTTTCCGGGCGGCGGCGACTTCTTCCGGGCCGACATCGGGTTTACGGACTTCCGCTGCGGCGAGACGCTGGCGCCGCATCCGGGCATGACGCTGCGCACCGGGCCGCTGACCCATCCGGGCGGCGGAACCGGCTATCGGCTCGACTTCGGCGGCGCCTCGCTCGCCTATGTCACCGACACCGAGCACCGCCCCGGGGCCCTCGATCCCGCCGTGCTGGCGCTGGCCGACGGTGCCGATCTCCTGATCTACGACTGCACCTACACGGATGCCGAGTATCCGGCCCATGCCGGGCGCGGCCACTCGACCTGGCAGCAGGGGGTGCGGATCGCCCAGGCGGCCCAAGCGAAGCGGCTGGTGATCTTCCATCACGACCCCGGCCACGACGACCCCACCCTCGACCGCATCGCCCGCGAGGCCGAGGCGGCGCGGCCCGGCACCCTGGTCGCCGCCGAGGGCCTGACCCTGCGGCTCCCCCCCGCCCCCGCCACCCGGGCCCCCGAGGTTCAGGAGGACGACGGCACGCCCTGGCTTGTGTGATCCGCTTCACATTGCCGGGCCGCGGCGGGGCCTATGGATGCGGCACACAGTTCGTGGAGGTGCCGATGTCCACCGTTCTTGCCCTGCCGCTGGTGAGCGATACGCAACGCCGCCCGCCGGCCGCCGCCAAGGCCCCGACCGACGCCGGCTTGATGGCCCGCATGGCGGAGGGCGACCGCGCCGCCCTCCAGGCCTTCTACACGCGGCATCACGTGCGGGTGTTCCGCTTCGTGCTGCGCATCCTGGGGGACCGCACCCGGGCCGAGGACGTGATCAGCGAGGTGTTCATCGACGCGTGGCGGCAGGCCGCCCAGTTCGAGGGCCGCTCCGCCGTGTCGACCTGGCTCCTGGCGATCGCCCGTCACAAGGCCTATGCGGTGCTGCGCCGCCGGCCGACCGAATCGATCGACGACGAGAAGGCCGCCCAGATCGAGGACGCCGGCGACACGCCGGACGTGACGCTGGAGAAGCAGAACCGGGCCGCGATCCTGCGCCGCTGCCTGGAGGCCCTCCCCTCCACCCATCGCGAGATCGTCGACCTCGTCTATTATCACGAGAAGTCGGTCGCCGAGGTCGCCCGCGTGTTCGACATTCCGGAGAACACCGTGAAGACGCGGCTGTTCTACGCCCGCAAGAAGCTCGCCGGGATGCTGCAGTCGGCCGGCGTAGACCGCGACTGGCTGTAGGATCCGTCCGGGCCGCGGTCTCCGCCGCGGCCGTTCTGCTCCGCTCCCGGATGCCCCGCGACGCAGACGGCTGTTGACAGCCGCAGCGGTAAAATTTCAAGCTGGGCATACAAAGCAGAACAACGCCCGCACCAATGCGGGCGACCGGGAGGATACATCCATGAAACGTGCCGTGACGGCCGCGCTCGCGGCCGGCTTCCTCGTCGCATACGCCACCCAGGCCCCGGCGCAGGAAACGATCCGGCTGCGGATCGCCTCGGGCCACCCGCCCGTGCAGACCTACGTCAACCTGATCACGACCTTCTTCGTGCCCGAGGTGACCAAGCGCGTCGCCGAGCGCACCAAGCACAAGGTGCAGTTCGTCGAAGGCTACGGCGGATCGATGGTCAAGGTCGCCGACACGCTCGAAGGCGTGCAGTCCGGCATCATCGACATCGGCGGCTACTGCTTCTGCTTCGAGCCCTCCAACCTGCCGCTGCACTCCTTCCAGGTGATGCTGCCGTTCGGCACCATGAGCCCGAGCACGAGCGTCAAGCTCGCCCGCGAGGTCTACGACCAGGTGCCGTATCTCTCGAAGGTGCTGGAGGACAAGTACAAGCAGAAGCTCCTCGGGCTGATCGCCGACAACGGCTACAATCTCGGCACGACCTTCCCTTGGAACACGGTGGCCGACATCAAGGGCCAGAAGATCGCCGGGGCCGGCCTGAACCTGAAATGGCTGGAATACGCCGGCGCCACGCCGGTGCAGTCGTCCCTGCCCGAGGCCTACACGTCGATGCAGACCGGCGTCTACAACGGGTGGATCATGTTCCCGTCCGGCTGGCTGCAGTTCAAGCTCTACGAGATCGGCAAGCACTACGCCGAGACCGGCTTCGGCGCGATCACGTGGCACGGCCTGACCATGAACACCGCATCCTTCGCGAAGCTTCCCAAGGAGGTGCAGGACATCATCGTCGAGGTCGGGCGCGAATACGAGGCCAAGACCGGCAGCGTGAACGAGGAGAACTACCCCAAGCAGCTCGACGAGCTGCGCAAGATGGGGGTCGACGTCCGCAAGGTCCCGGATTCGGTGCGCGAAGAGTGGGCGCGGTCGCTCGCCGACTGGCCGCGGCAGAAGGCCAAGGAGCTCGACGCCCAGGGCCTGCCGGCGACCCAGGTGCTGGAGCTCACCCTCGCGACCGCCGAGAAGCACGGCCACAAATGGCCGGTCCGCTACGTGGTGAAGTGAGTCCGTCCGCAGGGTGGCGGGCGTCGCGGCCCGCCGTCCTGCGACAGCCGGCCGGTCTCCGTGGGAGTTTTCGCCCGTGTTCGATCGCCTGACCACGCCCGTGGTCCACCTCCTGCTCGCCGTCGCGGCCCTGATCATCTTCATGATGGGCTTCCTGGTCGTCGCCGACGTGCTCGGCCGCGGCTTTTTCAACAGCCCGGTCAAAGGCACGCCCGAGCTGGTCTCGATGTCGATCGTGATCGTCTGCTTCCTGCTCGCGGGGCATGCCGTGCAGAGCGGCGGCATGCTCAAGGCCGACGTCCTGGTCGGCGCGTTCGGCCAGCGCGGACAGGCGTTCTCGGAGCTGGTCTCCGGGCTTCTCGGGGCGCTCTTCTTCGGTCTGATCGTCTGGGGCGGCACCGCGCCGGCGATCGCGGCCTTCTCGGCCGGTGAGTTCGAGGGCGAGGGTGCGCTGCGGGTGCCGGCCTGGCCGGCCCGCTTCATCGTCGTGATCGGCGCCGCCCTGGTCGTCGCCATCTACCTCGCCAAGGCGGTCCGGGCCGTTCGCGCGCTGATCCACGGCGAGCCTCGCGCCTCCTGAC
The DNA here is from genome assembly GCF_003258865.1 of Rhodoplanes roseus. GTDB lineage: Bacteria > Pseudomonadota > Alphaproteobacteria > Rhizobiales > Xanthobacteraceae > Rhodoplanes > Rhodoplanes roseus. Next base: position 672 of record NZ_NPEX01000311.1, on the reverse strand, counting down.
TTTTCAAGCCTCCAACGCCCGCATCTCGAAGCCTGCGAGGATCCTGCCCCGTGTTCGGCCACAGCGAAATGCTGATTGTCATCCTGCTCGTACTGGCGCTGGTGTTCGCCGGCGTGCACATCGCCGTCGCGCTCGGCATCACCGCGGCCTTCGGCATCTGGCTGATGATGGGCGACATCGACGTGGTGCGGACCTTCGTGTCCAACACCGCCTACGAGGCGCTGCGCGACTATGTCTTTGCCGTGATCCCGCTGTTCATGCTGATGGGCGACCTGCTCGCCAAATGCGGCGCGGCCCGCGACCTCTACGCACTCGGCCACCGGTTCAGCAAATGGCTGCCGGCCCAGCTCGCCGTCGCGACGATCATCAGCAACGCGCTGTTCGGCTTCGTGACCGGCGTCAGCATCGCGGCGGCGGCCGCCTTCTCGCGGATTGCCTATCCGGAGATGAAGCGCTACGGCTACCGTCGCGACTTCTCGCTCGGCTGCGTCGCCGGGAGCGCCTGCCTGGGCATGCTGATCCCGCCCTCGGTGCTGATGATCGTGTGGGCCGTGCTGACCGAGGTCTCGATCGGAAAACTGTTCCTGGCCGGCGTGATCCCGGGATTCCTGGCGGCGGGCGGCATGATCGTCTACGTGGTGATCGCGGCCAAGCTGAACCCGGCGCTCGCCG
>NZ_NPEX01000310.1 GCF_003258865.1 Rhodoplanes roseus | reverse complement strand
CGCGCTTCCAGCGCGCCCCCGGGACGACGGGCTCTGTTCGCGGCGGTCCGCGCCGTCAGTCGAGGCGGCGGGCCTCGTCGACCAGCATGATCGGAATGCCGTCGCGGATCGGATAGGCGAGGCGCGCCGCCCGCGAGACCAGCTCCTGGCGCTCGGCATCGTATTCGAGCGGCCCCTTGGTGAGCGGGCAGACCAGGATTTCGAGGAGCTTCGGGTCGACCGAGCCGGCCGCGCGGTCGGGAGGCGTCGAGGTCATGCGATGCGAATCCGTTCGGTGGATGTCCGTCGTCGACGGTCGTGACCCGGCCGGGCGGCCGGGAGGTGCAGAGTACGCTTGCGGATCGTGCACCGGCAACGGTTCCGGTGGCCCGCGGTTCCGCCGTGCCGCCGCTCCGACCTCACTGCAGCGACACGTCGCCCGGGGAGCGGCCCTTGGCGAGCTCGATCTCCGTGACGGCGACGAGGATCTCGGCCCGCGTCTTGAGGTCCGGCGCCTCCAGCAAGGCCTGCTTCTCGGCCGGCCCGTAGGGCGACATCATCGCCAGCGCGTTGACCAGCGCCTCGTTGGGGGCGCTCTCGATTCCGTCCCAATCGGCCTTGAGCTTGTTGGCCTCCAGGAAATCGCGAAGCGCCCGCAGGAGCGCCTCGCGGTCGACCGCCTTCTCGCCCTTGCGGGCGACGAAGTCGTCGGCATAGGGGCCGTAGCTGACGAGGCACTGGCGATAAGGCGTGTCGACCGAGAGCTCGTGCTCCAGCCGGAACCGTGCCACGCCGGTGAGCTGCAGCAGATAGCGCCCGTCGCCGCTCTCGGCGAACTGGGTGATTCGCCCGGCGCAGCCGACCCGGAACAGCGTCGGCCTGTCCTCCGGACCCGGATGCGCGCTGTCCGGCTGGATCATTCCGATCAGCCGGTGGCCGTTGCGCAGCGCGTCGTCGATCATGGTCAGATAACGCGGCTCGAAGATGTTGAGCGGCATCTGTCCGCGCGGCAGCAGCAGGGCGCCCGGCAGCGGAAACACCGGCAGCGTCGACGGCAGGTCCGCCGGGCTCCGATACGCCGCGTTCATGGGCATGGCCGTCTCCGTGGCTTCGGTCGGCAGGCGACCGCGATGTCAGGCGAACAGGATGGAGGACAGACGGCGGCGGCCCGAGACGGTCGCCTCGTCGGTGGGGCCCCAGGCCTCGAACAGCTGGACGAGCTGCTTGCGGGCGCCGTCCTCGTTCCACTTGCGGTCGCGCCGGACGATCTCCAGCAGGTGGTCGACCGTCTCGGCCTTGCGGCCCTTGGCGGCCAGCGCCAGGGCGAGGTCGAAGCGCGCCTGGTGGTCGAGCGGATCGGCGGCGACCTTCTTCTCCAGCTCGACCAGCGGACCGAGCGCGGCGGCCTGCTCGGCCACCTCGAGGGCAGCGGCCGCGGCCGCGACGGGCGGCTGGTTGCGCTTCGCCTCGGGCACCATGGCGAGCGTCTGCTTGGCCTCGTCGAGCGCGCCGGTCTCGATCTGGCAGCGCACCAGGCCGGCCATCGCGTGAACGTTCTCGGGGTCGTGCTGCAGCACCTCGACATAGATCTGCCCGGCCGACGCGGCGTCGCCTTCGACCAGGGCGGCGTCGGCGGCTTCGAGCGCCTGCTGCACCGGATCGTCGGCCGCGCCACCCTTGCCCTTGGTCAACCGGTCCAGGAACGCCACGATCTGGCTCTCCGGCAGCGCTCCCATGAAGCCGTCGGCGATGCGCCCGTCGACAAAGGCCAGCACGGCCGGAATCGACTGGATCCCGAGCTGCTGCTGGAGCTGCTGGAACACGGCACGATGCTGCTCGATGTTCAGCTTGACCAGCTTGACCTTGCCGCGGGCGGCCTTGACCAGCTTCTCCAGCATCGGCGTGAGCTGCTTGCAGGGCTGGCACCAGTCGGCCCAGAGATCGAGCAGCACGGGCTGCCGGCGCGATTCCTCGATCACGTCCTTGGTGAAGCCCTGGGTGGTGGTCTCCTTGATGAGACCGTCCGCGGCCACCGCCGCTCCGCCGTCCTGAAACATAGGGAGTGTCCTTTATCGGGGTGCCGCCGCGCCCTTCCGACCGAGTAGATGGGGAAGCACGGAACTCATTGCAATCGCGACGTCAATCAGGCCGTTCGCCGCTTCCGTCCGGGCTCCCTCCGGAGACCGTGGCGAGGCGCGGCTCGTGGCCGGTATGGCGCAGGAACCGCACCAGGTCGCCGGGCGCGATCGCCGTCGTCATGGTGTTGACCAGCGGGTGGCAGTTCAGCGGATCGTAAGCCAGCATCGGCTCGTCCAGGACGACCGTCACCCGCCCGCCCGTGTCGTTGATGGCGGCGAACGGCGTGACGGAGCCGGGCATCACCCCCAGCGCCTCCTGCAGCAGCTCGGCCGAGCCGAACGAGAAGCGGCCGGCGTCGAGCCGCCGGTGCAGGCCCTTGAGGTCGATCACGGCGTCTTCCAGCGCCACCACCAGGAACAGCGTGCCGCGCTTGTCCTTGAGAAACAAGTTTTTCGTGTGCCCGCCCGGGATCGTGCCGCGCAGCGCCCGCGACTCCTCGACCGTGAACAGCGGCGGATGCGTCACGGTGCGGTGCGGCACGCCGAGGCGGTCGAGGCAGGCGAACAGGTCTTCGGGGGCGGCGGGCATGTCTGGCACGAACGCGTCGGGGTCCATGGTGGCCGGCACTGGACCCTGCCCGATACCCTTCCGTCAACCCTGTCCGGCGTCGCCGGCCCTCCGACACCGCCGAGCCGGGTCTCGCAATCGCGGCTCGTCACGACGGTTGCCAAGCGATCCGAGTTTGGGTAGAGAGAGCGCCTCGGTGGCCGTGCCGCCGCGGATGCGGGTGTAGCTCAGGGGTAGAGCACAACCTTGCCAAGGTTGGGGTCGAGGGTTCGAATCCCTTCGCCCGCTCCAAACAAACCGCCCGAGGGCATGTTCGCTCGGGCGCAGGCACGACATCAGCGTATATTTTTGGACGAATGCGATGTTGCCCGTCGTATTGCGCCGTCTTTTCGTTTCCGGAAGCACGGCCGCGCCGATCGCCGGCCGATTCAAGACGGCCCCGCTCTTCATCCCGGCCTACCGCAGCGGTCTGTCGATCCGCATCAATGCCCGTCCGGCCGGCCATGCGCTGGCGCGCCGCCAGCTCGGCCGCCTGCTCGATGCCCGTCGCCGGGTGAGCTGACCCGGCCGCCGGCGCCGCCCGGCCTCAATCTCCTGCCGCCCCCGCCCCGCGCGAGCGCCGGTCGGCGACCCCGACCACGCCGTCCTGCGTCACCGCGACCGTATGGGCCGAGCCCGAGGTCGCGCCGATCCGCAGCGGGTGTCCCATCGCGGCGAGCGTCCGCAGGGTCGCCTCCGGCATGGTCCGCTCCACCAGCACCTCGTCGGGTCGCCACTGGTGGTGAAGCCGCGGCGCCGCCACGGCGTCGGCCGGCGACAGGCCGAAGTCGACGCGATTGACGATCACCTGCAGCACCGTCGTGATGATGCGGCTGCCGCCCGGCGCGCCGGTGACCAGTACGGGCCGGCCGTCCTTCAGCACGATGGTGGGCGTCATCGAGGAGAGCGGCCGCTTGCCCGGCGCCGGCGCGTTGGCGGCACCGCCGATCAGCCCGAATGCATTGGGCGCGCCGGGCTTCGCCGAGAAGTCGTCGAGCGTGTTGTTGAGCAGGACGCCGGTCCCCTCGGCGACCAACCCGACCCCGTAATTGAAGTTCAGCGAGGTGGTCAGCGCCACCGCGTTGCCGTCGCGATCGATCACCGAGAGATGCGTCGTGTCGGCGCCGCCGCCGCCCAGCGCCGGGCTGTCCGGCCGAATCTCGGATGCGGGCCGGGCCCTTTTCGGGTCGATGCTCCGCCGCAGCTCGGCCGCGTAGTCCTTCGAGAGCAGCCGCTCCAGCGGCACGTCGACCTTGTCGGCATCGCCCAGGAACGCGGCGCGGTCCGCATAGGCGAGCTTCATCGCCTCGATCTCGAGATGCAGGGCGGCCGGCGCGCCGGCACCGAGCGACCGCAGGTCGTAGCCTTCCAGGATGTTGAGCATCTCGACCAGATGCACGCCGCCCGAGGACGGCGACGGCATCGCGACGATGTCGAACCCCCGATAGGTGCCGCGCACCGGCTCGCGCACCACGGCGCGATAGCCGGCCAGATCCTCCAGGCCGAGAAGCCCGTCGGCGGACCGGACGGTCGCGACGAGCTTTTCCGCCACCGGGCCGGTGTAGAAGCCGGCCGGTCCCTGGGCCGCGATCCTCTCCAGCGTGTCGGCCAGGTCCGTCTGCACCAGACGGTCGCCCTCGGCCGGCGGGCGCCCGTCCTTCAGGAACACCCGGGCCGAGGACGGCCACTGGCCGAGCCGCCGTTCGGCGAGCGTCAGGGTCTCGAACAGGTCGCCCGTCACCGGCACGCCGGCGCGGGCCAACCGGACGGCCGGGGCGATCAGCTCGGCGAGGGTCAGCCGGCCGGAGCCGAATCGCTGGTGGGCCAGCGCCAGGCCCGCGACGCTGCCCGGCACCGCGATGGCGCTGGCGCTGAACCGCGACTTGCGCGGATCGGCGTTGCCGGCCGCGTCGAGGAACATGGTCGCGGTGGCGGCCGCCGGAGCGGTCTCGCGGAAGTCGATCGTCACGGCCTCGCCGCCGGCCCGGTGCAGCACCAAAAATCCGCCGCCGCCGAGATTGCCGGCGCGCGGCAGCGTCACGGCGAGCGCGAATGCGGTGGCGACCGCGGCATCGACGGCGTTGCCGCCCCGCGCCAGCACGGCGGCGCCGATGCGGCTCGCCTCGGCCTCCTGGCTCGCCACCATGCCGTGCCGCCCGACCACCGTGGTGGCGGCGATCTCGCCGGTGCTCGGGGTGACGTCGGTGGCCTGCTGGGCGTGGACCGGAACGGCGGCCGCGACGAGCAGCGCCAGGAGGAACGAGAGCACGATGCGCATGGGGAGGATACGGCCTTCGGTCGTGTGCCGCGCGGCGTCAGCGCGCCTGCGCGTGGTATTCGGGATTCGGCCGCATGTCGGTCGCCGACGCGAGCCGGTTGGTCATGTTGAAGAACGCCGCCACGGCGGCGATGTCCCAGATGTCGCGGTCCGAGAAACCCGCGCTCCGGAGACGCGCGCGATCCTCCTCCTCGACGCTCCACGGGGAGGCCGTGAGCTGGTCGGCGAAGTCCAGCATGGCGCGCTGGCGCGGCGACAATCGGGCAGCCCTGAAATTGGCGACGAGCTGGTCGCCCAGCACGGGATCGCCGGACAGCGCCCGCACGGCGGCGCCATGCGCGGCCAGGCAGTAGTAGCAGTGGTTGTGCGACGACACGGCGACCGCGATCATCTCGCGCTCGAGCTTCGACAGGCCGGAGGGAGCGCGCATCAGATCGTCGTGCATGGCGACGAAGGCTTCGAGCTTCGCCGTGTCGAACGTGTAGGCCTTCAGCACGTTCGGGACGAAGCCGAGCTTCTCGTCGCATTTCGCCAGATAGGCGGCCATGGCCGGGGAGAGCTGTGCTGCATGAAGGTCGAGAGCCGTCACCGGCTCGTCGTCGCGCCGGCCCGACGCCGGGTCGGCCGTTCGGTCCGTCTCGTGAGTCATGTTCGCCTCGTCCGATCGCAGCACATGAGGGCGTCGAGCTTATACGGCGACGGCGGCCGACGCGAATGCCGGGCCGCGGACGCCTTTCCGTTTGCAGTGCAGCGGCGCGAGACTCGCGCGCGACGCGGCGCCGGGTTGCATCGGGGCGGAGTGCCTCGCGCCGCATTCGGGCCTATATGTGCGGGCGAGGCGAAGAGCGCCGCGAGGAGCACACCATGGACGCTGGTCAGGCGGAACAGGGGAGCAACGAGGCGCGCGCCGCCCGGGTGATCGCAGAGGCCGAAGCCCGCGTCGCGGCGACCGACGGCCCCGCGGCGGCCGCCTTGGTCGGCGCGCTGTTCGGCGGCGTCGCGGCCGAGGATCTCGCCGAGTACGATGCCGCGGAGCTCGCCGCGCTCGCCGGCGACGGATTGGCCTTCCTGGCCGAGCGGCCCGGGCACGCTGCGAAGCTGCGAATCCGCACGCCCGAGAGCGTCGCCGCGCCGGCGCCCGTGTCGGTCGTCGAGATCGTCAACGACGACATGCCGTTCCTGCTCGATTCGGTGCTCGGCGCGCTGCGCGAGCTGTCGCTCGACCCGCTGCTGGTCGCCCACCCGATTCTCGCCGTCGAGCGCGATGCGGCCGGCCGCCTGGTGTCGTGGGAGCCGGCCGGCCGGGCCGGCCAGACGCGCGCCAAGGAGAGCCTGATCCACATCCATGTCGATCGGATCGTCGAGGCGGCGCGCCGCGAC
>NZ_NPEX01000309.1 GCF_003258865.1 Rhodoplanes roseus | reverse complement strand
CGCGGGCGGCTCGGCGAGGCCGGTGGGCTGCGGCCGGGGCCGCGCGGGCAGATGGTTTCCGAATCCTTGCCGGAGCCGCTGCACTTCGCCGGACCAGATCGCTCGACTTCACCCGCCGGGCAAAACCACCGGGTGATCCGCGCTGCGGCAGGATGCGGCCCGGAGACGGAGCGATATGGCGCACGAGACCCTACGCGAACGGTTCGAGGACGATGCCCGGCTGGCGGTGCGCCTGGTCGGCATCGCCTATGTGGCTCTCTGGCTGGTCACCTGGTGGGCGCTGGGGCACGGCTCCGCCGTGCTGGGGCCGGACCGCGGCTGCCGGCTCGAGAGCCTCGCCGATGTCTTCATGTGGAGCTGCACGACCGGGACGCGGCTGCACGTGGTGGCCGATCTGGTCAACGGCGCGCTCGCCAGCACGGTCTGGGCGCCGGCGGTCGTGATGTCGGCGGCCATGCAGCCGGAGGTGCGGCTCGCCGCTTTCGCGGTGGTCGGCCTGCATCTCGTCGGCCTGCCGGCGGCGCTGCTGGTCGTCATCCGGTTCGGCACGCGCCTGTGCGACCGCATCGCCCGCCGCGGATCCGCCGTCTCCGGACCGGACACGCCGCCGGACGATGGCGCGCCCGCGTCCGGCGGCGCGACGCTCGCCGGAGCCACGACGCTCACCGGATGCGTCCAGCCGCTGCGCCGCAAGGCGCGCCCGCCGGTCACGCCGCGCAGCACCTTCGGCCTGCGCCAGGCGATCCCCAGCTGACACGCCGTCTCGCCCCGCGTCACGCTGCTCGCCGCCCCGCATCGCTGCCCGCATCGCGGCGTCCGTTGCGCGGCATTGCGATCGCGGCGCTCGGGTGATTGTCTCCTGCGCGCGGGAGTGCTGGTCCGCATCGCCGCGACTATGCAAAAACGGTCACGAGTGTCGCCGCCCGCGCGGCGCTCCCGATGTGTCGCGGGCCGAGCAAGCGCCGTCTCCATGAACTATCGTCACGCCTTCCACGCCGGCAACTTCGCCGATGTGCTCAAGCACGCCGTGCTGGCGCTCGTGCTGCGTCACCTGTGCGACAAGCCGGCCCCGTTCCGTGTCGTCGATACCCATGCGGGTGCTGCGCTCTACGATCTCGCCGGTCCGGAAGCGACCCGCACGGGCGAATGGCGCGACGGCATCGGCCGGCTGCGTGAAGCCGTCGTTCCGTCCGCCATCGCGCCGCTGCTCGCGCCCTATCTCGATGTCGTGGCCGGGCTCTCCTCTGATGGTGCGCTGCGTTATCCGGGCTCGCCGCTTCTCGCGCTGAAGCTGATGAGACCGCAGGACCGGCTCACCGCATGCGAGCTGGAGCCGCGCGCCGCCGCGGCGCTCGCCGACGCGCTCGGTCGTGATTCTCGCGCCAAGGCGATCGCGATCGACGGTTGGCTAGCGCTGAAGGCTTATCTGCCGCCGAAGGAACGACGCGGCCTGGTCGTCGTCGATCCGCCGTTCGAGCAGCCGGACGAGTTCTCGCGACTGGCACACGGCATCGTGAACGCCGTGCGCAAATGGCCGACCGGCGTTTATCTGATCTGGTATCCGGTGAAGGATCGCCGCGCTGCAGCAGGTTTCGTCGACACGCTCGCCTCCGCCGGAATCCCGAAGCTGCTGCGCATCGAGCTCGACATCGGTGCGCACGGGACGGACGCCAACGACGGCGGGCTGCGGACAACGGGGCTGGTGCTGATCAATCCGCCGTGGCGGCTCGCCGACGAGCTCGCGGGTCTGCTCGACTGGCTCGCCTCGGTGCTGGCGCGCGGCGCCGGCGCAGGATCACGTGTCGAGCGGATCGGCACGACCTGACAGTGATCTCACAGATCAGACATGCTTTCTCTTTTTGGCTCGTCACCTCTATGTTAAAGTTTGCTGGGGCTCTGATGTTCAGTCTCCCGGCGGGAGCGCGAGACGGCCGAGGCCTAGTGCCGACGTCTTCCGGAACGTGAATGTCAGGCCACGCCGTCGTGCCGTGAGGGCCGACGGCGAAGCAGCATGGGGATAGGAGTGTCCCGATGGCAATGGCGGGTACCGTTAAGTTCTTCAATGGTGAGCGTGGCTACGGCTTCATCAAGCCGGACGATGGTGGGCGCGACGTCTTCGTTCACATTACCGCGGTCGAGCGGGCAGGTCTGAAGTCGCTCAACGAGGGTCAGCGGATCAGCTTCGACGTCGAGCCGGACAAGAAGGGAAAGGGTCCGAAGGCGGTCAATCTGGTGATCTCCTAGCCCGAAGCGACGTCCCTGCCGATCGGTCGCGATGCCGGGGGGCGGGACGAGCGTCGAGCGATCAGAACCCCGCGACAAGACGGAACCGAGGCCATGACAGGCCGACTGCGACGTGATCAGGCCTTGATCTGATCAGGTCCCATTCCTCGGAGCCGGATTGCCAGAGCCAGGACGTGTCCGCGTTCGAAGCGGCCGAACCCCGGACAGGTCCGATCCAGGCGCACGGCGCCAGCCGGTTCTCCCGATCCGATCGGTCGGACATTCGATCCGCCCGTGATCGTCGATACCGGCATCCGCTAGCAAAATTTGCATATGAGGGTGTTTTTGCCGAACCGGCGCCGCGAGCGCGGCCGCCGCTGCGGAGCGACGCACGCCGCATGCCCGGGTCGGTCCACGCAGCTCGGCCCCATGCTCCGCCGTGGATGGGCGCATCCCGAGGCGCAAGGGCGAGCCCGAGAGACCGAGATGCTGCCGCGGCTCGATGATGCAGCGGTCGCGCCCTGCGGCCCGCTCGGCCGTGTCGGCAGGGGCCGCGCATCGCGTGCCGGCGGCGTGCCGCAACGAAAAACGCTCCGGCGCCGAGGCGCCGGAGCGTGATCGTCCTTCGGACCTGCGGAAAGGGGGCGCGGACCGCGGTCAGAACCGGTAGTTCAACCCGAAGCGGACGATGCTCGATTCGATGCCGGCGTTGAGGCCGAGCATCGTGTAGTTCTGTTTCTCGAGGTCGACATAGAGATACTCGGCGCGGGCGCTCCAGTTCTGCGTGAACGCCACCTCGATGCCGGCGCCGGCCGTCCAGCCGGTGTGGGTCTTGGTCTGCGACCAGCCGAACCACTCGACCTCGCCACGGCCATAAGCGAAGCCCGCGGTGCCATAGAGCAGCACGTTGTTCATGGCGAAGCCGGCGCGGCCGCGCAGGGTTCCGAACCACGGGTTGGAGAACTTGTAGGCCGCGAACGTGTCCTCGGCGCCCGAGAACTGGAAGTCGGTCTCGGCGCCGATCACGAACTGGCCGATCTGATAGTTGTAGCCGCCCTGCACGCCGCCGACGATGCCGCTCGGATTCATGCTGAGCGCCGACGAGCCGAACTGGTAGCCCAGATTCACGCCGACATACGGGCCGGTCCAGGTCGGCACGGCCGCATAGGGCGGCGGCTGCTGATACGGGGCGCCGTAGCGGAGGTCGGCGGCGCCGGTCGGGCCCGCCAGCAGGGTCGCGGCGAGCAGTCCGGCCGAGATCGTCGTGGTCTTCATCGGTGCCTCCACGTCGTCCGCCTCCGGCCTTTCGGCATCCGGCGGATCGACTCCCCTGCGCGCGGCTGGTTTGTCGCCCGCCATCGTGGGTCCGCAAGGACCGTCGGAAGGCGAAAAATGGATAATTTCGTGTTTCGATTTATCGGCGCCTTTGAGTAAAGCTTTCCTTACCTGGGCCCCTGCACCCCCCGTTAAGCTTAACTCTCCGTTTACCCGTGCTAGCAGGAGGTTAACGCCTTCGCCCGGGGTGGCTGTACCGCCGGGACGGGCCGGACGGCGGGGTGGCCCAGCGTCCGGACGCCTCGTTGCAAAGTCCGCGGCGAGCCACCAGAGTGCCGGCCGAACCGCTGCCCCGGGCGCCCCGAGGCGCCCGAAAACCGTGGTCCTTCATGCCCGAGACGCCGTCCGTTCCCGTCCGCGCCGCGCTGGTCACCGGCGGGGCGCAACGCATTGGCCGGGCGATCGTGCGGGCCCTCGTCCGCTCCGGCTATGCGGTCGCCGTCCATGCCCGCGCCTCACGGGCCGAGGCCGATGCGCTGTGTGCCGAGATTGTGGCGGCCGGCGGACGGGCCCGCACCGTGCTGGCCGATCTCGCCGACCACGATGCGGTGCTGCGCCTGGTGCCGGACGCGGTCGATGCGGTCGGGCCGCTGACGCTGCTGGTCAACAACGCCTCGGAGTTCGAACGCGACGAGATCGGCGGCCTCCACCGCGGCCTCTTCGACCTGCACATGGCGGTCAATCTCCGCGCCCCCGTCTTTCTCGCCCAGGCCTTCGCCGGGCAGGCGCCGGACGGGGCCGATCCGTCGATCGTCAACATCGTCGACCAGCGGGTGTCGCGGCCGACGCCGCGCTTCATCTCCTACGGTCTGAGCAAGAGTGCGCTGCACGCCGCGACCACGACGCTGGCCCAGGCGCTGGCGCCGGCCGTGCGGGTCAATGCCGTCGCGCCCGGGCCGACCCTGCCGAGCCCGCGCCAGGATGCCGAGGCCTTCGCCCGCCAGGCCCGGGCCGTGCCGCTCGGCCGCGGGCCGACGCCCGAGGAGATCGCCGACGCGGTGCTGTATCTCGCCGCCGCCCGCAGCGTCACGGGCGAGACCATCGCGGTCGACGGCGGCCAGCGCCTGGCCTGGCAGACCCCGGACGCCGTGGGGGTGGAGGAGTAGGGCGCGCGCCGAGATCGGGCCCGGGCGCCGCCCTCGTTTCGCCCACAGGCCCCGCCACCACCATCGTCCGGACAGTCGGGGCCCGACGCCCCATATGAGCCCCATGCAGAAGCACGACCAGAACCTCGAGCCGGACCTGGCCCCCGAGCAGGAGCCGGACGACGAGGCGTCCCTCCCGGAGCTGCCGGAGATCGAGTCCGACCTCCCCGAGGCGGAGCCCGGCACGCTGGCCTCCGGGCGCGCCGTGATCGCCCGTCATGCCAAGCTCGCGCCGTCGGCGCCGGGCGTCTACCGCATGATCGGGGCGGGCGGCGAGGTCCTGTATGTCGGCAAGGCCAAGGACATCCGCCGCCGCGTCACCTCCTATGCGCGGCCGACCGGCCACGTCACCCGCATCGCCCGGATGATCGCCGCCACGGTGGCGTTGGAGTTCGTCTCGACCGCCACCGAGACCGAGGCGCTGCTGCTCGAGGCGAACCTGATCAAGCGCCTGCGGCCGCGCTTCAACGTGCTGCTGCGCGACGACAAGTCGTTCCCCTACATCCTCATCACGGCGGACGGCCTGCCGGCCCAGATCGCCAAGCATCGCGGCGCCCGCAGCAAGCCGGGCGAGTATTTCGGGCCGTTCGCCGCCGTCAACGCCGTCAACCGCACCATCACGGCGCTGCAGCGCGCCTTCCTGCTGCGTTCCTGCACGGACGCCGTCTACGAGAGCCGCACGCGGCCCTGCCTGCTGCACCAGATCAAGCGCTGCTCGGCGCCCTGCACGAACGAGATCGCGCCGGACGACTACGGCGTGCTGGTCGCCGAGGCGAAGGCGTTTCTGTCCGGCAAGAGCCGGGCCGTGAAGGAAGAGCTGGCGCGCGAGATGGAGGCGGCCTCGGCGACGCTCGACTTCGAGCGCGCCGCGGTGCTGCGCGACCGCCTCGCCGCGCTCGCCGCCGTGCAGTCGCACCAGGGCATCAATCCGCGCGGCGTCGAGGAGGCGGACGTCTTCGCCATCCACCAGGACGGCGGCTACTCGTGCGTCGAGGTGTTCTTCTTCCGGGCCGGCCAGAACTGGGGCAACCGCGCCTATTTCCCGAAAGCCGACCGGACGCTGTCGGCCGAGGCCGTGCTGGCCGCCTTCCTGGCGCAATTCTACGACGACAAGCCGGTGCCGCGGCTGCTCCTGCTCTCGCACGACATCGAGGAGTGCCGACTGCTCGCCGACGCGCTGTCGCTCAAGGCGGGGCGGCGGGTCGAGATCGCGGCGCCGCAGCGCGGCGAGAAGAAGGATCTGGTCGACCACGCCGCCGCCAATGCCCGCGAGGCGCTCGGACGCAAGCTCGCCGACACGGCGTCGCAGCAGCGCCTGCTGGAGGCGTTGGCCGAGACCTTCGGGCTTCCGAAGATGCCGCGGCGGGTCGAAATCTACGACAACAGCCACATCCAGGGCTCGAACGCCGTCGGCGTCATGGTGGTCGCCGGCCCCGAGGGGTTCCGCAAGAGCCAGTATCGCAAGTTCAACATCCGCTCCGCCGACCTCCAGCCCGGCGACGACTACGGCATGATGCGCGAGGTGCTGGAGCGCCGCTTCAAGCGGCTGCTGGGGGAGGGGCGGGGGGATGCGGCAGCGGGCGACGACCTGCCGACGGCGCAAGGCGATGCCGCGCTCTCTTCACCTC
>NZ_NPEX01000030.1 GCF_003258865.1 Rhodoplanes roseus | reverse complement strand
CAGCAGGATCGGTCGCTCCGGCAGAAATCCGCGGGCGATATTGATGCGCTGCTGCTCGCCACCCGAAAAGGTCGCCGGCGGCAGGCCCCACAGGCGCTCCGGCAGAGCGAGGCGACGTAGCATGTCCTGCGCCGCCGCACGCCCGGCGTCGCTCGCCGCGGGCCCGAGCGGCTCGACCACCACATCGAGCGCCGGAACCCGCGGCACGACCCGCAGGAACTGGCTGACGCTCGCGATCACGCGGCGGCGGAGGTCCAGGATTTCGCGCGGCGAGGCGGTCGCGACGTCCGTGGTCCCGTCCCCGTCGCGCACCAGAATGGCTCCCCGGTCGCACCGGTAGGTGCCCCAGATCATCTTCAGGATCGACGATTTCCCCGCCCCCGACGGGCCGGACAGGACGACGCATTCCCCGGGTTCGACCGTGAAGTCCACTCCCCGCACCACGGGCAGTCGCAGCCCGCCGCGCAGATGCATCGTGAACGTCTTCTCGGCTCCGCAGAGCGCCAGCGCGGGCATGGGATCCTCAGGGCGGCAGGATGGAAGAGACGAGAAGCTGCGTGTACGCCTCGCGCGGATCGTCGAGCACCCGATCGGTGAGCCCGCTCTCGATCACGCTGCCGCCCTTCATCACCAGCATGCGCTGTGACAGAAGCCGGGCCACCGCGAGATCGTGCGTGACGACGATGGCGGCGAGGCCGAGGTCCGATACCAGGCCCCGGAGGAGATCTAGGAGTCGCGCCTGCACCGAGACGTCGAGCCCGCCGGTCGGCTCGTCCATGAACACCAGACGCGGCTCGGTGACGAGGTTGCGGGCGATCTGCAAGCGCTGGCGCATCCCGCCCGAATAGCTCTTCGGCGTCTCGTCGATCCGCTCCGGATCGATCTCGACCCGGGTAAGCCAATCCATGGCGGAGCCCCGGATTCGGCCGTAGTGCCTCGCGCCGACCGCCATCAGTCGCTCGCCGACATTGCCGCCGGCCGAGACCGCCATGCGCAGGCCGGCGGCCGGATCCTGATGCACGTAGCCCCAGTCCGTGCGGAACAGGAAACGCCGCTCCGCCTCGGTGAGCGCAGCGATGTCGCGCGTGACGCCATCGCGCAGGCGGTAGCATACGCGGCCGGCATCGAGCGGCATCAGCCCGGAGAGCAGCCGCAGCAGCGTCGACTTCCCGGAGCCGGATTCACCGACGACGGCCAGGACCTCGCCCTGGTGGATCTCGAACGACACGTCGCGGCAGCCGAGTTGCCGACCGTACCATTTGGTCAGCCCGTCCGCGGTCAACAGCGGCGCTTCCGGCGCGTTCATTCGGCGTGCTCCGAGAGGTCGACGCGAAAGCTGTAGCCGTGCCGCTCGAAGCCGAGGCCCTCGTAGAACGCGTGCGCGGCCTCGCGGCGGGCATTCGACGACAACGCGAGCTTGTAGCAGCCCTTTTCACGCGCTCGCGCGAGCGCGAAGCGCATCATCGAGGCCCCCACTCCCCGGCCCTGGTGACCCGGTGCGACGACGACATCCTCGACGATCGCCGACGGCGTGCCGCGGTGGCCGATATTATCCATGACGAGGAGCGCGAAGCTCCCGACGGCGATGTCGCCCTGCTCCGCCACATAGAGCGTGTAATCGGGATAAGCTCTGAAGCGCTGGAAAATCGCGGTCGCCTCCGCCGGCGTGAGGACGTCGCCGCGGTCGAATGCGGGCTGCGCATAAAGCGACAGGACGGCCGGAACATCGGATTCCCCGGCGGGCCGGATCGTGAGCGAGTCGGCATCAGCCATGATGCGTCTCGGTGTCCGACGCGAGCGACACGGCCTCCGGAGAGGTCGTCGCCTCGCCGCGTCGACTCTCGCAGAAGTCCGAATCGGAGCAGACGAACATGCGGCTACCGTGGTCGTCGGTGATGACCTCGTCGAGAAAGCTCTCCTCGGCGCCGCACAGGGCACAACGACAATGGTGCCGCCAACGCTCGAACGGGTGATCGTCGAAATCGAGCGAGGCGACGCGCGTGTAGGGCGGGATGGCGTAGATGCGCTTCTCGCGACCCGCCCCGAAGAGCTGAAGCGCCGGAGAGTCGCTCATCTTGGGATTGTCGAACTTCGGGATCGGCGACGGATCCATCACGTAGCGGCCGTCGACCTTCACCGGATAGGCGTAGGTCGTGGCGATGTGGCCGTGGCGCGCGATATCCTCGTAGAGCTTCACGTGCACGAGCCCGTACTCCTGCAGCGCGTGCATGCGCCGGGTCCCGGTCTCGCGCGGTTCCAGGAAGCGGAGCGGCTCCGGGATCGGCACCTGGAAGACGATCACCTGGTTCTCGCGGAGCGGTGTCTCCGGAATGCGGTGCCGGGTCTGGATCACGGTCGCCTCGGCCGTGCGGGTGGTGGTGCGCACGCCGGCGGTCCTGCCGAAGAACTTTCGGATCGACACCGCGTTGGTGGTGTCGTCGGATCCCTGGTCGATGACTTTCAGCACGTCGGTCGGCCCGAGGATCGCCGCCGTCACCTGCACGCCGCCCGTTCCCCAGCCGTAAGGCATCGGCATCTCGCGGCTGGCAAAGGGCACCTGATAGCCGGGGATCGCGATCGCCTTCAGGATGGCGCGGCGGATCATCCTTTTGGTCTGCTCGTCCAGATACGCGAAATTGTACGTGACGGTCATTCCGCGGCCTCGCGCGTGTCGTCGACCACGTTCGCCGTCCCGGAGCTCGCGGCGCGACGTGCATGCTCCTCGCGCATGCGGCGCACCAGACCGAGCTCGGCCTGGAAGTCGACGTAATGCGGCAGCTTCAGGTGCTCGACGAAGCCAGTCGCCTGCACGTTGTCGGAATGCGACAGCACGAACTCCTCGTCCTGGGCCGGCGCCTTGACCTCCTCGTCGAGCTCGCGCGCCCGCAACGAACGGTCGACCAGCGACATGCTCATCGCCTTGCGCTCGCAATGGCCGAACACGAGCCCGTAGCCGCGGGTGAAGCGCGGCGGCTCCGTAGCGGAGCCCTTGAACTGATTGATCGACTGGCACTCGGTGACGGTGACGCGGCCGATCGGCAGGGCAAAGCCGGCGTCCTCGGACCACATCTCCAGCGCGACGTCGCCGAGCCGGATCTCGCCTGCGAACGGATGGGTGCGCCCGAAGCCGCGCTGGGTCGAATAGGCGAGCGCGAGCAGGAACCCCTCGTCACCACGGGCGAGGTTCTGGAGACGCAGGTCGCGGTCCGCCGGGAAGGACAGCGCCTCGCGGGTGAGGTCGCCGGGCGGCTGCTCGGCCCCGTCCGGACTCGCCGGAAACGCCGTCGTCTCGATCAGGCCGTCGGCGGCGAGCAGATCGGAGACGCGCGGCGTCGGCTCGGACGGCGCAGGTGCCGTCGCCGGCATAGGCGGGTCGGAGACCGGCGGCTCGAGCAACCGGTGCGTGTAGTCGAAGGTCGGCCCGAGCACCTGGCCGCCGGGCAGATCCTTGAACGCCGCCGAAATGCGGCGACGGATCCGCATGGCGCCGGTGTCGAGCGGCCGTGTCGATCCGAAGCGCGGCAACGTCGCCCGGAACGCGCGCAGCAGAAAGATCGCCTCGATCAGATCGCCGCGTGCCTGCTTGATCGCAAGCGCCGCGAGCTCCCTGTCGTAGAGCGATCCCTCGGTCATCACCCGATCGACCGCGAGGGTGAGCTGCTCGGCGATCTGATCCGTCGTCACCTCGGGCACGCTGCGATCGCCACGCCGTTCATGCGCGAGAAGCCGATGCGCATTCTCGATGGCTCGCTCGCCGCCTTTCACCGCGACATACATGTTACACCTCTCCGACGAGCGTGGCCGAGCGCGGCAACGCCGCGACGGACCCCCGCGTGGCGAAGAGAAGATCGACGCCGCGCGGGAAAAGCGCCCGGTTGGCGATGATCTGCTCCGCGAAGCCGTTCGGCAGTGGAGCCGCCCGAAGCGTGGCGCGCCCCGCGACACCGGGCCCGATGAAATCCAGCGCAGGACCGTCTTCGAGCGTCGTCACCTGGAGGATCAAGGTCGCCGAGGTGTCGGGATTTTCCAGCGTGCCTGCCGCAAAATCCCGGAACGGGCGCAGTCCGGCCGGGTCGGAGACGAGGGCAAAGGCAGCGACGGCCGGCTCCGTCACGATCGGCGCGCCGGTGTGGAAGCGAATCCAGGCGGCCACGTCGGACACCTGCGCCAAAGGTGGATCGAGCCACACGGGCGCATCGTGATCGAACAGTGTCAGCGCGATCGCGGCGGCGGCCGCGCAGAGCGGCGGCGGAGCCGCGGGCGTGTCGATCAACGGGACGACGGTGCAGGGCCGGGCGACTGCATCCATGACGCCGCGGAACGTCGCCTGGGCGGCGAGCACGGGATCGGCGAAGCCAGGAGAGAGCGTGGCCATTCAGTCCTCCCCGCGCACCAGCGTGAAGAAGTCGACCCGCGTCGCCGCTGTGCGGGATTCGCACAGCATCTGCGCTTCGAGGAGATTGGCCCGAAGCGGCGCGACCACCTCTTGCTCGACGGCAGGAGCGAGATCGGCCTGCATCATCGCATCGCACAACGCGACAAGCCGCGCTTTCTCCGGATCGCGGCCGAGCACGCAGGAGACCCCCATCTCGCCGCTCGCCAGCCGCACCGCGGCGCGCGTCACGGTCGCCTCGCCGACATTGAACGGCGCCCCGTCCCCGCCGATGCGGCCCTGCACCATCACCAGGCCGACCTCGGGAGGCCTCACCGTCTCGTGCGGCGGAACGGACAACGCGCCGAGACGCGCCGCGATGTCGGGCGCGCTCGCATCGACCAGCACGGTCATCGCGGCGCGCCGCCGCGCGACGATCGGGGCGGACCCGGCGACGGACGGCCGGGGCTCGGAGATCGGGCGGGCATCTCGGTCTGGCATCGGAAAGTTGTCCGTGTTACTAGACAACTTTGTAGCGGCCGGTTTTGACGACACAGTGACGAAATGATGTCCGGGTCCAAAATCCTCGAACCTGCCGGGGCCGAGCGGAGCCAGGACGCCGGCGTCGCCCTGTGGCGTCAGGTCGCCGATCAGCTCGCCCAGGCGATCGCCCGCGGGACCTTCGAGACCGGTGCAAGGCTGCCGGCCGAGAAGGAGATCGCGGCGCTCTATCGCGTGAATCGCCACACGGTGCGGCGGGCCCTGGCGGCGCTGAGCGAGCGCGGCCTGGTGCGCGCCGCGCGTGGCAGCGGCACCTATGTGGAAGCGCCCCGCCTCGCCTATCCGATCGGGACCCGCACGCGATTCTCCGAAAATGTGGGCGCCAGCGGCCGGCAGGCCGGCGGTCGCCTGATCGCCAGTGCCGAAGAGCCGGTTCCGCCGGAGATCGCGCAGCGTCTCGCTCTGCCGCGCAAATCCCTCGCCGTCCGGCTCGAGCTCATGCGTCACGCCGATCGGGTACCGGTCTGCGTGGCGACCACCTGGCTGCCGGCGGGTCGTTTTCCGGACGCGGCCGAAATCTACGCGGCGCAGCGCTCGACGACCCGCATGCTGGCGCATTACGGCATCTCGGACTACCGCCGCGTCAGCACCCGCGTCACCGCGGCGCTCGCCGACATCGCCGACGCGGCACGGCTGGATCTGCGCCCCGGCAGTCCGATCTTACTGGTCGACAGCGTCGATGCCGCGGTCGACGGCACGCCGTTGCTCGCCACCCGCTCGCGCTTCGCAGCAGAGCGGATCGAGCTGGTGTTCGAGAGCTGAGCCGGACCGGTCCGGCAGACCTACCCGACCTCGACCGTGCTGCGGCCGATGATGGCGAACCGCAGCCGGCTCGACACGAGGTCGATGATCGCGACCGTCACCAGGATCAGCAGCACCAGGAAGGCGACCTGCCCCCATTCCAGCACGCGGATCTGCTCGGCCAGATGCAGGCCGATGCCACCGGCGCCGACGATTCCGATGATGGTGGCGGACCGGGTGTTGGATTCGAAGTAGTAGAGGATCTGGCTGGCGATCACCGGGACGACCTGGGGCACCAGACCCCAACGGATCGCATGCAGCGCACTGCCCCCGGTGGAGAGCACGCCGTCGACGGGCTTGCGGTCGGCATTCTCGATCGCCTCGGAGAACAGCTTGCCGAACGAGCCCGTGTCCGAGGCCGCGATCGCCAAGATGCCGGCGAAGGGCCCGAGACCGACCACGTTGATGAAGATCAGCGCCCAGATCAGCACGTCGACGCCGCGGATCGTATCGAGCACGCGGCGCACCGCAAAATGCGCGAAGACGTTCGGAACAATGGTCTTGGCGGCCAGCAAGCCGAGCGGAAGCGCGATCAGGGCGCCGGTCAGCGTGCCCAGGAACGCGATCGCCAGGGTCTCGCCGAGCGCATGCATGAACACCGCCAGATGGGTGCCGGGGGTCGGCGGAAACATCCCACCCACGATGGCGGCGATCTGAACGAGCCCGGTCCCGAGCCGCGCAAACGAGACGTCGAGCCGCCACACCGCAAGGCCCGCGAGCGCCAGCATGGTGGCGACGATCGCCGCAGCAGCAATCCGCTCCCGTGTCCCCTCGAACGCGGCGGGATACCGCGCCCGAATCGCCGCGGCCTCGACGCCGGTCGTCCACCGCGGCCCCGTCACGTCCGGTCCCCCAGCCCGATGAGACGATGGCGGAGTTGCTCGGTGAGGAGGTCGATCACCATGACGGTCGCGATGATCATGATCAGCATCGCGGACACGTCGGTGTAGTAGAACTTGCGAATCGCCACCATCAGGTCGCTCCCGATGCCGCCGGCTCCGACGAAGCCCATCACGGCCGCGCTGCGGACGTTGATCTCGAAGCGCAGCAACGCATAGGAGGCGAAGTTCGAAAGGACCTGCGGCAGCACCGCGAAGCGAATGCTGACGAGGCGCCCTGCGCCGGCCGCGATCGTGCCTTCGACCGGCTTCATGTCGATGTTCTCCACCACCTCGGCAAACAGCTTCCCGAGCGCGCCCATCGTGTGGATGGCGAGCGCCAGGAAGCCCGGGAGCGCTCCCAGTCCGAAGGCCATCACGAACAGGAGCGCGAAGACGAGCTCCGGGACGGTCCGGCAGAACTCCAGAAGTCGCCGCGCCACGAATCGGATCCAAGGGCGACGCTCCAGATTGGCGCTGGCGGCGAAGCACAACACGAATGCACCGCCGACGCCGAGCAGCGTGCCCAGATAGGCGATCAGCAGCGTGTCGCCGAGCAGCAGGAGCCAGCCGTCGAAGTTCCAGAACCACTCGGCGATGTCGTTGCCGAGGTTCGCCCAGGAGAGCGGCGGCGCGAGGTTCCAGACGTAGGCCGGCAAGCGATGGCTGTTCGCGAGGAATTTCGGGATGTCGACCTCGCCGCCGATGCCGGCCAGCACGACGGCGATAGCGAGCACCACCATTCCGAGCACGAGCCGCCGC
Source organism: Rhodoplanes roseus (assembly GCF_003258865.1). GTDB lineage: Bacteria > Pseudomonadota > Alphaproteobacteria > Rhizobiales > Xanthobacteraceae > Rhodoplanes > Rhodoplanes roseus. Next base: position 29,978 of record NZ_NPEX01000030.1, on the reverse strand, counting down.
CGTTTCGCCGCGACGCCGGCACGATAATGCCCGAGCAGGTGCGCAGCCTGCTCGGGCGGCAATCTCAGGGCGTTCGCAGTCATGCGCTGGTCCCGGCATCGGGCGGGGTGGCGATGCCGCCCCTGCCCTGCAGCCAGTGCGTCAGGACGCGCGCTTCTTCTTGCGCAGCTCGTCGACGAACTTGATCAGCTCCACGACCGGCTCGTACTCCTTGTGCGTCACCGCGACGAAGGGCAGTTGCTTGCCTTCATAGATCGCATTGAACGCCGCCGGGTCGTTGGTCGCGACGTTCAACACGGCATTGCGGAGCGCCGCCTTCAGGCTTTCGGGCAGCGTCGTGAGATAGGCCATCGGCGAGTTCACGATCAGGTCCGACTTGAAGATGATGCGGAAATCCTCGGCCTTCGCCATGTTCTTGCGGGCCATCCGCAGGAGGTTCGACTCCTTCTCGTCGTTCCACCAATTGAACGCCGCGTCGCAGGTGCCCTGCTGCACGCCGATCACCGCGTTCTCGTGGCTGCCGGCGTAGACGATCTTGGAAAAGAACGTCTCCGGGTCGATGCCCATCTTGTTCATGGCGTAACGCGGCACGTTGTTGCCGGACGTCGAGTTCGGGTCGACGAGGCAGAGGTTCTTGCCGGCGAGGTCCTTGAGGTCCTTGTAGGGCGTGTCGGCCTTCACGTAGAGCACCGAGTAGTAACCCTTGGTGCCGTCACCGCTCACCTCGATGGCGAAAGGCTCGATCTTCGCCCCGGTGACGTAGGCGCGGGCGTATGAGGCAGGGCCGTACATGGCGATGTGGATGTTGCCGGCGCGCTGCCCTTCGACCACGGCCGCATAGTCGTTGGCGATGCGCAGCGTCACCTTCACGCCGAGCTGCCTGGACAGGTAATCGACGAAGGGAGTCCAGCGGTCCGTCGTGCCGGACGCGTTCTCGTCCGGCACCTTGGCGAAGACGAGTTCCGGATAGCTCGCCTTGTAGTCCTGCGCCTGCGCGCAGGTCCCGAAAGCGGCCAGCGTCATCGCGCCGGCGACGAGGGTACGGCGGTCGAGCATCGATGTCTCTCCTGCTGAAGACGTCTCATCCAACGAGTGGCACCGCGAAGGCGCGGCAAGTGAACCGGTCAGGCGACGGCGGCCTCGCCGAACGCGCCGGCTCGCACGCGCGGCTCCGGCGCTCGCGCGGAACCGTCGAGCACCTGCTCGGAGTCCAGGCCGTAGATGTCGCGGGCCAGCGCGTCGGTGAGCTGCACGGGTGCCCCGTCGAACACCACCCGGCCGGCCGCCATGCCGATCAGCCGATCGCAGTAGCTGCGGGCGATCTCGAGGGAATGGAGATTGCACAGAACCGTGATGCCGAAATGCCTGTTGATGCGCAGCAGTGCGTCCATGACGACACGCGTGTTGCGCGGATCGAGGGAGGCGATCGGCTCGTCGGCGAGGATCAGCTCCGGCTCCTGAACCATTGCCCGTGCGATCGCGACACGCTGCTGCTGACCGCCCGAGAGATGCTCGGCCCTTTTTGCGGCGAGCGAACCGATATCGAACTGCTCGAGCGCCGAGAGAGCCACGACCTTGTCGTCCTCGGGCCAAAGGCCGGTCAACGATCGCCAGGCCGGCACGGTGGCGACCCGCCCCATCAGGACGTTGGTGAGAACGTCCAGGCGGCCGACCAGATTGAACTGCTGGAAGATCATCGCGGCACGGCGCCGCCAGCGCCGCAGATCACGGCCGGTGAGCGCCGTCACGTTCTCGTTCCCGAACCGGATGACGCCCTCGCTCGGATCGACCAGGCGATTGATCATCCGCAACAGCGTCGACTTCCCGGCGCCGGACGGGCCGATGACACCGACGAAAGCGCCGGGCTCGATCACGAACGAGGCATCGGACACCGCCTTCAGGGTACCGAACCGACGCGTCAGGCCTTCAACGACCAGCATGGGGGCATCCTTTCGGCCCCAATCCCTAGCCGGAGCGGCCGACAATCATATGACGGTCGTTCACCGATTTGTTTGTTCACCGGGCGGACCGTCATCGTCGCGACATCGTCTCGTCACGCAAGGATGTGAGCGAGAGCCGGCTGATCAGGAGGGTGCAGGCAATGGCCGCGATGCTGTCGACAGAGCCGCGCGTGGACCCGACCGCTTCGGTGCACGACAGCTGCCTCGGCGCCTTCACCGAGGTCGGCGCCCGGACCAGGCTTCTCGAGGTGGTGCTGGGCGACTATTCCTACGTCGTGAACGACAGCGACATCGCCTATGCGACGATCGGAAAGTTCTGCTCGATCGCGGCGATGACGCGGATCAACCCGGGCAATCATCCGATGGGCCGCGCCAGCCAGGCGCACTTCACCTATCGGGCGAGCCGCTATTTCGCCGGCGAGGCCGACGACGAGGCGTTCTTCGCCTGGCGACGCTCGCATGCCGTCACGCTCGGCCACGACGTCTGGATCGGTCACGGCGCCATCGTGCTGGCGGGCCGGAGCGTCGGGACGGGCGCCGTGGTGGCCGCCGGAGCAGTGGTCACGCACGACGTGCCCGATTACACGATCGTCGGCGGCAACCCGGCCCGCGTGATCCGCCGCCGGTTTCCGCAGGACATCGCCGAACGGCTTCGTCGACTCGGCTGGTGGGACTGGAACCACGCACGGCTTCGTGCCGCCCTGCCGGACTTCCGCACGCTCGACATCGCCGCGTTCCTGGACAAGCACGAGGCTGCGGCAGAGACTGCAGGCACCGCTCACCCCCCATGAATCGGACAGTAACACCATGATGCTCGACCGCACGTCTGCCGGAGATCTGCGCATCGAAGGCGGGCGCTGTCTCGTCGATGGCGAGCTCGTGGCGCTGTCGATCGCGGCCGATGCAGCCGGATCGGTCACGTCGCCGGGCGGAGCAGAAGCCTGCGTGCTCGATGCCGGCGGGCTGCTGGTTCTACCCGGGATCGTCGACATCCACGGCGATGCCTTCGAACGCCAGATCATGCCTCGCCCGGGCGTTGATTTCCCGATCGACATCGCGCTGCTGGAGAGCGACCGCCAAGCCGTCGCCAACGGCATCACCACGGTCTTTCACGGCGTCACATGGTCGTGGGAGCCCGGCCTGCGCGGACCGGACAACGCGCGCCACCTCCTCGACGCCATCGAACGGCTGCGGCCGGCCTGTGCGGCCGACACACGCGTTCATCTCCGCCACGAGATCTTCAATCTGGACGCGGAGGCGACCATCCTGAGGTGGCTCGCCGCCCGCCGCATCGACGTGCTGGCCTTCAACGACCACATGACCATGACGGTCGAGGCGATGGGCCGGACCAGCAGCCTGGCCCGAATGGTCGAGCGCTCCGGCGTCTCTAAGAGCGCATTTCTCGAGATCGCCGACCGGGTTCGCGCCCGCCGCGGCGAGGTCGCCGACTCGATCGGGCGGATCGCGACCGCGGCGCGCGCGCACGGCGTGCCGATGCTGTCGCACGACGACACCAGTCCGGAGCAACGGCTTCGGTATCGTGCGCTCGGCTGCCGCGTCGCCGAGTTTCCGACCACGGTGGAGACCGCGGAGGCGGCGGCCGCGGACGGCGACGCCATCGTGTTCGGCGCTCCGAACGTGGTCCGCGGCGGCAGCCATACCGGCTGGACGCGGGCGGCCGACATGATCGCCCGCGGCCTCTGCTCGGTGCTGGCGTCCGATTATTATTATCCGGCCCCGCTGCTCGCCGCCTTCCGGCTCGCGGCCGACGACGTCCTGCCGCTCGCCCGGGCGTGGGCGCTGGTGTCGGACTCGGCGGCGGCCGCCGTCGGGCTCGTCGACCGGGGCAGGATCGCGCCCGGGCAGCGTGCCGACCTCGTGCTGGTCGACGATACGTCCTCGGGCCCGCCCCGCGTGATCGCGACGATCACGGCGGGCCGAATTGTTCATCTCACCGAAGCCGACCGGGTGACGCGCATCGGCAGGCGCCGTCCGGTGCGGCAGGAGGGAGCGCTGACATGACGGCACCGCGCTATGCCATCTACTTCGTTCCTGCGCCCGACACGGCGCTCTTCCGCCTCGGCAGCGCCCTCGTCGGTTATGACTGCCATGACGGGACGGAGGTGGCCCCGCCGGCGGCGGCCGGGCTGCCGCCCGACTGGACCGATCTGACCGCCGAGCCCCGCCGTTACGGCTTTCACGCGACCCTGAAGGCACCCTTCCGGCTGGCGCAGGGCTGCGACGAGGCGGGGTTGCGGGATGCCGTCCAGCGCCTCTCCCGCGACCAGCCGGAAATTCCGGTCATCCGCCCGGTGATCCGTTGCATCGGCAGCTTCGTCGCGCTCGTGCCCCGAGAACCGGTTGCCGCCCTGGAGCGGCTCGCGGCGGACTGCGTCACGCGGCTGGACCGCTTCCGCGCCCCACTCACCGCCGCAGACCGTGCGCGCCGGCAGGCGTCGCTGACCAGTGATCGCCTGCGCGCAAACTTGGAATGCTGGGGCTATCCCTACGTCTTCGACGACTTTCGCTTTCATATGACATTGACAGGGTCCCTGCCCGAGGAGCGCCGACTTGCCGTGGCCGAACGCATGGCGGCGCTCGTGGCCGAGCATCACGGCGATGTCCCGCTGGCGATCGACCGCATCGTGCTGCTGCGTCAGGACGAGCCCGAAGCGCGGTTCCGCGTCCTCGCGGTCGCGCCGCTACCGGTCCGCGCGACGGCGGCAGCAGGATCCAGGTGAGAGAGTGAGGCAGACCTCCATGTCGACCATCACGTCGTTCGCGGAGCTCGAGGCGCTCTATGGCCGTCCCGACGAGACCTCCACGGCCAAGGAGATCGACAGGATCACGCCGCAATACCGGGTGCTGATCGAGCGCTCGCCCTTCGTCGTGCTCGCGACCGCCGGGCCGGAGGGGCTCGACTGCTCGCCGCGTGGGGACCGGGGCCAGGTGGTGCGCGTCTCGGACGAGCGCACGCTGCTGCTGCCCGACCGGCGCGGCAACAATCGCGCCGACAGCCTGCGGAACATCGTCCGCGACCCCCGCGTCGGTCTTCTCTTCATGATTCCCGGCTTCGGGAATACGCTGCGGGTCAACGGCAGCGCCCACCTCACCACCGATGCCGACCTCCTCGGGTCCTTCGCGGTCGACGGAAAGGCGCCGCGCTGCGTCATCGTCGTCGCGGTCGAGGCCGTGTTCTTCCAATGTGCCCGAGCGATCGTCCGCTCCGCCTTGTGGGATCCGGCGCTGCATGCGGACCCGGCGGCGCTGCCGACTCCGGGGCAAATCCTCGCCACGATGAGCAGCGGCCGGGTCGGCGGCGACGAGTACGATCGTGCCTGGCCTGAACGCGCCAACCGCACGCTGTGGTGAGGCTGGCGTCCACGGCCCGAATTGCCCGCCGCGTCAGGATCACGGTCCGCGTCCCCGTCGATCCGAATATCGTCGCGCGGCGAATCGGCAGCCGGCCCAGGCCGAGGTCGTTCGGCCCCGGCCAATCGTTAAAATTCTAACTACAAAAGTATTTCTCGATAACCATCTTTTCTAACAAGGTCTTAATGCCCAACACTTATAAGTGTGTTCTTGGAAGGTGGAAACGCACGGTCGGCCAAGTGGGTCGACGCGAGGCCTCAGAACGTCATGGACGCAAGTCTCACCATAAGGACACCGAGCGTCGCCCCGAGCGCCGATTACGTGCGTCCTGTGGGCATGGAGACGACGGTCGCCCCCACGGTACTACCGCAGTACCAGACGGTCTCGGCGCTCGGCGGCGGTAGTTCCACGTCGACGGATCCACAGCTCGCCCAGAACGGCAATCCGCCCGCCCAGAACCAGCCGGCGCAGTTCCAGGCGCAACTCACTGCCGACCAGACGACCCGGGTCGTGGTCCTCAATCCGGAAACCCGGGAAGTGATCTTCCGGGTGATCGACTCCCGCTCGCGTCAAGTGCTGCGCCAGGTTCCGGACGAGGCGCTCCTGCGGATGCGGGCCTACAACAAGGCGTTGGAGGAGGGCAAAAGCCCCGCCGACGTGTTGACCCACGCCGACATGCAGGTCTGACCGCCGCCGCTTTCGCGCGGACCATCTCGGCTTCCCGCCGGCATCGTCGAACAACACACCCCGCGTGAGCCATCCACTGCGCTTCCTTCGAGTCACGCTCTCAGGAGGAGCCTCGAGGGCGCGTGCGCCGTTCCTGCAGGCCCTCACTCGCGAGGTCCCGCGCAGTCATCCGGGCCACTCTCCTTAACAACAACCTAATCTAAACCAATGCGTCCGGATCCGACGCAAACCGCGCGCGTTATCCGGGAATTAACCCCTCTTCTTTACGGTTGTTTACAGCCCGCCGTGCGATCACGGCCGGCGACCATGATGGTCGAAGCACCACCGCCAGTACGGCACACAACCAGAAAGGTTGAACTCCCATGGCTTCCGGTATCACCCTCTCGGCCGGCGTCCGTCAGAACCTGCTCTCCCTCCAGGCGACTGCGGACATGATGGGGACGACGCAAAATCGTCTCGCCACCGGCAAGAAGGTCAACTCGGCTCTCGACAATCCGTCGAACTTCTTCACCTCTCAGTCGCTCAGCGACCGGGCCGGCGACCTCAATTCGCTGCTCGACTCGATCGGCCAGGCGGTGAAGACGCTCGACGCGGCCAACAACGGCATCACCTCGCTGACCAAGCTCGTGCAGTCCGCGAAGTCGATCGCCCAGCAGGCCCGTTCGGCGACGGCTCCGGCCGCCACCTACGACGCGCTCAACGTCACCGGCACGCTCCCGTCCGAGACCATCGGCTCGACGATCGCCGGCGGCGCCAACGACCTGTCGGCCAAGGCCGTGAACCTCTCGTTCACCAACCTGGCCGAAACGACCGCTTCCGCGTCCGGTGCCACCTTCGCCAACGATGCGGCGGTGGTGACCGCCATCCCGGCCAGCAACGCTTCCAACGGCACGGTGCAGATCCGCGTCGCCAAGGACGGCGGCAACTTCGTCGACTTCAACGTGGCCGTCGACGACGCCACGATGACCGACAAGGCGAGCCTGCTGTCGACCATCAACGGCACCACCGAGAGCGGCGGCGCCACCCTGTCGTCCTACGGCGTGACCGCCTCGTATGTCGGCAACGTGCTGACCCTGACGGCCAACTCGGCCGACGTCGACTTCAAGGTCTCCGCCGGTGGCAGCGGCTCGACGGCCGCTTCGCTGACGGCTCTTGGACTCACGGCCGGCGACAACAACTCGACGAGCTTGCTCGATCAGATCGTGGCGAACGGCGGTTCGGCGGGGACGTCCAGCCTGGTGCTGAGCGTGTCCGGCCAGACCGACAAGACCGTCACGTTCGGCAACAGCGGCGGTCAGGTCTCGACCGTCGCCGAGCTCAACACCTGGGTCCAGTCGAACCGCGGCGCCGCCACCGGCTCGATCTCCGGCACCACGTTCTCGATGAGCCTGTCGGCTGCATCGGGCAATGCGGTGGGCTTCAACGCGACCGATGTCGGCGTCACCAAGGCCCTCGGCCTCGACGCGACCACGGCGAACTACAACTTCGGCACCGGCGCCCGTGGCGGCATGGGGTCGGCTCTGTCGAAGTCGTTCAACAGCGACCTGACGCTCGGCGAAGTCGACAAGACGCTCGCCAACGGTACCAGCATCTCGATCACGGTCGACGCCAACGACGGCAACGGCTCGCAGACCCAGACGGTCGGCCTGTCCGGTTCCGACAACCTGACGGCGGTCGTGAACAAGCTGAAGGGCAATGCCACCCTCTCCGCCAACCTCGACATCTCGAACGAGGCCGGCAAGCTGAAGATGGTCGCCAAGACCTCCGACGTCGACTTCTCGATCGCCGCCGGTTCCGCCACGACGGCCCTCAACATGACGGCCGGCTCCTACAACTCGACCAGCCTGCTCGACCAAGTCGTTGCCGGCGGCGGCTCCATCGGCGACTCCATCTCGGTGTCGGCCAATGGCGGCGCGGCCCAGACGATCACGTTCGGCAAGGGCACCGGTCAGGTCTCCACCGTCGCCGAGTTCACCAAGGCGATCTCGAACCTGTCCGGCGTCACGTCCAGCGTCACCGGCTCGGCGTTCTCGATCGGCGTCGCGCAGGGCACCAGCCAGACCTCGCTGACCATCACGGGCGCCACCAACACGCTCGCGGCGATCGGCACCAGCGCCCAGACCAAGTCGGGCGTGAAGCACGAGGGTGACCCGAACGCCACCCGTTCGAGTCTGCAGACCGACTTCAACAACGTCCTCGACCAGATCGACTCGTTGTCGAAGGATGCCTCCTACAACGGCATCAACCTCCTCAACGGCGACGACCTGAAGGTGGCCTTCAACGAGAAGAACACCTCCTCGCTGACCATCAAGGGCGTCACCCTGAACGCCTCCAACCTCGGCCTGAACAAGCAGAACGGCACCACGTTCCAGGACAACTCGAAGATCGACGAGACCATCTCGGCGATCAACGATGCCCTGACGTCGCTCCGCACCCAGGCGTCGAAGTTCGGCTCCAACCTGACGACCGTCCAGACCCGTCAGGACTTCACCAAGAGCATGGTCAACACCCTGCAGACGGGTGGCGACAACCTGGTGCTGGCCGACTCGAACGAGGAAGGCGCCAACATGCTGGCGCTGCAGACCCGGCAGCAGCTCTCGACCACGGCCCTCTCGCTCGCCAACCAGGCGAACCAGGCCGTCCTGCGGCTGTTCTAAGTCTCCGAAGCCCACGGGCTTTCACGGACGGCGGGGCTTCGGCCCCGCCGTTTTTTTTGCGTGCGGAGGCCAGACGGCGCCGAGGCCAAGCAGGGTATACAGTCGTTAACAAACGAGGCGGGTCCCGACCCGCGCACACGAAACGGGTCGCAAGACGACGCTGCGGGGGTGACGCGCGCGCATAAAGCGGCCCTGGAATCGCACCTGCGATTTCGTCAAATTTTTCACATGTGGAGAATTTTCTCCGGAATTCGGGGCATCGGAGGGCACAAGGCAGGAAAAACCCGGCAAAAATTGCTTATACGTAAAGAAAGCCGATTTCAGGCGCACATTTTTCAACGTCGTTATCAGAGCGTTAACGATCTGGGCCTTAGCCTGTCCATGCTCGGCAAGAGGCTGCCGCGAATCGACGTCGCGAGCCCTCCGTGCCGACCCGAAATTTCGACGGAGAGGCACCCATGTCGTCCAACATCACGCTGTCCGCCGGCGTCCGCCAGAACCTGCTCTCGCTGCAGAACACCGCGGACCTGATGGCGACCACCCAGAACCGTCTCGCCACCGGCAAGAAGGTCAATTCGGCGCTCGACAATCCGTCGAACTTCTTCACCTCCCAGTCGCTCGGCGACCGGGCCGGCGACCTCAACTCGCTGCTCGACTCCATCGCGCAGGGCATCAAGACGATCGAGGCCGCCAACAACGGCATCACGTCGCTGACCAAGCTGGCGCAGTCGGCCAAGTCGATCGCCCAGCAGGCGCGCTCGGCGACCGCACCCGCGGCGACCTACGACGCGCTCAACGTCACCGGATCGCTGCCGACCGAGATCATCGGCTCGGCTATCGCGGGCGGCGCCAACGACCTGCAGCCCAAGGCCGTCAATCTCTCGTTCACCAATCTGGCCGAGACGACGTCGAGCGCGAGCGGCGCCACCTTCGCCAACGATGCGGCGGTGGTGACCGCCATCCCGGCCTCCAACGCCGCCAACGGCACGGTCCAGATCCGCGTCGCAAAGGACGGCGGCGGCTTCGTCGACTTCAACGTGGCCGTAGACGACGCGACGATGACCGACAAGGCGAGCCTTCTGTCGGTGATCAACGGCACCACCGAGAGCGGCGGCGCCACGCTGAGCTCCTACGGCGTGACCGCCTCTTATGTCGGCAACGTCCTGACGCTCACGGCGAACTCGGCCGACGTCGACTTCAAGGTCTCGGCCGGCGGCAGCGGCTCGACGGCAGCGTCATTGACCGCGCTCGGGCTCACGGCCGGCAATTACGACTCGACGAGCCTGATCGACCAGGTCGTGGCGAACGGCGGTACGGTCGGGTCGTCGAACATGATCCTCCAGATTTCCGGCCAGGCGGACAAGACCGTCACCTTCGGCCATGCAGGCGGCCAGGTGTCGACTCTCACCGAGCTCAACTCCTGGATCAATTCGAACCGCGGCGCCGCGACCGCCTCGATCAGCGGCACCACCTTCTCGCTCGGCCTCGGGGCCGCGACGGGCAATTCGATCGGCTTCGCAATCAGCGATGTCGGCGTCGCCGCCGCGCTCGGTCTCGACGCAGCGCAAGCCGACTACAATTTCGGCACCGGCGCCCGCGGCGGCATGGGCGCCTCGCTCAGCAAGACGTTCAACAGCGACCTCACGCTCGGCGAGATCGATAACACCCTCGCCAACGGCACCAACATCGCCATCACGGTCGACCCGAACGACGGCACCGGCCCGCAGACCCAGACGGTCGGCCTCGCCGGCACCGACGATCTCGACGCGGTGATCACCAAGCTGAAGGCCAACGCGACGCTCGGCGCCAATCTCGACATCTCGAACGAGGCCGGCAAGCTGAAGATCGTGGCGAAGACCGCCGACGTCGACTTCTCGATCGCGGCCGGCCTCACCACCACGGCCCTCAACATGACGGCGGGCAGCTACGCCTCGACCAGCCTGATGGACCGCCTGATCGCGGCCGGCGGCGCCATCGGCGACACCTTCTCGGTGTCGGCGAACGGCGGCGCCGCCCAGACCATCACGTTCGGCAAGGGGCCCACCCAGGTCTCGACCCTGGCGGAGTTCACCAAGGCGCTCACCAACCTGTCCGGCGTCAGCACCAGCGTCACCGGGACTGCGTTCACGCTCGGCATCGCCGAGGGCGCTAGCCAGACGAAGCTCACCATCAGCGGCTCCACCAACACGCTGACGGCCCTCGGCACCAGCGCCCAGACCCTGACCGGGGTGAAGCACGAAGGCACGCCGAACTCGACCCGCGAGAGCCTGCAGAAGGACTTCAACGACATCCTGACGCAGATCGACGGCCTGTCGAAGGACGCGTCCTACAACGGCATCAACCTGCTCAACGGCGACGATCTCAAGATCACGTTCAACGAGCGCGGCACCAGCACGCTGACCATCACGGGCGTCACCTACACGGCTTCGAATCTCGGCCTCACCAAGCAGAACGGCACGGCCTTCCAGGACAACACCCAGGTCGACCAGATCATCGACGCGGTGAATTCGGCCCTGACGTCGCTGCGCACCCAGGCGTCGAAGTTCGGCTCCAACCTGTCGACCGTGCAGGTCCGCCAGGACTTCACCAAGCAGATGGTGAACACCCTGCAGATCGGCGCCGACAACCTGGTGCTGGCCGACACCAACGAGGAAGGCGCCAACATGCTGGCGCTGCAGACCCGGCAGCAGCTCTCCACCACGGCCCTCTCGCTCGCCAATCAGGCGAACCAGGCCGTGCTGCGGCTGTTCGGCTGATCTTCGCTCGGCGGGAGGCGGGGCGCAGGCCCCGTCCCTCCCGCTGCACTGCGGAGCCGCGGTGCGAAGGGGGCGCGTCCGACGCAACCTTTCGCCAACCATGCCGCCGGATTCCGCCGCAAGGCCCCCGACCCAAACGCGCGACTACGTGGGAGTCGCCGGAACCAGGCGTTCGTCCGCATCATTGCGGATGCCAGTCATAAGTATGTCTTAACGGCACGGCGCTACAACCGGAGCATCGTGCCAGAGCGTGGCACCAGGAGCCCCCCGAAAATGCACAGCGCGGCGAAAGCCTACGGACAAGTGGCGCAACAGATCGCTAATCCGCGCGAGCTCGAAGCCCGACTGTTGCTCAAGGCGGCGGCCCGCCTGCAGCACGTCCGAGAGGACTGGGAGAAGGACCGCTCCGACCTCTCCGATGCGCTGCTTTACAACCGCAAGCTCTGGACCGTCTTCCTCACCTCGGTCACCAGCCCGGACCACGCCCTGCCGGCGGCCGTTCGTCAGAACGTCGCCAATCTCGGTCTTTTCGTGATGAACCAGACGATCGAGATGGTGCGCGAACCTCGTCCCGAGGCCCTCGCTCCGCTGATCAACATCAACCGCGAAATCGCAGCCGGCCTCCTCGGCCAGCCCTGAGCCGGCCTCCGGCCCTGCGGGCTACGGTCGCGCATCGGCCCGAGCGGCGCCCGGGCTTCGGCCCTCGGATCGCCGCTCCCCGTCCGTCCGGGCCGCTCCCGTTGCGCTTCACCCCTACCGGCGCTGCCCTCCCCGTCCCGAAGGCTGTGATTTTCGTCGCGGCTTCGGCGATCGGCACCTTCCTGCAGGCCCGCGTCGCCGGCGCCCTCTGCCGGCTGATCCCGGCCGGTGGTCGGCCGCGGCCAGCTCCACACCATCGCCTCCGTGTCCAAACGCGCCCCGCTGTCGCGCGGCACGCTCTGTCCGGACGGCACGTCAAGCGCCCTCTTTTCGGGGCGGCGAGCATCGCCGTGGAGCGCTCTTAACGGTTCGTTAAACCGAATGGTTAACGATCGGTGAGACACACGCGGAGAGCGGCGATGGCCCTGAAGGTCGAACTGAAGCCCGGCGAGCGCATTATCCTTGGTGATTGCGTCATCACCAACTCGGACCAGCGGGCCCGCCTGCTGATCGAGGGTGAGACTCCGATCCTGCGGGAAAAGGACATTCTCACCGCAGAGACGGCCGATACGCCGGCGAAGCGCGTCTATCTCGCGGTACAGCTCATGTACACGTCCAAGGACGCGCGGGCTTACCACGAGATCTACTTCAAGCTGGTGAGCGACATCCTGAAGGCGGCTCCGAGCACGTGGCCGCTGATCGAGAGCGTGAACAACCACATCCTAGCCGGCGAGATGTACAAGGCCCTGAAGGAGGCCAAGAAACTGATCGCCTACGAGAGGGAGCTGGTCGACCATGCAAGACGCAGCCACGGCGAGCAGTCCGGAGCACCGCAAGCTCGCTCCGCGTGACGTTCAGGCGCACCTGCTGCTCGAGGCCGCCAGCCGCCTGCAGGCCGTGCAATCCGGCTGGAGCGACAGCCGGAACGAGATCGCCGAGGCGCTGTCCCACAATCGCCGCCTCTGGGACGATCTTCTCGTGTCGGCCTGCGATTGCCCGCCGGCGCTGCCCAGCCAGGTGCGTCAATGCATCGCAAGCCTCGGCCTGTATGTCGCCCACCAGACGACAGCCATCGCGGCCGACCCGCAGCCGGACCGGCTCACGCCTCTGATCGGATTGAACCGCGACATCGCAGCCGGCCTGCTCGGTCAGACCTGAGCGCGCCGCGCGCCCTCGCGAGTCGTCCTGGGTTCCGGGCTCCGACCTTCAGTCGGCCCCGGAACGACCGGGATCAGATTTCGACCGCCTGCTAGAGGAAGTTCACCAGGTTGAGCTTCGAGAGCATCGCGGTGGTCTGCAGCGACGCCGACAGGCTGGTCTGCAGCGCCAGGATCATCGAGGCCGATTCTTCCATCGGCACCCCCTCGACGCTGCCCAGCATGTCGGTCAGGGCCGCGGTCGTCTGGGTATGGCGGTCCTTGGCGGTCTGCACCGACTTCTGCGTCGCACCGAGATCGGCCGTGACGTCGGAGACCTTCTGGACGCCCTGCTGATTGCCGAGATTCGACTGGATCCGCCCCATCAGCGCCGTGAAGCGCCCCGCCCCGTCGGTATCGCTCGACGAGAACGACACCGCCGCCATGACGGCGACGTTGGCGAGCGGGATTCGGAACGCCTGCTCGTTGGCCCGCATGCCGTAGGAGACCGTGATCTCCGCATCGATCCGCGCGACCGAGGTGTTGCGCGCGTTCATCGACCCGGCCTCGCCCGTGTACCATTGCATCGTGTTGGCGCTGGTCCCGGCGACCAGCGACGTCGCGCTGTCGAAGGGCGGCCCGTTCACCCGCTGCACCGGCGAGGCGTCGCCGCTGTTGAAGAACTCGTTGCCGGCCTGCACGGCCGAAGCCGCCGCAAGCGATGTACGCGCGAGCGTGCCGACCGACGAGTTGAGCAACGAATGCAGGTTCGAGAGCGTCTCCGCCTCGGTGGTCCCGATGGCGAACTGATTCTTCCCGGTCGGAGCGTCGACCACGGTCGCGACACGGTTGCCGGCCGTGAAGCCGAGGCCGTCGAGGGTGGCGGAGTCGCCGCCGAGCGCCACCTGCTCTCCGGCCGCCGACTTGACGACGAGCTGCCCCCCGAGACTGGAGACCGTCACGCCGGAATTGCCGCCCGGCAGCGCGCTGAGCGCAGCGGAGATCTTGGTCGCGGCCGTGCTCGGACTGTCGCTCGCCCGCAGCCCCGAGATCGTCACCGGGGCGCCGCCGTTCAGTGTCGGCGTCTGGATCGTGATGTCGCCCGGGGTGCCGCCCAGGACGGAGCCGGGCGCCGCGAACCCGCCGGTGCCGACGATGCTCTTCGGCGTGCTGACCGCGGTCAGAACCATGTTCTCCGAGGTGCCGTCCGGCAGCGTGAACGTGAACGTCACCGTGTCGCCGTCCTTGGGCAGCGTGCCGCCGAGATCGACCGACATCGAGCGCGGCGAGCCGGCCGGCTGCGTCACGGTCGCGCCCGACACCGTCGTTGCGATGGCCGACAGCTTGAAGCCGAACACCGAGCCGGCGACATCCTCGCCGATCGAGACCACATTGGTCGGGGCCGAGCTGGTGGCGGCCAGGCCGAACTTCGATGCCGCGGCCGTGCCGCCGATGGTGATCGCGCCGGTGCTGCTGGCGGCCGTGACGGTGAGATTGCCGTTGGCCGGGTTCACGCTCGCGGTGCCGCCGCTCAGCGACGACAGCGCCGTGTTGAGCTCGGCCATGGTCGAGACTTCACCGACCCCGGTCCCGAACGTCACCGATACGCTGCTCGATCCGATCGCGACCGTCAGGGTCTGGCCGGCCGTGACGCCGCCCGCCTGGTTCAGCAGGTTGGTCGGCGCCGCCGTCCCGACCGAAACGCCGAGCTCGGTGAGCAGCGACGGCGAGCTTCCCGCTCCCATCGTCACGCTGGTGTCGGCATCGGCGCCAGTGAGCACCAGGCGGTTGCTGCCGTCGAGCGAGGCCGTGACCTGCGGGGCGCCGGGAGCAGCCGCCGCCGTCATGGCCGTGTTGATGGCGTCCCCGACCGTCGTCCCGTCGGCGCCCGGCGGAACCGTCACGGTCACGCCGTTGAGATCGAGCGTCCCGCCCGCCGACACGTAAGGGCCGCTCAGATCGGCTGTGCCGGTCGTGACGCCCGCGGCGTCGGGCGACAGCGTCGCCGTCGTGCCCGTCAGGCCGGCGATCGACGACGTGGTCGCCGGGATCACCAGACGCCCCATACCGGTCGCGCCGACATCGGCCTGGTTGCGCTCGGTGATGAGCTGGATCAGGCCGGCCTGCGGTCCCAACCCGTTGAGGATGTGGTCGGTCGTCTCCACGGCCGGCCGGTCGGGGCTCTGGCCCGAGAAGATGTACTGGTCGCCGAACTGGGTGTTGAGCGCACCGAGCATGCGGTCGAGCTGCCCCTGGGCCGTCACCTGGTCCTGGGTACGGCCATTCTGCGAGATGACGTAGGTCGCTTTCGGGATCGAGGTCTTGACCGTGCGGGCCGCCGCATCGATGTCGGTGAGCGCCGTCTGGGCGAGCTTCAGCCGCGTGTCGAGCTGGCTGATCGACCCGTTATAGGCCGCCACCGACGAGAGCTTGGTGCGCAGCGCGATGGTGAGACCGCGGTCGAGGCCGATCCCGGCATAGGTGTCGGACCGCTTCTGCGTCCCGAGCTGCCGCTGCAGATCGTCGAGCTGACGCCGCATCGCCACCAGCCGCTCGACCTGCAGCTTGCTCTGGCTTCCCAATCCGGAGATCGTCATGGCGACACTCACATCATCTGGAGCAGCGTCTTCAACATCTCGTTGACGACGGAGAACACTCGGGCATTGGCGCCGTAGGCCGTCTGAAGCGTGAGGAGCGTGGTCATCTCCTCGTCGATGTTCACGGCGGCGCCCTCGTCGAGACGCTGCTGGAGGGCGTCGACGACCATCTTCTGGCCTTCGGCGAGCTTGCTGGCGCCACTGGCACTCTCGCCCTGTTGCGCCATCGCCTGGCGCAGGAAGGCCGTGATCGATCCGGTGAACGGCGTTCCGGTCGAACCGACGCCGGTCTTCGCCGAATAGGTCTGGGTGGCCGTGGTCAGCTTGTCGTAGAGAAAGTTCGGCCGCGTCTGGTCGCCCGAGGACGTGGTCGTGTCGTAGGCGACCAGCTTGCTCACGTCGGCGAGCAGCGCCGGGTTGACCGTGATGCGCCCCGCATAGCCGACCGATTGCGGATAGCTGCCGGCCGGCGCCCCCGAATAGGACTGGCTGCCGTCCAAGAAGAACGGCAGCGCCGCCGTCCCGCCCGAGAGCGAGGTCGCGGTTTTGGTGACCGTGGCGGCAACCAGATCGGACGTGCTCGCGGCGCCGTCGTCGAGCACCCGCAACGTCGTGCCGGACGGGTTGGAGAACTGCACCTGGCCCGTGAAGGCCGCGTTCATCTGACTGATGGCGGAGGCGAGACCATTCGAGAAATCGATCCCGATCACCCGGTCGTTCGGGTCCGCCGTCAAGTCGTTGGAGAGCGGCAGCGCGCTCGGATCGTCGACCCGTACCAGCGTCGCGGTGTGGGTCTCGCCGGTCAGTGTGTCCTTCCAGCTCACCTTCATGGTGTTGCCGGCGAGCAGACCGGACAGGTCCAGATCGAAGCCGGACTGAGCGCCGGACGTCACCGCCGTGCCGGCCGTGGTGGTGTCGGAGAGTGCCCGCGAGATCGCGGCGGCGACCTCGTCGAGCTGGTTCTGCGCCTGCGGCAGGACCGTGTCGCGCATCTCGAGATAGGCGGCGATCTTCCCCGACTTGAACGACCTGGTGCTGATCAGGTCGATGGTGCCGCCGCTCGAGTTCGTCGCCGTGATGGTGCCGACCTGGCGCTTGCTGGGGTCCGCGCTCCACTGGGAGCCGGCCGTGATGGTGCCTTGCGGGTCGAAGTTCAGGGTCGACGCTTGCGCGCCGACGAGCTGAATCCCCGAACTCGTGAACACCGCGACGGAGTCGTTGGCGTCCTCGGTGAAACGGATGTCCATCAGATTGGACAATTGATCCAGGTAGTAATCCCGCTGGTCCAGCAGAACGGCGCGCGAGGCGTCGTCGGTGTGCGAGGAGGTGAGCTGGGAATTGATCTGGGCTAAGCCCTTCAGACAGCTGTTGGCATTGCTCACGCACTCCGACAGCCCCTGCTCCGCATTCTCGCGCAGCGACTGGATGTCGGCCGTCATGTTGTTGAGCTGCTGAGCCACCGCTTGCGCGCTGCTCAGCACGTTGGCCCGCGTCGAGTAGTCGGACGGGTTGGTGGTCAAGGCCTGCAGGGAGGTTGTGAAGTCGTTGTAGACGGACTCGAGCGACGTCGACGAGTTAGGATCGGCGTAGATGCTCTGCAGGCGATCGTAGAACTGCGCCCGCAGCTCGGTGTACGAACCGCCGGAGGATTCGGTGCGGAGCTGCCGCTGGATGTACTGGTCGACGAGCCGGTTGACGCCGGCGGTGCGGACGCTGACGAGATCTCCACCCGCCGCGATGGTCGCCGTCTCGACGGTCTTCCGCGTGTATCCGGGCGTCTGCGCGTTGGCGACGTTGGCGGCGACCAGCGACAGACCACTCTGGGACGTCTTCAGTCCGGCGGACGCCGTCCCGAGTGCCTGGGTGAGACTCATGAGGTGTCCTCCGCGGTCGCGGCCCTAGTCGTCAGCGCAACATGTTCAGGAGGTCCTGAACCATCTGGTTGCTGGTCGTGATCACCCGCGTGTTCGCCGAATAGGCTTGCTGGGTGACGATCAGCTTGGTGAACTCGTCGGCGATGTCGGTGTTGGCGCCCTCGAGCGAGCTGCCGACGATCTTGCCCGATGCGCCGTACACCGCGGTGCCCGACTCGTCGGTCGCCTCGAAGGCACCCCCGTCGATCTTCTTGAGGAAGTTGGCGCCAGCGAACTTGGCGAGCGTCACCTCGGCGAGGTCGATGGTGCGGCCGTTCGAATAGGAGCCGACCACCCGCCCCTTCTCGCTGACCGAGATGGTCTGCAGGGCGCCGGCCGCATAGCCGTTCTGGGTCAGCAGGTTGACCTGTACGTTACCGTTCGAATCGGAAAATTGGGTGATGCCGCCCGATCCGAACTTGAGCGCGATATTCCCGAGCGTGGCGCCATCGACCGTGACGTTGGACAGGGTCAGATTCGACACCACGGGGTTCATCTGGCCGTTGGAGTCGAAGGTGAAGTTCGTTCCGACGTTCTTCCAGGCCACCTCGCTTCCAGTCGCACTGGAGTCGACCTGGTAGAACAGGTTCCAGGTGTCGGTGTGTCCGCTGCCCAGCGTGGTGCTGTCGATCTTGGCCCAGCGCAACTGGATGTTCGTCTGCGAGCCGGAGACGTCGTAGGCCGTGATGGCGCCACCGCCGATCGACTGCGACACGAAGGTGGTGAGGTCGTCTCCTACCACGGTCTGGTTGGACGGCAGCGCGGACGTGGTGTGGAGACCGAAGGCCAAGGCCGAAACGTCGCCGCCGACCGTGATCGTGTCGGTGAGGCTCGCCGCCGTGATGGTGAGGTTGCCGTTGAGCGAGTTCACCGAGGCGGTGCCGCCGGTCAGCGTGGCGAGCTGCGTGTTGAGATCCGCCATGGTCTGGACGTTCGGCAGTCCGCCCGTCCCGAACGTGATCGTCAGCGTCGGGTTGGAGCCGACCGTGATCGTCAAGGTCTGGCCGGACGCGGCCGCCGACTGGGTCAGCAGGTTGGTCGGGTTCGTGGTACCGACCGTCACGCCGACTTCCGTCATCAGGGAGGCGTTGCTGCCGCCGATCGCGATGGCGGTGCGCGCGTCCTGGCTCTGCAGCGAGAGCTTGCCGGAGGCGTCGAGCGACGCCGTCACGGCCGGCGACGCAGCCGTGTTGATGGCGCTGACCACGTTGGCCGGCGTCATGCCCGCCGTGAGCGTGACGGTGTTGCCGTTCACCGTGATGGTTCCGGCATTGACCAGGGTACCGGGCAGCACCGCACTGCCGGTCAGCAGAGCGTTGGCATCGGGGCTCAAGGTCGCGCCCGTGCCGGTGATCTTGGCCGGCTGCGGCGACACCGCGGTCGGGTCAGCGATGAACGAGGTCGGGTCGAGCAGCTCGGAGCCGACCGTCGAGGTGTCGTGCGACGGGGTGAACGGATAACGGGGCAGGTTGGCGCGGTAGTCGATCTCGGTCGTCTGCTGCGCCGGCAGGAAGTCGTTCTTGAACTTCAGGAGCCCAGGAACGCTGCCGGTGAGGTTTCCGGTCGTGGAGTCGATCGGAATGCCCATCAGGTAGTACCCGGCGCCGTTGACCAGGTAACCGTCCTTGTTCGGCTGGAAGTCGCCGCGCCGCGTGAACTGGTTGACCCCGGTGAACACCGGATTGTTGTCGACCATGCTGGTCGGCTTCTGGACGACGAAATATCCGTCGCCGTTGATCGCCATGAAGGTGCCGATGGAGCTCGTCTGGATGTCGCCCTGCACCGAGTTGGTGCCACGCGAGGAGGCCGAGACGCTGCCGGCGACCTGCTTGGACGGCTGGTTGTCCTGGATCAGGTCGGTGAAGCTCGTATCGGTGCGCTTGTAGGCCGTCGTCTGCGAGTTGGCGATGTTGCCGGAAATGTTCTGCAGGGCGAACGACTGCGCCTGCATGCCCGTGACAGCGGTGGTCAGCGCGCCAAAGATACCCATCGGTCGTCTCCACTCGACGAGCGGCACGCGTGACTCGTGCGGCCGCACCATGCCGGAGGGTTCAGCAAGCCCTGTGCCGGCACGTGGAGACGTTCAATATCAACAACTTAGGTCCGGATTCGTCGCCGCATCACGGCCCGTCCCCGGCAAATCTGGCCCTCGTTCGGCAGAATATTCCGATCTGCCACGGCAAAACCCGGCTGCGCATCCCGGCCAGGACGCACATCCGCAGGCGGGCGAAGGCCTCCCTCCGGCCGCATGTCCCTTTCAACGGACGCGTCCAGCGAACCAGGCGGATTTTTTTGGGCGGTCGCGCTTTTTTTCGATCGGACCCGCGTGCCGGGTCGCCAGTGGCGGAGCGGAGCGTCGCTTGCCCACTCCTGGGCGACGCCCTACTGTCCCGATAATCCGGACAAACGAGGATCCCCATGCGCTTCGAAGGCACCAGCGGCTACGTCGTCACCGACGACCTCAAGGTCGCCGTCAACGCCGCCATCGCCCTCGAGCGCCCACTGCTGGTCAAGGGAGAGCCGGGCACCGGAAAGACCGTCCTGGCCGTCGAGATCGCCAAGGCGGTCGGCGCGCCGCTGATCGAGTGGCACGTCAAGTCGACCACCAAGGCGCTGCAGGGCCTCTACGAGTACGACGCGGTGTCGCGCCTGCGCGACAGCCAGCTCGGCGACCAGCGCGTCAAGGACATCCGCAACTACATCAGGCGCGGCAAGCTGTGGGAGGCCTTCGTCGCCGAGGAGCGGCCGGTGCTCTTGATCGACGAGATCGACAAGGCCGACATCGAGTTCCCGAACGACCTCCTCCAGGAGCTCGACCGGATGGAGTTCTACGTCTACGAGACCGGCGAGACCGTGAAGGCCCGGCGCCGGCCGATCGTGGTCATCACCTCGAACAACGAGAAGGAGCTGCCGGACGCCTTCCTGCGCCGCTGCTTCTTCCACTACATCCGGTTCCCCGACCAGGAGACGATGCGGGCGATCGTCGAGGTGCACTTTCCCGGCATCAAGCAGCGGCTGGTCGCCGAGGCGCTGAAGCTCTTCTACGAGATCCGCGACGTGCCGGGCATGAAGAAAAAGCCGTCGACCTCGGAGCTCCTGGACTGGCTCAAGCTCCTGATGGTCGAGGACATCGGCCCCGAGCTGTTGCGCGAGCGCGACCCGAAGAAGCTCATCCCCCCGCTACACGGCGCTTTGTTGAAGAACGAGCAGGACGTCCACCTGTTCGAGCGCCTCGCCTTCATGGCGCGACGCGAGGGGCGTTAGCGTCCTGGCAGCGGAGGATCGGCGCATGCTGGAAACTTGCCCCGGCGGATCGAGCATCGGCGTCCCGTCCGAAGGGGCGGCACGCGCCGTGGGCTCGCTCACCCGATGGAAAAGCGCGCCGGGCCGGGACTACTGCATCTTCACCTCGGCGAGGCGGACGACCTCGGCCCATTTGCGCGACTCGGCGGCGATGTAGGCGCGGCTCTCCTCGGGCGAGTTGGCGACCAGGATGCCGCCCTGATCGGCGATGACGCGGGTCGCGTCCGGCTCCCTCAGCGCCTTGACCAGGGTCTGGTGCAGCAAGGCGAGGCGCGCGGCCGGCAGACCGGCCGGCGCCAGTAGGGCATAGATCGTCTCGGCCTCGGCGTCCGCCACGCCGGCCTCCGCCATGGTCGGAACATCGGGCAGCACCGGAGAGCGCACCCGCGCCGTCACGGCGAGCGGCACGATGGTGCCGGCCTTGATCTGCGGCAGCATCACGGGAATGTCGCCGAACAACATGTCGATCTGGCCGCCCATCAGGTCCGTGAGAGCCGGCGCGACGCCACGATACGGGACGTGGACGATGTCGATCTTGCCGGCGCGCAGCCGGAACAGCTCGGCGGCGAGATGCAGTGAGGTCCCGTGCCCGGACGTGCCGAAGCTCACCTTGCCGGGGCGCGCCTTCGCCATGGCGACGAGCTCGCTCACCGACTTGACGCCGAGATCCTTCCTGACCGTCAGGACCTGGGGCACCGCGGTGATCACCGTGAGGGGAGTGAAGTCCTTTACCGAGTCGAACGGCATCTTCGGCATCAGGTGCGGCAGCATGACGAGGGCACCGCTGGCGCTGATCGCGAGCGTGTAGCCGTCGGGCTGGGACTGTGCCAGGGCGCCGAGCCCGATCGTGCCGGCCGCGCCGGTCCGGTTCTCGACGATGACCGACGCCCCGAGATGATCCTGGAGCAGCCGCGCCACCAGCCGCCCGATCAGATCGGTCGGGCCGCCGGCCGGAAACGGGACGATCAGCTTGACGGGCTGGCTCGGGTAGCGGTCCTGCGACCACGCCGGCGAGACCCACGGAACGAGTGCGGCAATGCCCAGGGCGGTCCGTCGCGTCAGCATGCGCCTTCCTCCTCGTATCGGGTGTCCAGACGCCCCCACGAAGCCGTCGCGCAACAGCGCATGCTCCGGTCGAGCGAACAGGCACGGATATGGCCGGGCCCCGGCCCGTCCGTGACGGTCCGACCGGCGAGCCGCGAGGCTGCAGGTCGATGGCCACGAGATCGGGTCGTCGGAGGCTCGTTCCTGGCGAATTCCTCTCGGGTCTCTCCGGACCCTTAGGCTATTAGGCTAGCTTGTTGTCCTTTATACCCAGTGAGGGGGTCTTGCAACAGGGAACCGCAGCTATCCGACGATCGTGGTGGTTATGCTTTCGGCCGCCGCGTGGCATCGCAGCAGATCGGCCGTCCGGTCGAGCGTCGTCTGGAGGCCTTGGGCGCCGCTGAACGCCGTGACGACCAGGAGAATACGCCGCGTCGCCACCGTCACCATGGCGCGCTCGGAGTCGCTGGTCGGGCTGCCGAAGGGCCCGGTCCCATCGACATAGACGGGCAGGCCCTCCAGGTTCAGCAGCTCCTTGCCGATGCCCTTGTAGGTCTCGCCGGCCGCCGCGACCCGCATCGTCACGTCGTCGCCCTCGATGCGGTCGCGATCGTAAACGCCGAGCGACTGGCGGCTCTCGATCGACACGAGTTCATGAGATCGACCACACTGTTGATGTGGTAGAGCCCGAGCCCGCGGAGAATCCGCCGTATCAAGGCCTCCTGTGAGCCGCGATAGCGGGTCGGATCCTTGCCGAGCGCCCGGTAGGCGCGACGCAGCGCCTGCACGGCCGGCAGCCTGGCGATGTCCTCGATCGCCATGTCGCGTTTCACCGCCTCGGCGCAGGCGTCCAGCTCGGCACCCAGCGCGACGGCGTCGACGCTGTTGACGACGTCCGCCTCGAGGATGCCGAGGACCAGGATCGGACAGGCGGCCTTCACGGCCGGATCGATGGTGATGTGCATGATCGTTGATCCGCGGATCGGCGCGGCGACGGCGGCGCCCGGCACGATCGGCTAGGCTGAACCCGTGCCGCCGTCCAGAGGCCGCTTCCCCCATCATGGCGGTGCGCACCAGCCGGCCTCGCCCGCTCCGTCAGCCGCACCGCGGCAGCTCGGCCGGGACGGCCTGGCCGGCAATCTCGCGAAGATCGACGTTCCGCACCAAGGGAAAGAAGTCGCCGCCAGCCTCGGTCTTGAGATAGGTGGTGAGTCGTACGCGGTCCGGCGCGCCATCGGCCCGGCACGCCTTGGCCCCGACCTCCAGCGTGAGCGAGCCACGTTCTCCACGGCTCTTGCGCGCCATCATCTCGGTTCGCAGCGCCACCACCTCGGCGGCGTCGGCGGGCTCGAGCCGATAGCCGTACACCGCCGTTCCCTCGGCGACCTCGCCGCGCAGACCGATCAGCTCGCCGGCATCGGCGAGATCGGCCAGGACGAACTCCTTCGTGACGGGTTGCGCCGAGCCGGTCTTGACGCTGAGGCGCAGCGTCACGCTGCGCGGCAGCGGTCGCACGCCGGTGGGCAGCCGAACCGCCACCCGCAACACAGAGGGATCGACCGTGGTGAAGTCGGTGCGGGCGAGCTTCACCATGGACGTGACCGGCATCGAGGTGCAGCCGGCCAGCACGGCCGCAGCGACGAGGACGACGGACAGGGAGCCGCGCAAGCGGCGGAGAAACCAGGGGAAACGCATCGGCACCACCTCGATTGACGATATCTAATTATCGTTTTACAATAACTCATCATCGTCATTCGATCAACGAGGCTGTCCATGTCCAGATCGTATCCGGCATCGCTCGACCCCGCCCTCGCCTCCCCGCAGGAGCGGCTCGCCCGCCTCTCCCGGCGCATGGAATGGGTCACCACGGTCGGGATCGTGCTGATCGTCGTGCTGGTGGGGCTCGCCTTCGTGATCCCGGACTGGAGCCGCAACCTTCTGCTCAGCCGGCTCGGCGCCACCGGCGCCAAGCTGCCGCTCGGCCCGTCCGATCAGATCGTCCTGGCGATGATCTACGCGGTGCCACTCGGCATCATGATCTGGGGCCTGTGGCAGGTGCGCGCCCTGTTCCGCGACTTCGCCGCGGGCCACGTGTTCACCGGCGACGC
Organism: Rhodoplanes roseus; assembly: GCF_003258865.1. Classification (GTDB taxonomy): domain Bacteria; phylum Pseudomonadota; class Alphaproteobacteria; order Rhizobiales; family Xanthobacteraceae; genus Rhodoplanes; species Rhodoplanes roseus. Next base: position 5,805 of record NZ_NPEX01000030.1, on the reverse strand, counting down.
GGCGCAGAGGCTACGGCTGTTCGGCCTGTCGGTCCTGCTGCAAGGGCCGCTCGGCCCCCTCACGGCGACCGTGCTGGCGCTCGTCCTGTCGCTCGGCAACCCGCCCGGCCAGCGCTATCTGGTGCTGACCTTCTCGATCAACGACTATGTCGCGCTGATCGTCGGAGGCGTGCTGATCGCCATCGCCGCGGTCATGCGCGAGGCCGTCCGGCTCGCGGACGAGAACGCGGCCTTCGTGTGAGAGCCGGCATGGGCATCGTCGTCAATCTCGACGTCATGCTGGCGCGGCGGAAGATGCGCTCGAAGGATCTGGCCGAGCGCATCGGCATCACCGAGCAGAACGTCTCGCTGCTGAAGTCCGGCAAGGTGAAGGGCGTGCGCTTCGATACGCTGGCGCGCATCTGCGCCGTGCTCGACTGCCAGCCCGGCGACATCCTGGAGTATCGGCCCGGTCCCGAGGACGACGCTCCGCCGGGTCTCTAGCGTCACCGTCCGCTCGGACGACCGTGTCGACTATCGACGGACCGAGGACGCTCCGGGCGTTGTGGAGAGGAGCCCGGCGCGGTCTCGTCCGACCCACCGGCCCGATCCTCGATCGCCTTGGCGCGGCGCCAGTCGAGTGCGTTCGGCGGTTCCGGCGCATCGTCCGGCCCGAACGAGGGATCTCCATAGGCGCGCCGTCCATAAATCTCGGCCGGCCGCAAAGGCTCGTCCTCGTCGCGCTCTCGGCGGGCCTCCGTGGGAGGCGCGGCGGCGACGGCCCGCACCTCGGCCCAGTCGGTCGGCGGCGGCCCGTCGGTCTCCTCGTCGGAGCGACGATAGAGCGGCGGCGCGGCAGCACGGCGCTTGCGGTCGCGACGCTGGGCCAGTGCGGCCGCCACGGTCTCGCGGCGATTGCGCAGGCGCATCCGGGTTTCCTGGACGAGGCGGCCAGACGTTCCGCCGGCCCAGACCAGGTCCCAGGGCTCGAACTGGCGCCAGTTGTCGTCGTTCTCGACGATGGCGCGAGCGATCAGGTTGCCGGCGATGGCGGTGGTGTTGAGACCGTGCCCGCCGAACGCGGCGGCGACCCACAGGCCGGGCGAGATCTCGCCGATCTGCGGCATGCGGTGGATCGCGAAGCCCATGCTGCCGCCCCAGGCATGGGTGAACTCGACCGGCCCGAGCTGTGGATACACGGCGGCGATCGCCGGCTTGAAGGAGCTCTCCGCCACCTTGCGCGGATCCCGGGAGAAGCAGGTCCCCTCCCCGCACCACAGCAGCCTGTCCCCGTCGACCACCCGGTAGTGGTGATTGGCGAAGCGGGAGTCGCTGACCGCGCCCGGATAGGCGATCGCATCGTGGAGCCGGCCCCCGAGCGGCGCCGTGACGGCCGTGTAGCTGGTGACCGGCAGAACCGTCTCGGCGAGCCGCGGCATCAGCTCGCCCATATGGACATTGCCGGCCAGCACGACCTGGCCGGCCCGCACCATCGCGGCCGGCGTGGCGACACGCTTGCGCACGCCGGCCGGATCGATCTCGCGCGCCGGCGTGTCCTCGAAGATGCGCACGCCCGCTGCCTCGGCCGCCGCCGCCAGGCCGAGCGCGTAGTTGAGCGGATGGATGTGGAAGGCGTTCGGATAATGGAGGGCGTGAAAATAGGCGTCGGACTTGAGGAGTTCGCGCACCTGCTCGACCGGCCAGCCCTCGACGGCGGCACCGAAGTCGCCGGCGAGCAGCGACAGGGTCTCCTGCATCTCGTCGAGGTCGTCGGTCTTGGAGACGTCGAGCCAGCCGCGGGCCGGATGAACGGCGGGCAGCTCGCTCTCGCGGATCATGGTTCGCACATAGGCGACGCCAGCCTCAGACAGCGCCCAGAGCCGGCGCGCCCGGTCGAGACCGACCCGCTCGACGATCCGGTGCGGATCACAGGCGAATCCGGGCAGCACGAAGCCGCAGTTGCGGCCCGATGCGCTCCACGCGACGCGTTTGGCCTCCAGCACCACCACGGACCAGCCGAGCCGGGCGATCTCCAGGGCCGTGGTGAGCCCGGCGAGCCCGGCCCCGATCACGCAGACGTCGACGTCCACGTCGAAGGCCAAAGGCGGCCGCTCGGGGGCCGCGACCGCCGTCGCCGCGTACCAGCTCCGCCCGTAGTCCGCCGCCACCGTCTCGTCCATTCTGCCTCGCTCGCCGGGCCACGCCGGGGTCCCCGTGTCGGGAAAACCGAATGCGGCTCCGCCCGTCATCGCCGCCGTGATAAGTCTGGAGGCGCCCGGCTTCCCCTTCGCCGGATGCGGCCTGGACTTTGTGCGCCGCCACATGGAATTTGCAACCCATGCGCCGACTCATTCTGCTCCGTCATACCAAAGCCGATCCCGCCGGAGCCGGGATTTCCGATCATGCCCGCCCGCTCAACGGCCGGGGCGGCACAGCCGCAGACAGAATCGGCGCCTACATGGCGCGGCATCATCTGGTCCCGGACCGCGTGCTGTGCTCGACCGCCCAGCGCACCCGCGACACCTGGGCCCATGTCGCGCATCAGCTCGGTGAGCCGCCTGCCGCCGAATTCGAGCGCCGCATCTACGACGCCTCGCTCGAGCGTCTGCTCGCCGTCGTGAAGGACATTCCCGAGGAGGCGCACGCCGCCCTGGTGGTCGGTCACAATCCCGGGCTTCACCAGCTCGCGACCGCCCTGATCGCCACCGGCGACGTGGAGGACCGTGAGAGGCTGCGCGAAAAGTTGCCCACCGGCGGGCTCGTGGTGATCGATTTCGCGGTGGACCATTGGAAGGCGATCCGTCCGCAGGGCGGGCGGCTCGACCGCTTCGTCAGCCCGCGGACCCTCGAGGACGAGCCGGCCTGACCGCCGGGACGCGGTGAACTTACCAACATTTACTGTTCGTTAATCCAAATTCCTCAGATTTGACCTATCTCCGGCAGCGATCCGGAACCCGCCGCCTCGACGGGACGTTCACAGCACATACATCTCCGAGACTGCCGCACCGGCGCAGGCCGGCCGGTAATTCGGGTGGCCCGGGCGCCGCGATGGAACCGAAGCGCCTCGGCGAAGTTGTCTACGTGCTCAAACCGTTCCGTGGCTGCTGGCTATGACGTTCAAAATGGATCATCCCCGTTTCGAAGAGAGCCGCGAACTCGCATGCAGCGAGGCTCGGCAGCCCGTCGCGATGCCGTTCGACACGCGCGAGCTGGACAAGCTCCCTCAGCCGACCGACGACGACCCGCCCTACCGTCCGTGGTGGGTGGTCGAGCGATCGTGACCTGAGTGCGTCGGCTGGACGAAGTCCGCATCGTTTCGCGGAAAGGGCGAATCTGTTACATATCTCGTGATTGTGAGGGTCAGCGGCGGACGTCTCGGGCGCCCGCCGCTTTGTTGTCCGGTTCCGGTGTTTGCGTCCCCCATCCGGGCATCGGGCCGCGCTGCGCGCGGGTCGTTCTGGTCGTGTCGTTCTAGAGTTCGAGCGTCCGGTCGATCACGTATCGCCCGGGCGCTTCCGGTTCGAAGCTCTTTCCAGCGAGGATCCCATGATTCGGTTCGCAACGATGTCGGCAGCGGCAGCGGTCGCTCTCTCCGTGCTTTCGTCTCTGCCGGCATCCGCCCGCACGCCGTACGACGGCGCCTGGAGCGTGGTGATCATCACGGATCGCGGCACCTGCGACCGCGCGTATCGCTACAGCGTGCAGATCACCGACGGAATCGTCCGTTATTCCGGCGAGATGGGGATGGATTTCCGCGGCCGCGTGGGACGCGGCGGCTCGGTCGCCGTGAGCGTCGCGGCGGGCGGCTCTCGGGCCGACGGCACCGGCCGGCTCGGCCAGAGCTATGGTGGCGGAAGCTGGCGGGGGAACAGCTCGACGGGCCAGTGCTCCGGCCGCTGGACGGCCGAGCGCCGCTGATCCGTCAGACTTTTTCCGCCTCCGGCGGGTCGCCCGCCGCGAACCGCTCGATGCGGGCGAGCGGCGGCACGAGGCGCATCCAGGCGAGCGTCAGGGCGATGGCCCCGACGCCGCCGATCATCGCCGACACGACCGGGCCGGTGACGGCCGCCACGGCCCCGGCGCGGAAATCGCCGAGCGTGCCGGTCGTGCCGGTGAACATCGAGTTCACCGCCATGACGCGGCCCAGCACCTCGTTGGGAGTCCGGGTCTGGATGAGACCCTGGCGGATCACCACGCTCATGGCGTCGGCTGCGCCCAGCACGGCCAGCGCGAACAGCGACAGCGCGAGCCAGGTCGAGAGCGCGAAGACGATCGTGGCCGCCCCGAAAAGTGCAGTGGAAGCAAACAGTTTCAACCCCAGCCTTCCGTCCGGGGCGCGCCGCGCCAGCACTGCCGTGACGGTGAGCGCCCCGAGCGCCGGGGCGGCCCGCAGCAGGCCGAGACCCCACGGGCCGGTGCCGAGGATGTCGCGGGCGAAGATCGGCAGCAGCGCCGTGACGCCGCCGAACAGCACCACCACGAGATCGAGCGTCACCACGCCGAGCAGCACCGGCTGGCCGCGCAGATAGACGAGGCCGGCCATCAGCGAGGCCAGCGTCAGCTTTTGGCGCGGCGCCGTGCGGACCACTGAAGGGATCAGCGAAGCGAGCGTCGCGGCGACCGCGAACAGCCCCACGCAGGTGCCGTAAACCACCGTCGGACCAAGCACATAGATCAGCCCGCCGAGGGCCGGCCCGCAAATCGTGGCGGCCTGGTTGGCGCTGGCCGAGGCGGCGATCGCGCGCGGCAGGACGGCGGCCGGGACAAGGCAGGGCAGCAGCGCGTGCATGGTCGGGATCTCGAAGGTCCGCGCCGTGCCGATCGCCAGCAGCACCGTGAACATCAGCCCTCGGCCGATCGCGCCGCTTGCGGTCCCGGCCGCAAGTGCCAGCGCCAGCACGCACATTCCGGCCTGGCAAAGGCGCACCACGGTGCGGCGGTCGTAGCCGTCGGCGAAATGCCCGACCAGCAGCGACAGCGTCACGAACGGCACGAACTGGACCAGCCCCACCAGCCCCAGGTCCAGTGCGCTTCCAGTGATTTCGTAGATCTGCCAGCCGATTGCGACGGTCTGCATCTGATAGGCCGTGACGCTGAGCACGCGCGAGCCGAGGAAGCAGACGAAGGCGCGCTGCCGCAACAGGGACGGCGCGGCGGCAGCGGACGGCGGAGCGGTCACGGGCGATTTTCGGTTGGCCGACGAACGGGATGACCGCGGGAGCTTAAACCAGATCGCAGCGCCCTGCCCAGAGGCCTGCGCGCATCCGCGCAGCGGCGTCGGGGAACGCCGCCATCGACGCCGCGTTGACCCGGACCCGTGCCCAGCGGCTCGCCCCGGCCCTCCGGGACCAGGGACAAGCCCTTGTGGCACAACGAAATCCGTGAGGACCCCATGCCGATCCGAGACGCCGCCCGCCTGTTCGCCGCCGGCCTCGTCTGCCTCGCAGCGGGAACCGCGACGGCCCCGGCCCAGACGCCTCAACCCCCTGTCATTCCTGAGAAACCGGCGCCTTCTCAGGCGACCCCGCCGGCCAGCCGGCTGGATTGCCCGCCCGGCGTCGACCCCGGCCGCGCGCCGTCGCTGGGCAGCCAGAGCGGGGCCGGCAACACCGGTACGACCAACGGCACCACGGGCGCGGGCGACAGCCTGTCGTCCCAGCTATCCCATTCTCGCGGCGTGGTTTGTCCGCCCGCCGGCACGGATCCGGGTATCGTCGAGGCGCCGCCCGGCGGGGGCGCCATGAAGGTGATTCCGCCGCCCGGCACCCCCGGGGGCGAGCCGGCACCGGCCCCGAAATAGCGGGGTCCGGCGACCCGAGCGGCGGC
>NZ_NPEX01000308.1 GCF_003258865.1 Rhodoplanes roseus | reverse complement strand
CTCCCGAGAACCCTCTCCGGGCGCGCCCCGAAGGGCGCGGCGGGTGCTCCGCCGCGGCCGCCGTCAGCGATCGAACACCGTGTTGCGCTGGGCGCCGACCATCACGAAGGTGGTGCGCTTCGGCACCTCCTTCAGGCGGGTGGCGCCGATATAGGTCATCGAGGAGCGCAGGCCGCCGGTGATCTCCTGCAGCGTGGCCTTCACCGGGCCGCGATACGTCACCTCGACGGTCTTGCCCTCGGCCGCCCGGTAGTCGGCGACGCCGCCGTGATACTTGTTCATCGCGGTGTCGGAGGACATGCCGTAGAACTCCATGCCCACCGCGACGCTCTCGCCGTCGCGCTGCTCGTGGCGGACCCGGCCCTCGCACTCGTCGTGGCCGGCCAGCATGCCGCCCAGCATGACGAAGTCGGCGCCGGCGCCGAACGCCTTGGCGATGTCGCCCGGCACCGTGCAGCCGCCGTCCGAGCAGACCTGGCCGCGCAGCCCGTGTGCGGCGTCGGCGCATTCGATCACGGCGGAGAGCTGCGGATAGCCCACCCCGGTGAGGTCGCGGGTGGTGCACACCGAGCCGGAGCCGATGCCGACCTTGACGATGTCGGCGCCGGCCAGGATCAGCGCCTCGGCCATCTCGCCGGTGACGATGGCACCGGCCATGATGACGGCGTCCGGGTTCTCGTCGCGCACCCGCTTCACGGTCTGCAGGAACTGCTCGCTGTAGCCGTTGGCGACGTCCATGCAGATCTTCGTCACCGGCACCTGCTTGCGCACGAAGGCGAGCTTGTCGAGGTCCTCGGTGGTGATCCCGATCGAGTAGAAGACGTTGTGGGCGACGTCGGACTTCAGGAACTCGACCAGGCGCTCGGCCGGATAGTGCTTGTGCAGGGCCACCATGGCGCCGAACGGCGCGAACGCCTTGGCCATGCTGAAGGTGCCGACCGTGTCCATGTTGGCGGCGATCAGCGGGAATCCCGTCCATTCGTGCCCGGTGTGGACGAAGCGGAACGTGCGGGTGACGTCCACGGCGGAGCGCGAGTTCAGGGTCGACCGCTTGGGCCGGATCAGGACGTCTTTGAAGTCGAGCTTGGGATCGGTTTCGATGTGCATGACGAAAAGTCCGGCCGGGATGACCGGCTTGGAGTGAGCCGACGGTGGCGCGGCGCCACGGCGGCGGAGCGGGGCGGCAAACGGGCCACCTTAGCAAGATATGTTTCGAAAATGCGAAGTGTCGCCCGGCGATCGGGCGAGAGCCGCCATGCATCGGTGGCGCCAGGCAGCGGAACCGCCAGGCAGCGGAACCGCCGTGCATCGCTGCTGCGATGCCGCGATGCGGCGTACGACCCGCGGGAAAATGCTGCGCCGCCCCCATAAACAAATCCGATAGCCTTGCGAATTCTCCGAATTGGCATTCGCGCGGCGAACACCCTAGCGTGCGCCGTGACGCGTTCTTCCAGCGGCCTCGTTCCTTGTTTCCGCGCGTCCGGCTCCTGTCGTCAGGCAGCGAGCACCGCGGCCTTCTCTAACGGCACGCGCCGACCCCCGGCATTTTCCGCGGCGCGTGCCGTACCCCCGACGACCAGGCCTCTCAGCGCCCAACACAACAGACGGCGATCCGCCACCGGCGACGCCGCATCATCATCGGAGGACGACCTGTGCAATCGACCCGACAATCGAACTTCGCCCGGGCCTTGACGGCCCTGGCCTGTGGAGCTGCCCTCATGACGACACTGTCCGGACCGGCCGCCGCCGAGGGCGCGGTCTTCCAGCTCTCGTCGCCCGCCTTCACCGACAACGGGCTGCTCGCCAAGAAGAACGCGGGCCGCAATCCGGCCAATCCGAACTGCGTCGGCGACAACGTCTCGCCGCCGCTCGCCTGGTCCAATCCGCCGGCCGGCACCCGCAGCTACGCCCTGATCGTCCACGACCAGGAAGGCCGCAGCGGCCTCGGCGTCGTGCACTGGCTCGCCTACGGCATCGACGCCGCCGTCACGTCGCTGCCCGAGGGCGCCGGCGACGGCTCCTTCAAGGGCCTCACCGGCGGCAAGAACATTTTGGGCCAGGGCACGTATTTCGGTCCCTGTCCGCCCAAGAGCGACGGGCCGCATCACTACGTGTTCACGATCGTCGCGACCGATCTCGCCCCCGATGCGCTGGCGCCGGGGCTGACCATGCCGCAGCTCCTCGAGGCGATCGGCTCGCACGCCAAGGGCGCCACCGGCCTGATCGGCCGGTTCGGTCACTGATCGCCACTCGGCCTTCCGACAAGGATCATCGTCATGACCACCCGCTTCCGTGCCTTTCGTGCCGTGCTCGGGCTCGCGGCCGGCCTCGCCGTCGCCAGCGGATCCTCGGTCGCCGCCCTGGCCCAGGACGCCGCGAAACCGGACTATCCGAAACAGGTGATCAAGCTCGTCGTGCCGACGCCGCCCGGCGGCATGGCGGACCTGCTCGGCCGCGTCATCTCCCAGAAGATCTCCGAGAACACCAAGGCGACCGTGATCGTCGAGAACAAGACCGGGGCTGCCGGCCTGATCGCCGCCGACATGGTCGCGAAGTCGCCGCCCGACGGCTACACGATCTTCCTCACCTATCACGCGACCGCGTCGATCCTGCATCTGATCACGGCGAAGATGACCTACGACCCGGTCAAGGACTTCGTCCCGATCACCTATGTGGCGATCGCGCCGAACGTGCTGATCATCAATCCGGACATCCCGGCCAAGACGGTCGCGGAGCTGGTCGCCTACGGCAAAGCCAATCCGGGCAAGCTCAGCTACGCCTCGCAGGGCAAGGGCACGACCGGCCATCTCGGCGGCGAGATGTTCGCCCAGGCGACCGGCCTGCAGCTCACCCATGTGCCGTATCGCGGCGCCGCGCCGGCCCTGCAGGACGTCATCGGCGGCCAGGTCTCGATGATGTTCGACATCGTGCCGCTCGCCCGCGAGCACATCAAGTCCGGCAAGGTGCGGGCGCTGGCCGTCACCTCGGCCGAGCGCGTCGCGGCGCTGCCCGACGTGCCGACCACCGCCGAGGCCGGCATCCCGTCGGTGCAGGGCGGCGCCTGGTGGGGGCTCGTCGCCCCGGCCGGCACCCCGAGGCCGATCGTCGACTGGCTCAACGCCGAGACCCGCAAGGCCTTCGACTCCAAGGAGGTGCGCGAGCGCCTCACCGAGCAGGGCCTGATCTTCGTGCTCGGCACGCCGGAACAGCTCGCCGAGCACCAGAAGAAGGAGACGGAGCGCTGGGGCGCCGTCATCGAGAAGGCCGGCATCAAGCCGGAGTGACATCGGCCTGCGGGCCGTGATCGCGACGGGGCGCGGATGCCAGGTCCGCGCCCCTTTTCGCGTTCACCGGAATGTGATCCGCCTGTCGTGATCTCGCCCACCCGCACCGGGTATCCTGCCGACGGCCCCGATCGCGCGCCCGAGTCGCCGCGCGCCTCGGCTATTCCGTCCGCGTATGCAGGAGAGTCGTCATGAGCCAGCCTCTGGTGAGGCCGCGCGTCGGCACGCGGCCGAAGACGCAGCGCCCGCCGATGCACAAGGTGATCCTGCTCAACGACGACTACACGCCGCGCGAGTTCGTGGTCGAGGTCCTCAAGGCGGTGTTCCGCATGACCGAGACCCAGGCCCATGCCGTGATGCTGACGGCGCACCGCAAGAGCGCCTGCGTGGTCGCGGTGTTCGCCCGCGACGTCGCCGAGACCAAGGCCAGCGAGGCGATCGACCTCGGCAAGGCGAAGGGCTATCCGCTGTTCTTCATCACCGAGCCGGAAGAGTAGGGCGGGGACGTCGCCGCGCCGGCCCCGCGCGTGTTGCACCCCCACGCCCGGCTCCGCAACAGTCCTGATTGCGTCACGTCGCTTTCACACCTATCGGCTAGCCCCGAAGTCTTAGGTAACGGGGTGGGCGGGTATGGTTCGGATGATCGTGGCGGCGTGCAGCCTGTGCACGCTGGTGTTGCTTGCGGCTTGTGCCACGGCACCGTTGGAATCGCAGACAAAGGCGTTGGACGCCCGCCAGGCGCGGCTCTATTTCGTGCGCGAGGCGAGCTTCATGGGGTCCGGCGCTTCGCCCAACGTACTGGTCGACGGCCAGGAGGTCGGCCGTGTCGGCAACGGCTCCTCGTTCTTCGTCGACCGGCCGCCCGGATCCCACAAGGTGGTGCTCGAGACGCCGGTGAGTCCCGGGCGCTACTCCGCCACGGTGACGACCAAGCCGGGCGGCACCTATTACCTGAAGATTGGCCCGCGCGCCGATCACGTGGTGATCGGCATCATCGCCGGGATCCCCGGGCAGATCATCGACGCCGTGGTGTCGGAGAACTCCGGTCCGTTCACGCTCACGCCCGTCGACGAGGCGACCGGCGCGGCGCTTCTGGCGCAGGTGAAGTCGAAGTCGTGACGGCGGGCCGTCGCCGGTCCGCCGGGGGGCCGTGATCGACGGTCAGCGCTTGCGGGCGGTCGCGAACGCGTCGCGGATGCGCTCGTTGAAGAAGCGGCCCTTGGACTCGGCGTCCAGGAAGTCCCGGTAGGTCGTCTCCGGCACGTGGAGATAGGCGTAGACGCGCCCGGTCACGAAGGTGATCTCCAGGACGCGCGCGGCTGGGTCGTAGCGGGCCGACCGGATGGCCGAGGAGTCGATGTCCGGCACGGCGGGACTCCCGCGGGTGTCGCCTCTCAGGCGCGATACAGGATCAGCACGAGCGCCAGCAGCGCCGAAAAGATCGTCGGGTAGAACGTCGCGGCGAAGCCGAAGGCGCGGGCCGCGGCCCCGTGGGCATAGCCGGCCCAGAAGGCGGCGCGGCCGACGCTGAACACCACGACGAGGAGCGGGATCAGCCCGAGCGCGGCGGCGGGCAGCACGGTCGCCAGCGCGAGGTGCACCGGGACCGCGATCGCCACCTGCTCGTGGGTGTTCTGCAGCACGGCGCGGCCGCACGCGATGGCGTCGCTCGGCGGCCCGAAGCCGCTGCCGGCGATGTCCTTCGGCGAGAAGAACCGCCCCTTGGCGACCGCCCCGATGGTGGCGATCAGCCACAGCACCAGCACGAGATCGCAGCGCAACGCGAAGGCGAGCCGGTCGGACATCGTGTCGGCCGCCGGCAGGGCGATCGGCGGCAGCAACAGCCCGGCGCCCACCACCGCGGCCGAAAACACCGCGCCGGCCGCCATGCCGCGCGCGACGCCGCGCTGCTCCGCATCCAGGGCCATGGGGGGCTCCGATTCCGATCGCCGGCCGACTCGCGCCCGAGTGTAGCGGGACCGGGGCGCGCCGGTCAGCCGCAGCGGTGCAATCTGTGGACGAGCCGCGCCGGTTTCGTCGCTACGGCTTGTGGGTGCAAGTCATAAGCCGTATCGGCTAGGCCATTGCATGGAATGGTTGTTGCCGGAGGCAAGGGATGGGGCGGGTTCGGGACGCGGCGCGGCGGGTCCGCGTCGGCGCGTGCGGTGTGATGGCCCGGACGTCGATCGCGGCGGGCATCGTCGTCGCGGTGGTGCTCGGCGGGCCGGCCGGGATGGCGCAGACCGCCGCTCCGCCACCGGCGAAGCCGGCCGCCAAACCCGCCGCCGCCAAACCCGCCGCCGCCAAGCCGGCGAGCGCCAAGCCGTCGCCCGCCAAGCCCGCCGCGGCCAAACCCGCCGCCACGGCCAAGCCGCCGGCCGAGACCGGTCCCTGCGAGCTCGGCGTCGTCTCCGTCGTCGGACATCTCTTCACCCGCCAGAAGGTCGGGATCACGGTGTTCGGCAACGAGCACGACACCCTCCCGAGTTCCGCCTGGGGCCTCGACGACGTGGTGGCGGCGCGGGTGCGGGCGGCCGCCGGAGCGGGCGTGCGCCGGATCGCCGTCCCGCCGGGCGCCTTCGATGCTTACGAGAAGCCGGCCCGGGCGCTGTTCCGCAACGCCAACGACGATCTGCTCGCGGCGGTCCGCACCGTCACGGCCTCGACGCGCTGTGCCCGCTACCTGGTGGTCACGCGGGGCTCCAGCGCGTTCTCCAGCACCAACCAGACGGTCGCGGGCCTCGGCATCGTGAACTACGGGGCGCCGTTGAGGAGCCGCAGCTATGTGTTCGCGCTGACCGCCATCCGCCTGTACGACGGGGCGTCGCTCGCACTGCTCGCGACCGAGGTCTCGCAATTGCGGGAGAGGACACTTGGGGACGTGCTGATGGGGGGACTGATCCGTGGCCCCTTCGAGGAGGTCGACGACGGCCTGTGGCCGGAGACGCCGCAGACGCCGATCGCGCCGGGGGTGCGGTCCGCGGCGCGCGACCTGCTGGTGCTGAGTCTCGACCGCACGCTGCCGCGCGTCCTCGGGGTTTCCGCGCGCGCCGGCCACGA
>NZ_NPEX01000307.1:4482-6438 GCF_003258865.1 Rhodoplanes roseus | reverse complement strand
CTCCGGCAGACAGCTTGAATCATCTTCGAACCGATTTGGGAATCCATCGCGATTCACTCAGATCGGGAACCGCTCTAGACTGCGCGGCCCGCCAAAACCCCGACTCGTGGTTTTACGGATGCATCACGGTGAATGCGCCAGCAGCACGCGCATCACCTCTCGGTGCTCCCGGCCGTGAGCGCCATCCGCACGGCGTCGGGATGGCGCGCGATCGTCTGGAGAAAGCTCCGGGCCGCCGTGTCCGGCTCCGAGCGGCCCTGCTCCCAATTGCGCAGCGTCGCCGGATCGAGCCCGAACTGGAGCGCGAAGCCCTCCTGGGACAGTCCGGTCGCCTCGCGGATCGCCCGCACGTCGACAGCCTCGGGCGCGCCGTAGGGTGCCAGCGTGACGCCACAGGCCGCGAGGTCGCTCTCCAGAACCGCGGCGTCCTCGACCATCGGCAGCGCGACGATCGTCCGCCCATGGTCGAACAGCTCGTTCACGGCGGTGTGGGCCTGGCGCAGCGACAGATGGCGCTTGGCCAGCGCCAAGGCCGCCCCCGGGGCGTTCAGCCGACCGCGCTCACTTTCGAGGAGAAACCTTCCGGGTGAACCGGAGGCGACCCGGGGCACGTCCCGGACCCGCACCCGAGGTCCGGCGCGCTCCTCCAACCACGATCGAATCGACATCGAGCGCCTCCATCACCTCCTGGACGATGTCTCGCAGCACGGCGACGCCGAGCGCATTCGCTCCGACGTCGATGCCATGCAGATGCAGTCCGCGCAGATAGAGGCAGCGCTCGACCAGATCGACCTCGGCCATGACCATCATCGGAATCGGCCGGTATCGATCGTGGCGACCGCGATGCCGTCCACTCCCTCGACGAGGTCGATCTTCATCGCCGGCCGACCCATTATCTACGCAAGTTGCGCAGCAGTTCAAGGGCCGGTGCTCACCGCCCGTCCGGCCCGACCTCGCCCCAGAACTCTTCCACAAGGGCGGCGATCTCGGCCGGCTTCTCCTCGTGGGCGAGGTGGCCCAGGGTGCGCAGGCAGACGACGCGGGAGCCCGGCACGCGGTCGCGGGCCTGGAAGGACTCGTCGGGCGGCACCGTGCCGTCGCGGCCGCCGGCGATCAGCAGCAGCGGCACCGCCAGACGCGGCAGCGCGGCGGTCAGCGGCTCGAGGTCCCAGTTCGCCATCATGGCGAGCGCCGCGTGGACGTGGCCCGGATTGCGGGCGAGCCGAGCGTACAGCTCCTCGCCCTCGGGCGTGATGGTCGAGCCGGTGCTGGCCAGGATGCCGCGGATCGGTCCGCGGCCCTCGGCCCACCAGGCGAAGGCGCGGGCCGTGAGCGTGTTGGAGGCGAGCACCCGGGCGATCGGCGCGAAGGTGTGGCCGGCGACGCCGCGAAACGGCATCAGGGCGCCGTTGACCGAGACGATGCCGCGCGGCGCGATCATGCCGTCGAGCGTCATGCGGATCAGCACGGCGGCGCCGGCCGAGTGGCCGGCGACGAGGTCGGGCCGGATCGCCAGCGCGGCGAGCAGGTCGCGGATGGCGCTCGCCATGCCGGGAAGCGACAGGCTGGTGTCGTCGGCGATGCGGGTGAAGCCGTGGCCCGGAAGGTCGGGCGCCACCACGGTGAAGCGCGCGGCGAGACGCGGCGCCAGGTCGCGCCAGGAATGAGTCGCGGCGCCGGTGCCGTGCAGGAGCAGGAGCGTCGGCCCCTGCCCCATGGTCTGAACGTGCCAGTGGATCCCGCCCGCCTCGACGAAGCGGCTCGCCTCCCGGTTCGGCCAGTCGCGGCCGTCCCGCTCCCACGCCAGACGATCATTCATTCTGAAACGTCACGATTGAAAATATCTGTCGAGCCGCAGCCCGAAATACGACCCACCTCCGCGGCCGGATCACGACCGAGTCGACATCCTGCGCCGTCCGGCCGGCATTCGCCGGTCGCGGCGGCAGGGACTCATTT
>NZ_NPEX01000307.1:1829-4472 GCF_003258865.1 Rhodoplanes roseus | reverse complement strand
GCTTCGTGCTCGTTCTCGCCGTGGCGCTGATCTGGGGCACGATGCGATGGCGCCGGCATTCGCCGGCCGCGGCGGCAGGGACTCACTTCGCCGACTGGAACAGCTCGTTGGTCTTGAACTTCGACGCCTCGAACTTCCGGCCCGAATGGTCGCGGTGATAGGCCTCGATGCGCTCCACCTCCTCGCGCGATCCGAAGATCAGGGCGATGCGCTGGTGCAACTTGGTCGGCTTCACGTCGAGGATGCGGTCCTGGCCCGTGGTGGCGAGACCGCCGGCCTGCTCGGCGATCATGGCGATCGGGTTCGCCTCGTACATCAGCCGCAGCTTGCCGGGCTTGCCGGGATCGCGCGTGTCGCGCGGATACATGAACACGCCGCCGCGGATCAGGATGCGGTGGGTGTCGCCGACCAGCGAGGCGATCCAGCGCATGTTGAAGTCCTTTGCGCGCGGCCCCGTCTTTCCCTCCAGGCACTCGTCCACGTAACGCTTCACGGCCGGCTCCCAGAACCGGGCGTTCGACGCGTTGATGGCGAACTCCTGGGTGGTCGGCGGCATCTTGATGCGCGGATGCGTCAGGATGAACTCGCCGAGTTGCGGATCGAGCGTGAAGCCGTGCACGCCGGTGCCGACCGTGATCACCAGCATGGTGCTGGGTCCGTAGATGGCGTAGCCGGCGCAGACCTGCTTGGTGCCGGGCTGCAGGAAATCCTCGGTGCGCGGCTCGACCCCCGGATTGGGCGCGCGCAGGATCGAGAAGATGCTGCCGACCGGCGCGTTCACGTCGATGTTGGAGGAGCCGTCGAGCGGATCGAACAGGAGCAGATACTTGCCGCGCGGATAGCGGGCCGGGATGACCCACGGCATGTCCATCTCTTCGGAGGCCATGCCGGCGAGCTGTCCGCCCCATTCATTGGCGCGGATGAAGACGTCGTTGGCGATGACGTCGAGCTTCTGCTGCGCCTCGCCCTGGATGTTGGTGCTTCCGGCCTGGCCCAGCACGCCACCGAGCGCGCCGTTGGCGACCCGCCGGGCGATCGCCTTGCAGGCGAGGCCGACATCGATGATCAGGGCGCTGAAGTCGCCCGTCGCTTCGGGGAACCTGCGTCGTTCCTCGATCAGGAATTGCGACAGCGTCGTGTGATCGGTGAGCATGGTCCGTCTCCCAATCGTCAACTCTCAACGGCCACGACGAGCAGGCTGCAAGCGGGGAGGGCCTCGGCACCGAAGCTGCCGGCCGTGTCGACACCGCCGGCATCGCTTGCTCGCGTCCGGGAACTATAATCTCGCGCCTGCACAAAGGCCACGGTGATGTTACATCACAAACGAAAAAGTAACATGGATTGGTGAAGACGCGCGCGGAACACCTCAGCCCGCCGGTTCCGCCACCCGGGCGGGAGAGAGCGTGCCGAGGAACGCATCGTAGGCCTGCGCGAACGCGTCCGATACCTCGAAATGCGGGAACGCACCGGTCTGGAACACGCGCACGGTCCAGTTCGGCCGGGCGGCGAGCCGGTCGAGCTGCGCGTAGTCGACGAAATCGCCGCGCACGCCGTGTACGACCATGACGGGCAGGCGAAGCTCTTCGTAGATGCGCGTGATGTCGCGGCTGAACAGCAGGCCGCCGACGAAATAGAACGGCGCATGCTCGGCGTCGGGTTGGTGGGCCGTGAGATAGTCGTAGTCGCACAGACCTTCGTCGATTGTCTTCGAGCCCCACGCCTTCTCGAGGAAGAACCGCGCGCTCGTGCGGGTATTCAGCAGATCGAATACGGCGCGGCCCCACACCGGGAACGAGAACGCGTTGCGCAGGAGCGCGCTGCCGCGCGTGCTGCCGGCCGGCCCATAATACGGCCCACGCGAGTCGAGGCCCGTCGGGCTGACCAGGACGACGCTGCGGAACGTCGCGGGCGCCTCGGCGGCCGCCCGCGCCAGGAACTCGGAGCCGAGCGACAGCGCGACGGCGTCGATCGGCGTGCCGCCGTGGATGCGCCGGATCTCCTCGACCATCGCGTGGATCGCGTCGGTCATCAGCCGCGGCGAGTAGGTGCGCGGGCTGCGCTCGGAGAAGCCGAAGCCCGGCAGGTCCAGCGCGTAGACGGGGCGCTTCGTCCGCGCCGCCTCGTAGAGCGGCCGCACCTCGTAGGCGGAGGCGGCGGCGTTGACGCTGTGGATCAGCAGAAGCGGCGGGAGGCTCGCCTCCGCCACCGGCGCCGTCGTCACGGCCGGACCGTCGACGTAATAGCTGATGCGGCCGGCGACCGAATCCATGTCGCGCTGGTCGCCCGGCAGGGCCGGCGGCAGCCGCATGCGGTTGGGAATGAAGAAGGTGCTGACGGCGATCCAGCCGAGCGCCGCCACGGCCGGCACGGCGGCGACCCCGCGCACCCATCCGCCGCCGGTTCCGCGACGGCCGGCATTGACCCCGCTGCGGGGCGGTGCCGGACGGAGGGCGGCAGGGAGCTTGGTGCGCATGTGGAACCTCGGCTGCGGCGCGGAGCGCCCGGGAACACCTCCATAACGTTCGGGCCCGGCGGTTGGTTCTCCCGGCCCGTCGTTTTGCCGCACGATGCCTTCACTCCCTCGTCAAGGAGCTTTGCAGAATTCGTCATTCCGGGGCGCGGGCGGAGCCCGCGAGCCCGGCA
>NZ_NPEX01000307.1:0-1819 GCF_003258865.1 Rhodoplanes roseus | reverse complement strand
CAGTCCGAATGCCGAGGTCAGGGCGGGATTCCGGGCTCGCGCCTTTGGCGCGCCCCGGAATGACAAAGCCTGCAAAGCCCTCGTCCTGGGAGGGCGAAGAGACTGCGGCTACCCGGACAGCGACTCGCGCGGCGGCGTCACCGCCTTGACGGCGCCCGAGATGGCGGCGGCGTCGGCATAGGGCAGCGGCAGGTACATGGCGTCCATCTCTGCCGCGATCTTTCGCGCCAGCGGGCGGGGATGGGGGGCCGTGTCGACCAGGAGAGCGGTCAGCCCGGCGGCCCGCAGCGCCCGGGCCGAGGCGAGCGCGTCCTCCTCGGCCTTGGGCCGGCCGGGGGCGCCGTCGCGGGCGATGTTGGCGGAGCCGTCGGTCAGGAGAATGATGAAGGGCGTCTGCCCCTTCCGCCGGATCTGGTCGCCGAGCGCGATGGCGAGGTCGAGCCCGCAGGCGAGCGGCGTGCCGCCGCCGCCCGGCAGGCCGGCGAGGTTGCGCTTGGCCCGCACCAGCGAGCGGGTCGGTGGCAGCAGCAGCTCGGCCGCCTTGCCCCGGAACGACACCATGGCGACCTGGTCGCGGCGGACATAGCACTCGGCCAGCAGCAGCTCGACCGCGCCCTTGGCCTCGGCGAGCCGGTGCAGGGCGGCGGAGCCGGACGCGTCGACCACGAAGATGGTCGCCGTCTCGGTCTTCTGCTTGAAGCGGGTGATGCGGAAGTCGTCCTTGCGGACCTCGACCCGGGCGGTGCGTTCTGCCTGGCCACTCTGCTCGCGCTCTCGCCGCCGCAGCGGCTGCCACGGCGCCGCCGCGCGTAAGGTTTCGACGACGTTGAGGCGGGCGCCGCCGGAGCGCGGCTCGCCGCGGCGCACGCCCGCCGGACGCCCGCGCAGCTTGGTCTTCTGCAGATGACCGGCGCGGCCCGACGACGGGGCGCGCGGCTTGATCCGGCCGGCGAGCTTGAGCTGCTCCAGCAGGCCGGACGGGATCGCCGCCTTGGCGGCCTCGAGGATCATGTCCTCGAGCGGCCGGTCCTCGACGTTCTCGTGCTCCTCGTTCTCGCCCTCGGGCGGCGGCTGGTCGGGCTCCTCCTCGTCCTGCGGCGGCTTGTCCTCCTCGGGCGGCGGCAGCGGCAGGCGGGTGGCGCGCGGCGCCAGCACCAGGCGGGCCGCGACGGCGGCGTCCTCCTTGGCGATCTCGTAGCGACCGGCGAGCGCCGCATGGGCGCGCGCCACCGCGAGCGCCAGCAACGGCGCCCGGATCGAGTCGACGCCGAGCGACAGCGCGGTGCCGCACAGCGCCTCGATCACCTCGTCCGGCGCCACGATCCCGGAGAGCCGCGCCCGCGCCGCGGTGACGTCGTCGAGATCGGGCGCGTCCTCGGCCGGCGGCTCGGGGGACACGCCCTCGAAGTCGAGCCGGAAGGCCAGCCGGTCGGCGAGGGCGGCCGGCGGCCGCTCGTCGTCGGTCATGCCCTCGTCCAGCGCCACGATGCCGAACCGGGTCCGAGCGTCGATAGCGATGCCGTCGCGCTCGACCGTGACGCCGCCGTTGTCCAGCACGGCCGCCAGCCGCGCCGCGGTGCCGGCCGAGACCCGCTCGGCCATGGCGACCAGCAGCACGCCGCCGTCGGTCTCGGCGAGAATGCCGCGCTCGGCGATCGGCTTGCCGGCCCGCAGCGTCGCCGCGAGGTCGAGCCCGCCGAGCAGCCGGCTGTCGGCGATGTGCAACGGCAGCCGCCGCACCGGCGCCTCGGGGGGCAGCAATTTACGCAGCGTCAGGACGAAACGGTCGCGCGCCAGCCCGGGCAGCGCATGCAGCGCG
>NZ_NPEX01000306.1 GCF_003258865.1 Rhodoplanes roseus | reverse complement strand
TCTTGCGGGCCTCGTCGACCGACAGCGGCTTCTCGAACTCGATGTTCACCGATTCCGAATGGCCGATGAAGACCGGCTTCGCCGCGCCCCGGAATGACGGAAAACTGATCACCCGGACCATGTCTCACTCGTGATACGACCACGCCTTCGCGCCGGCGGCGAAGTCGTAGACGGGCGTCGGGCAGTCCTTGTCGGCCTTCACGTCGACCACGGCCGTGGTGCCGCAGGCGAGCGCCTTGGCGAACGTCTCCTCCAGCGCGGAGGGCTCCGTCACGGTGAAGCCCTCGCCCCCGAGCGCGCGGGAAAAGCCGGCCCAGTCGTGATCCGGCAGGGAGGTCAGCGCCGCCGGAACCGGGCCTTCGGTGTGGGCGCGCAGCCAGACGTTTCCGAGCGCGGCGTTGTTGAGCACCACATAGACGATCGGCAGCCGGTGGCGCGCCGCCGTCTGGATCTCGATGCCGTGCATGTGCATGCAGCCGTCGCCCGTGACCACCGCCACGCGTTGGTTCGTCCGCGCGCATTGGACGCCGACGGCGGCCGGGATCGCCCAGCCCATCGGGCCGAGATTGGTGGCCGAGACATAGGTGCCGGGCTCGTAGGCCTCCCAGTAGTGCCCCATGAAGGCGCGGTGCGCGCCGGAGTCGATCAGCACGATGCCGTCGCGCGGAAACACTCGTCGAAGCGCCGTCACGGCGGTCGCCGGATGGATGGGGCGGCCGGGACGCGCGCAGTTCTCGGTGTCGTAGAGGCGCGGCCCGGCCTTGATCGCCTCGACGAAGGCGCGCCGCTCGGCCAGCACGGCCTCGCTCGCGCCCGTCGCGAAGCGTTGCGCCATCAGCTCCAGGAACGCTCCGGCGCTGCCCGGCACCGCGTGGGCCACGTCGCAATGCGCCGTCAGCTCGTCCATGTCGGTGTTGACGTGGATGGTGGCGGCCTTGACGCGGTCGCGCAGCGTCCAGTGCATCGTGTCGCGCTCGTTGAGGCCGGAGCCGAGCACGAGCAGAACGTCGAGGTCGTCGGCGAACAGCGCGGCGGTCGCGTGCCGCGTGCCGGCATAGCCGAACACGCCGAGCGACAGCGGATGGTCCTCCGGAAACACGTCCTTGGCGCGCAGCGTGGTCGCCACCGGCATGGCGAGGCGCTCGGCCATCTGCTTCAGCCGCGCCGCCGACACCGGATCCCGCACCCCGGCGCCGGCCAGGCAGACGATGCGCGGGGCGCGCCCGTCCTGCGTCGCGGCCAGCGTCGCCAGCGCCGCCTCGGCCTGCGGCAGGCTGATCGGCGCGACGTCGGCGAAGAACGGCGACACCGGCGCGTAGGCGGCCCCGGCGTCGCCGACCAGCACGTCGTGGGCGAGCGACAGATGCACGGGCCCGCGCGGCCGCGACAGCATCGTGGTCAGCGCATGGCGCAGCCAGTGGTTCAGGGTCTCGACGTCGTCGACCGTGGCGGAGAGGCGGGTCAGCGGCTTCATCACGGCGGTGTCGTCGAGGGTCGCCTGGCTGGCGTCCTGGAAGGCGCCCAGCCCCTCCATGGTGCGGGCGACCTCGCCGCTCAGCACCAGCACGGGCGAGGAGTCGGTCTTCGCTGCCGCGACCGCGGTCGCCATGTTGGTGAGGCCGGGGCCGCCGATGCCCAGCACGGCGCCGAAGCCGCCGCTCGCCCGGGCGTAGCCGTCCGCCATGTAGGCGGCGCCGCCCTCGTGGGCCGCGACGATCGGGGTGAGGCCCTCGACCCGGCCGAGCGCCGGCAGGAACGGGTCGACCAGCCCGCCCGGCACCATGAACAGGTGGTCGAGCCCCTCGGCGACCAGCGCCCGAAGGATGAAGTCCGTGCCCTGCGCCATCGCGGCCTCCTGGTGGCGGAGGGCCGCCCGCCCGGCGGCCCCGACGCGCGGATTTGCGCCGTCGTGCAACCAGTGAACGGTAAGCCGATCGGGACGGCAAGACGGCGCCGGCGATCTCGGGCCAGGATGGTCAATGCGACGTTTGCCCCGATGCGCGCGGAGCGGCGGCGGACGGCCGTCGCGCCGGCCAGTCGACCAGGCCGGAACAGAACAGCGCCGCCCACACCAGCACGGGCTGAAAGGCGAGGCGCGGGGCGTGGTACCACCACGAGTCCGGCACGGGCGGCAGCGCGATGCCCTCGACCGCGTGCTTCACATTGGCCGGAAAGACGCACACCGCATAGAGCGCCAGCGCGGCGCCGGCGATCTTCCGCGTGCGCGGCGCCAGCAGCGCGGCGGCGCCGGCGATCTCCAGCGCGCCCGTGATCAGGATCACGTCGCGGGGCCGCGGCACCCAGTCCGGCGTGATGGCGACGAAGGGCTCCGGCCGCATCAGATGCGCGACGCCGGCGGCCGCGTAGCCGGCGGCGAGCATCAGGCGCAACGCGCGGCGCCCGCCCGCATGGGGCGCGACGGGGAGGGGGGCCGCAGCCGCAGGAGCAAGCGGGTCCGGGCTCACTGCGGCTCGTGCTCGTCGGGCCGCTCGATCTTGCCGCGCCGCTGCAGCCACAGCCCGACCTGCCAGCACAGCATCGCCCAGGCGGCGCCGAGGCACCAGCCCGCCAGCACGTCGCTCGGCCAGTGGACGCCGAGATAGACGCGGCTGGCGCCGATCACCAGTGTGAGGATCACGGCGACGCCGATCACATAGGCCTTGACGCGCCGGCGCGCCTGGACGCGGGCGAGCAGCACGCCGAGCGTCAGGAAGGTGACGGCCGAGGCGGTCGCGTGGCCGCTCGGGAAGCTGTAGGTCGAGACGTCGACCAGATGGGCGACGAGGTCGGGACGGGGCCGGGCGATCACCAGCTTGAGGCCGTCGACCAGCAGGGCGCCGCCGGCGACCGAGACGAGCACGAAAGCCGCCGCGGCCCGCTTGCCGTCGATCACCAGATAGCCGAGCACCAGGGCGGTCAGCAGGGTCAGCACCGTGACGCTGCCGAGCGCCGTGAGGTCGCGGATCGCCTTCTCCAGCCAAGCCGGGCCGATCGGGTCGGCGAGGTCCATCGGGTTGCGCAGGATGCGCAGGATCGCCTCGTCGAAGGCGTGTTTCTCGCCCTCGACCACCTCGCCGGCGATCTCGACGAAGCCGAACAGCGCCGCCGCGATCAGGAACAGGGTCAGCAGCGGCCCGACCTCGGTGAGGCGCCGCAGGCGCAGGCCGCTCACCGCGGGAGGCATCAGTCTCTGCAGCACGAAACCTCCCGATCGGGCGTCCCGCCCGTTTCGCTCTAAGTCGGGCGTCCCGCCCGGGTCACGAAAGCGGGCGCTGGCGCCCGTGTTGCGTCGAGAGCGGGCGCCGGTCCGCGTCAGATCAGGCAGCGGCCGGCCCGCCACAGCCGCGTCTTCGCCCGGGTCGCCGCCGCGAAGCTCGGCAGCGGGCCGGTGACGGGCCGGTAGTCGTAGGGGAAAGGCCGCGTCGGCAGGCTGTAGTTCCACACCTGACAGATCCCGGTCGACCATTTGATCACCCGGTAGGCGGCGTGGGCGGGTTCCGCGACGATCAGGCCGGCCAGCAGCGTCGCGGCGACAAGCGCAAGCGTGGAACGTGACATCTGGTCCTCCGAGCACGAGTGAGGCGGTCGGATCGTACCGCGTCGGCGTCTTCGGCGGAACGCCCGGTGTGGGCAGCGTTCAGCCCCGCCGCGGCGCGAAGAGGTCCCGCAACAGCCGCACCAGGCGGCCCGGCGGGCGCGAGGGCTCGGCCGCCGGCGACGCGGTCGCGGCTTCCGGTTCCGGAGTGGGCTCCGGTTCCGGGGTCGGCTCCGGCTCGGAGGCCGGCGCGAGCGCCGGCGCTCCGACGATATCGCGGGTCGCGGGACCCTCGTCCGGACGGGCCGGAGCCGCGATGCGCTGCGCCGCGGCCACCGCATGGGCCCCGACCCCGTCGAGGAACGCGTGCTCGTAGGGCAGGCCGAGCCGCGCCAGCGCGACCTCCAGCGGCACCCAGTCGACGGCGCGGATGTCGCGCATCAGCGGGCGTTCCGGCCCGTCGAGCGCCTCCATGCGCCAGAACTGCGCCACCTTCACGGAGCCGCGCGCCGGATAGGTGATCACGCCGAGGAACTCGTGGACGGCGACGTCGTGGCCCGTCTCCTCGATCGCCTCGCGGCGGGCGCCGTCGAGCGCCGTCTCGCCGGGCTCGATCTTGCCCTTGGGCAGCACCCAGACCCGGTCCTTGCGGCGCTGGACGATCGCCACCAGCGGGGGCGGCCCCGGCCGGATCACGATGCCGCCGGCCGCTACGATGTTCCTGCGTCCCATCCCGCTCCTGCCGGGTGCCGGTCCGAATACGACGCGGGCAGCATAGCGGAAGCTTTTTCGCGACGCGATGCGGCCTTCGGAGGGCTCGACCGGTCAGAGGCCCCGCTCGCGCTTGAGGCGGTCGATGAAGGCCTCGATCTCGGGCGGCAAGGTGCGCAGGCCGGCCGAGCCGGCGCTCGCCAGCACGGGCCGCAGGCGCGACTCGGCGAGCGCGCTGGGCTGCAGATGCGCCGGCACGATGCGGTCGAACACCAGCACCAGCACGACCGCGATCAGGCCGATGCGGCCGGCCCCCAGCATGGCGCCGAGCAGCCGGTCCGGGAGCGAGACGATCGGCGCCACGAAGGCGGCGACGAAGGCCCGCAGCAGCCGGCCGAGCACGAGGCCGCTCGCCACCAGCACGGCGCCGAAGATCACGGCCTGCGGCACCTCGGCACCGCCGCTCTGGCCCGCCACCATGGTCGTCACGCTCGGCGTCGCCCACATGGCGACCGGCACGGCCGCCCCGTAGCCCAGGATGGTGGCGAGGCTGCGCAGGAGCCCGGTGGCGAAGCCCATGAGAGCCGCCATGACGGCGAGGGCGCCGATCACGGCGTCGAAGCTGTTGATGGCAGACAGATCCACGGCACGACCTCGGGCGAACGCGCGCCCTTATAGCCGATCCAGGTCGCCACCGGCGATCGATCGCCGCGCACGGTTTACGCGAGCGATGCGACCGCCGGGGTCGAAACCTCTGCCGTGGTTCCGGCCGGCCGCCGTCAGACGGGGTCGAAGCCGAACAGCTTCTGGGGGTTCTCGACCAGCAGCTTGCGCTGCAGCGCCGGGTCCGTCGCGTAACGCGGAACGAGATCGACGAGATCGCCGTCGTTGGGCATGAACTTCACGTTCGGATGCGGCCAGTCGGTGCCCCACAGCACCCGGTCGGGCGCCGCCTCGACCAGCGCGCGGGCGAACGGGACCACGTCGTCGAACGGTGCGCCCGCGGCCGCGACCCGCTCCGGGCAGGTGACCTTCATCCAGCACTTCTCGTCCGACCGGAGCAGCTCGACCAGGGCCTTGAAGCCGGGCTGCTCGATACCGGCCCCGGCCTTGACGTCGCCCATGTGGTCGATGACGTACCGCACCGGCAGCTTGCGCAGCATCGGCACCAGGGTGTCGATCTTGTCGGGCTCGATGTAGAGGTCGACGTGCCATCCGAGCCCCTTGATCTGGTCGACGACGCGATCGAACACGCGCGTGTCGGGGGCGTTGCGCAGCCGGCTGACGAAGGTGAAACGGCAGCCCTTGAAGCCGGCCTTGTCCAGGGCCTCGATCTGCGTGTCGGACAGCGTGTCGTCGATGGTGGCGACGCCGCGATAAGTCTTCGGGTCGGTGGCGATCGCTTCGGCCACGATGGTGTTGTCGGTGCCGTGGACGGTGGCGTTGACCAGGACGGCGCGCTGCACGCCGAGCGTCTGCTGCAGCGCCCGGTAGGTCGTCAACAGCGCCTCGGGCGGCGTGTAGGAACGGGCCTCCGCGTACGGATACTTCGAGACCGGCCCGAAGATGTGCATGTGGGTGTCGACCGTGCCGGCCGGCAGCCGGAACGCGGGCGTGCGCGGGTGCGGATCGGGACCCCGCACCGCGGGGGCCCTGGCGGTGGCGACCGGGCCCTCGGCGGCGCGGCCGGAGGACAGCGCGCCCGCGGACAGGGCGACCGTCCAGCTCGCGACCGCTGTCAGGGTGGTTCGACGCGTGATCATGACATTCTCCGCGATCCGATGAAGATGATTTGCCGCGATCTGATGAGGATGATGGGCTTCGGGACGTCTCTCGGCTCGTCTGCCGCCTGCGGCCGTCGCGGCGCGGCGGTCGTCGGCGGCTCTCGGTGGGGACTTCGAAGGAGGACAGCCATGCAGTCCCGATCCCGACACGACCGACATCGGCGTCCCCGGGTCGGGGCACGCTCGCGTCGGACGGAGTGTCTCGTCGGCCGCCGGGCCGGTCCGCACCGACCCTAAGCGACAGCACACCCGGTCCGCCGGCTTTCTGGCCGGATTTCGCGATACGAAATGCCCGGACGTGACGACCCGGCGACTGCGGTCTGCCGCTGAGAGCCCCGTCTGGACGCTGGAGGGGAGGGGGCGTCGGCCGGCGTGATTCGAGCTGTCATACTGTTTCCGGGTGATCGGTTCGC
>NZ_NPEX01000305.1 GCF_003258865.1 Rhodoplanes roseus | reverse complement strand
CGGCGCTGCGCGCCGCCCCGGAATGACCGAGGGGATCCATCGGACACAGGATGAGGTTGCCATGACCGTGCTGACCATGGATGCCGCGGCGCTGCCGCCCGCCGCGAAGGCCCTGTACGACGAGATGGCGGCGCGGCGGAATGCCCGCGGCGAGCACTTCGGCGGGCCGTATCTGGCGCTGCTGAACCATCCCGAGCTGGCGCGCCGGATCGAGGCGCTCGGCTTCTTCCTGAAGTTCGAGGGCGTGCTGCCGCGCGACGTCTATCAGTTCGTCGTGCTCACGGTGGCGAAGTCGACCGGCGCGGCGTTCGAGTGGCAGGACCACGTGGAGCACGCCCGCGCCGCCGGCCTGCCCGAGGCGCTGATCGACGCGGTCGGGTCGGGCGACGCGACCGCCCTGCCGGCGCCCTACGACCTGGTCCACGCCGTGCTCGCGAAGACTCTGACGTGGCAGGAGGTGCCGGACGATCTGCAGGCGGCGATCGAAACATCCTTCGGGCCCGAGGGCCTGGTCGAGATCGTCGTCCTGTCCGGCTTCTATCAGATGTTCGCGGCGATCAATCAGGGTTTCGGGATCGGCCTGCCGCCGAAGACCTGATCACGTCTCTCGGAACAGTTACGGTCATTCCGGGGGCGTGGGCAAGGCCCGCGAACCCGGAATCCAGCGATCGACTCGGTGTCCACGGCTGGATTCCGGGTCCGCTGCGTCGCAGCGTCCCGGAACGACGATCGAGCCGCCGAAGGCCTGATCACGCCGCCGGCATGTGGCGCCGGTTGGCGGCTCGCATGAAGCGCTGCGCCAGGCCGGCGAGCGAGAACAGCGTGACCTTGCTCTTGTCCCAGGTGCCGCGGCCGAGAATCTCGTCGGCCGCCATCAGGCCGCTCTCGACGGCCGGGCCGATGCCCTCGCCCAGATCCATGGTGGCGAGGCCGGCGGCATCGCCGATCAGCAGGCAGTGGTCGAGGCGCACCTCGCCGTCGCGGGTGAACAGATAATACGGATGCCCGGTCTCCTGCAGGCCGTCCGCCGTCGCGGCGTCGAGCCGCCCCTCGCGCACCAGGTCGTCCAGGAAGGCGCGAAAGTGATCGTGGATGTTGGTGCCGGACTTTCGCAGATACTTCGCCTTGGCGCCGAGGCCGATGTTCACGTGGCCGTCGCCCTTCGGCACCACCCAGGCGTAGCCGACCAGGCCGCGCTTGAAATACAGCCGGCACGCCTCCTCACGCGACGGATAGGCGAACTCCTTCTCCAGCGTGACGATCTGGCGCGACTTCGGCCGCTGGTTCGGAAACAGGGCGCGCCGCACCGGGCACATGGTGCCGCCGGCGCCGATCAGCCAGCGGCAGGCGAAGGCGTCGTCGACGATCCAGCGCGCGCCGTCGCGACGAACCGTCCGCACATCGTGCTGCACCACCTCGGCACCCGACCGCGCCAGCAGCCAGGCGTCGAACTCGACGCGGCGGATGGAGAAGTTCTTGCCCGGCGTCGGAAACCACGAGAGGCCGAACGGCAGCCCGCGAAGATGCGAGCGGATGTCGAGCGGCAGCATCGGATGCGGATAGTCGCCGGGCCCGATCTCGAGGTCGCGCAGAACCTTCTCGGTGATCCAGCCGGCGCACAGCTTGAGGCGCGGGAAACGGGCCTTGTCGAGCACCAGCACGTCGCGGCCAAGCTGCCGCAGCCGCCGGGCGCAGGTGCTGCCCGCCGGTCCGCCGCCGACCACGATCGTCTCCACCTCGCGCATGGCGGCAGCGATACGACGGCGGCCGCACCCGATGCAAGCCGGCGCGTTGGCTCAGGCGGTCAGCACCGCCTGGGCGGCCGGCGCCAGGGCGCGGCCGGCCTCGAACGCCTCGCCGAGCAGATAGGCGAAGCCGAGCAGCGCCAGGAATCCGAGGAAGAACAGTGCGAACAGCACCATCGAGATGCGCTTGGCGATGCGCGACACGTTGGTCAGGCCGATGGCCCCGGCGATCAGCGAAACGACGAGCAGCAGGATGGCGTATTTCAGCATCTCGGGTCTCCCTTGGCTCGGCGTGAACGAGCCGGGGCGGCACCGGGTTCCGGCTTGGCGCGTCTGATCGTGCGTCCTCGGCCGAGCGGCCGGATCAGGCGGGGCGAGTGCCAGAAATTTATGCACCCTCGGATTAGTACGAGATTGCTCGTTATGCGCGAGCATGCCACGATGAGGTTGCGTTGATGCGTACGAGGCCATCATGCGGTCCTGGGTCGGAGTTCTGCTCGCGGGCACAGCCGCGCTGGCGGTCTCGGGCTGCTTCGAGCACGACCGCTCGCTGGTGAAGGCGCGGCCGGACGACACCTCCGGAAGCTGGCGCGTCGAGCACGAGATCGACCGCATCACCGGGCATCCGATCACGTCGGCCAGCGTGATCACCCGGGTCACCAACAACACCAAGGGCCTGCAGACCTTTCCGGCGGCCGTCTCACTGATCTGCTCGCGCGGCCGGCTCTACGTGCAGTTCGAGTTCGGCCTGCGGGTCGGCGCCGAACGGAACTCCACCCTGGCGTACCGGGTCGACGACCGGCTCGGCGCAGAGGCGGAGGTGAGCTTCCTGCAGGACCACAAGACCGTCCACATCAATGAGCCGCAGGCCGTCGCGAAGTTCGTCGCGGATGTCTCGCCGGGCAGCATGCTGCTGGTCCGGACCTCCTCGCCGTTCGGCGGTCGCACCTTCGGCGAGTTCCGCATCGTCGGCGCTGCGGCGGCCTTCGCACCGCTGCTCGAGGCGTGCCCGCTGCCGGCCGGCTCGCCGGGCAAGCACGCGGGCGCCGCCCGCCGAGCCGACGCAGGCCCGGCATGATGCCGGTCACGGCCCGAGGGCCGAGGTTTTCCCATGGTCATGCTGGTCGCGCTCTCGCGCACCCACGTTCCGCCCCGAGCCCTCCATCTGCGGCCCGCGCTGGCGGAAACCTTTCCCGGCCATTTCCGGCCGCACGGCGAGGACGGCAGCTTCGTGATCGACGGGCCCGAGGTCGCCGAGCAGGCCATCGTCAAGTCGCTGGTCCCGGGCGCCGCCGGGTTCTTCACGATCCACAGCGCCCATGGACGCTATTCGGACGTGTCGAAGGCTCCCGGCCGCATCGCCGACCCGGCGCTGCAGCGGCTCGCGATGGCGCAGACCTGCTGGCTGTCGATCGACTTCGTCCACACCTGGGGGCCGACCACCGAGGCCTACCGGTTCATCGCCCGCGCCATGGCGCGGCTGGCGCCCGCCGACACCGCCGTGCTGCTGCGGCCCCCGACCCAGGGCGCGGCCGCGTTCGACGAGCCCCTGCGCAAGCGTCTCGCCGCCGCCGAGGACGTACCTTGACGGCGGCGCCGGACGCTCAGGTCCGCAGGCGCGGCACCGGTCACGCTGGTCAGCACCGTGGTGACCAGGAAGACCGCCGTCCAGCCCGGCAAGGCACGGCCGAGCGCCATGCCGGCCACCGCGACCACGCCGGTCGCGATGCCGACGAGGCTGATGACCACATGCAGGGTCGTGAAAGCCTCGATCGACAGACCGAGCGTCATGGGGCGGTCCTCGCGACAGCGGAAGCGCCCAGCGTTCCCGGACGCCGCCGCAGCGTCAATGAACGCGGCGCTCGGATTTGTCTCCCGCTGCTGCGACGTGCTCGGGGAGCGGTCAGGCCGGGACGGGGCTGCGCTCCAGAAGCTCGATGGAGACGTCCTCGGGGCCGCGGATGAAGCAGATGCGGATGCCGGGACGCGGCGAGTGCGGCTCCTTGGTGAAGACGACGCCCTTCTGCTTCAGCTCGGCCGCGACGCCGTCGACGTTCTCGACATGCAGGCCGAAATGATCGAGCCCGCGGCACGGCAGCGCCGGCGGCGGATTGACGCCGTCGCCCGGCGTGACCGGCGCGATGAAGATCTTGGCGCCGCCGAGCTTCAGGTCGATGCGCGGCTTGCCCTGCTCGACGCTGCGCAGGATCTCGGCTCCGAGGATGCGCTCGAACCATTGCGCCATCGCCTCCGGGTCGGTGCTGCGCAGATGGACGTGGTCGAACACGATGGCGGCCATGGGATGCTCCGGCATGGAGGGATGGGGCCGCCACCATAAGGTCAGCGGCGACCGGCGTCACGTGGGACAGGAGCGTCGGCGGGTGCGGACCGGCTCAGGCGCCCCGCCCGGCGATCCAGGTGGCGCCGTCCGCGCCGACCGAGACGGCGCCGCCACCGAAGACGAGCGACATCGCCACATGGGCCGGCGACGCGAACACGTCGGCGAACTGCGCCACCACGGCGGCCGGATTCGAGCTCGCCCGATAGGCCTGCTGAAACGCGAGCGTGCGTTCGGCGTTCGACGCACGGGTCTGTGACGCGATGGCGTTGGTGTTGCGGATGGTCAGCTGCAGCGCCGGATCGGATGCGATCAGCCCCTCGACGG
The DNA here is from genome assembly GCF_003258865.1 of Rhodoplanes roseus. GTDB lineage: Bacteria > Pseudomonadota > Alphaproteobacteria > Rhizobiales > Xanthobacteraceae > Rhodoplanes > Rhodoplanes roseus. The sequence goes on along the minus strand of NZ_NPEX01000305.1, from coordinate 2,044 downwards.
CGGCGAGATCGTCGCGATCTCCCGTCGCGTGGATGCCGCCGGTGTCGTCGACCCTGAGGGTGACGGGCGGATTCTCGGCGAGGCCGGCTTTGGCGAATTTGTCCTTCAAGCTCGCGGCGAGCTCCGAGGCGAGCATCTCGACGGTCTCGCGGGTCGGCGGCAGCAGCGGCGTGTCGAGCGCCCAGGAGCGCGACGTCGACGAGCCCGTCGCGGCCGCCCTGCCGGCGCCCGAGACGTCGCTCGAGGCCGCCGTCGCGGCGAGCATCTCGCCGAAGCCGTCACCCCGGCGCCGGGCCTCGGCGGGCCTGGAGACCTCGCCTGTCGCGGCGGCTCCCGAAACGAACGCAACGGTCACGATCGGCTCTCCTGTGCCTCGGCGGACGGCCAGGCGGCGCCGTTCGCAGTCACGGCGACGCTGCCACCCCGATAGACGAAGGCCATGGTGGTGGTGGCCTTCTGGGACTCCATCATGCGGATGAAACGATCGACCGCGACCTGCGGATCGCTTGCCCCCCGATAGGAGTCTTCCGGCGGCGTGGTCTCCAGCGCGTAGGCCTGGGCTGCGATCGCGTCCGCCATCCGGATCGACCGGCGCAGATCGACGTCGCCGGCCAGCAAAGCATCGATCTCCGCCAGGTCGTCGCGATCGCCTTCGGCATGGACGCCGGTGTCGTCGACCGTGAACGTGACGGGCGGATCAGTGGCGAGACCGGCCTTCGCGAACGCGGCATCGAGCTCCGTGGCGAGATCCGTCGTCAGCGTCGCGACACCCTCGCGGGTCGGCGGAGCGAGGCGCCGCACACGGGACGGATCGATCGCATAGGCGACCGTGCCGTCACGGCGCGACATCACGACGGTCGGCGAGTCGGTGGCGGACCGCGTCGCGGTCGACGACGGCGTGGTGACGCCGGCCGTGTCGTCGTTGGCGGCGAGGGCGGTCGCAAAGCTGTCGGCCGGATCGCCGGCGGCGCTGTCGACGGTCGCGCCGGCCGGAGGCGACGAACGGGCGTAGGACGGTGCCGAGACGGCGGACACACTCATGATCGGGTACTCCAGAAACAGTCCGGACACCGATCAGCAATATCCGTGCCCTGCGGCGATCGCGAGAAGTCCTCGTGTCCCAGGGCTTTCGGCAGCCTGTACGGCGCCGCGCCGCGGCAGGAATTACCTCCGCGGGGCAAGGTCTGCCGCCCGCCCGGACGCGGGCCCGCCACCGAATCGTTTACGGTCGCGAGCTTACGATTCGCGGACGGTCACCAGGGGGATTCGGCGGAGCATGGCGGGGGCGTCGGCGTGGCGCGAGGAGCGCAACCAGAGGTCGCTGGCGCGCCTGCGCAAGGCGCTGCCGGAGATCTTTCCGGTGCCGGTGCTGGACCGCGCGCTCGCCCGCCCGTTCATCCCGCCGCTGCCCCGCATGGCGATCGACGGCTACTGGCGCGCCCACCCGCTGCGCGCCGACCGCCTCGCCCGCGCGCTGGCGGCCAAGAGCGGCACGCCGGAGGGCTGGACCTGGCGGATCGCCGAGACCGGCACCAAGCGACCCGACCGCGCCCGCGGCCTGCCGGCGAGCTTTCGCACCCCACCGGCGCCCTATCGCGAGCCCGCCTTCGCGCCCGGCGGCGGACGCTGCTGCGTGTGCGGCCAGCCGGTCTACCGGTTCGGCTGGCACGTCGACCTGTGGGATCGCGGCCCCAACAAGAACGCCGAGTGGCACGCCGCCTGCGTCGTGGCCTGGCAGTTCTGGGTGGCGCCGACCGAGCATGTCGCGCTGTTGCGCAAGCTGCAGCAGCGCCGCTGCGCGGCGCGCGGAAAGCGGCTGTGGCGCACCGCCGAGGTCGATCACCGGGTGCCGCTGTTCGAGGTGTGGCGCGACCGCCGCGACACGCCGTGGCCGGACCTGCTCGCCTATTGGGGCATGCCCAACCTGCAGGTGATCAACCGCGACGTCCACGTGGAGAAATGCGCCGACGAGGCGCGCGGCCGCAGCGCGCGGCGCCGCGGCGAGCCGTCGCTCACGCGGTGAGACGGGCGCCGCCGTCGCGCG
>NZ_NPEX01000304.1 GCF_003258865.1 Rhodoplanes roseus | reverse complement strand
CCGGCGGCCGCCGGGCCACCGGAACGCGCGGTCGAGGCGCTGGACGCGCGTGTCGCGCGCGACGAAATCGATTGCGTCGGTCATGAGTCGTCTGGTCCGGTGAGAATGCGGAAGTGATGTGGGTGGATGTGTCCGGTCAGAGCGCCTTGGAGACGTAGAGCAGCGGCATCGCCGCGGTCGGGCTCTTGCCATTGAGCTTGGGGAAGCGCGCCTGCATGATGCTCTCGGCGATCTTCAGGAATTCCTCGTCGGTGACGAGGCCGCGCTTGGCGATGCCCTGGTCCTTGACCTGCTTGAGCATCTCGTTGACGGCCGCGTCGTCGGGGATCGGCAGACCGAGCCGCTCCAGCGTGTAGGTGATCGACGCCTTGCCGCTCTTCTTGCCGAGCACGACGTCGCCGGCCCGCCCGGTCAGCGCCGGATGCGTCCCGAACATGGCGAGCGGCTCGCGCACCACGAGGTCCACGCCGATGCCGGATTCGCGGGTGAAGTTCTTGGAGCCGAGGATCGGCTTGTTGGCGGCGATCGGCACGCCGCTGATGCGGCTCACCAGGGCGCCGAGCTCGGGCAGCTTGTCGAGCCGGTACTGCTTGTCGTAGCCGTACAGCACGTGCAGCGCGACCATCAGCTCCTCGAGCGCGGCGTTGCCGGTGCGCTCGCCCAGCCCGTTGGCGCAGGAATGGATGCAGCTCGCACCGGCCTCGACGCCGGCCAGCTCGGTCGCCACCGCCATGCCGAAGTCGTTGTGCGTGTGCACCTCGACCGGCAGGTGGGTGAGACGCGTCACCCAGCGCACCATGTACTTGATCGCCTCGGGCAGCGCGCAGCCCATGGTGTCGACGATGCCGATCGAATCGGGCGGCGCGTCCTGCATCAGCCGGGTGAGCAGATTCTCGAAGTCGTCGGGCCGGGCCCGCGTCGTGTCGTAGGGGAAATAGACCGTGTAGAGCCCGCGCTTCTTCGCGTAGTTCACCACCTCGACGCTCTTGCGGAGCACGTCCTCCCAGGTCCACTTGAACTGGTATTTCAGCTTCGGATAGCCGATCGGGATCTCGATGATGACGCCGTGGCAGCCGCAGTCGACCGCCTTGTCGATGTCGGCCGTGACGGCGCGGGCGAACGAGAAGATCTTGGACTTCAGCCCGAGGCGAGAGATCTCCTTGATGGCCTGGTAGTCCATGTCGGAGACGGCCGGCATGCCGGCCTCGATGCGCTCGACCCCGACCTCGGCCAGCTTCTCGGCGATCGCCACCTTGTCGGCGACGTCCATGACGATGCCCGGCGTCTGCTCGCCGTCGCGCAACGTGGCGTCGTGAATCTCGACCTTCGCGGGCAGTTTTCGCGCTGCGACGACCTCGGGGGCGTTGTTGTAGGGACTGACCCACCACTCGTTGTCGCGGATGTGAGGTTCGCTCATCTGATCACCTTGTCGTCGCGGATGCCGCGATGGCTCGCGGGGGGAGGCCCGTGTTTAACGCGCAGGGGCGGGTCGCGTCCATCCGGACCGCTTGCATCGCAGTCCGGTGTTGCGACAGGAAGAACGAGCTACCGCCCCTCGCGGGCCCAGGTCAACGCGAGGCTGCCGACCAGCAGCAGAAGTCCCAAGAGGCCGGCGAACATCGGCAATACGCCGACGCCGCGCACGACGCTGGCCTCGCGCATCTTCAGGCCGATCCAGGCATCGCCCTTGAAGGTCTCGGAGGAGCGCACCGGAACCACGCGGGGCACGTCGATGTCGGGGCCGGCGCGGGTGGCGAGCCGGCGGGCGCCACCGCCGGTGGCATCGGCGAGCGGGCCGATCACCTCGGTCGTCGAGGTCACCTCGGCGAACTCGCGCGGATTGGCCGGGCCGACATTGACGAGCGCGGTCAGCTTGCCGTCGGTGGCCCGCCACAGGCCGAGCTCGCTCGCCTCCATGCTCTTGCGCCAGACGCCCGCATCGGCCGGATCGAGCTCCAGCGTGCGGGTGGCGCCGGACGGCGCGGTCAGCGTCACGGGTGCGGCCGTCTCGGCCATGGTCTGGCGCTGCACCACGATCTCGCGGCCGCGGGCGAACAGACGCAGGGCCTCCTCCTCGAGGTCGGGCTGCTTCATCAGCCAGTGCGACAGCCGGCGCAGCAGGTCGATATGCGGGCCGCCGCCTTCGTAGCCGCGCGCCCACAGCCAGATGTGATCGGACAGCAGCAGTGCGACGCGGCCCTCGCCCTCGCGGGAGAGCACCAGCAGCGGCTTGTCGTCGGGGCCCTTCATCACCGTCATGCCCTCGGTCGGGCGGGCGTCGACGATGCGGAACCAGCGGCTCCAGTGCGGCGGCTCGGCATTGGCGCCTTCGAGCGTGCGGGTGACCGGGTGCCGCTTGCCGACATCGGTGAGCGCTGCGCGAAACGCCTGCTCGGTGACGTTGCCGTTCGGCTCGGCCGGCAGGATCGATTCGAGCGGCGTGCGCCACAGCGAGGTCTGGCTCGCATAGTCGGGACCGGCCGCGACCAGCACGGCGCCGCCGTCGCGCACGTAGCGGGCGATGTTGTCGAAATAGATGATCGGCAGCACGCCCTGACGGGCGTAGCGGTCGAAGATGATGAGCTGGAACTCGTTGATCTTCTGCTGGAACAGCTCGCGGGTCGGAAACGCGATCAGCGACAGCTCGTTGATCGGCGTGCCGTCCTGCTTCTCCGGCGGGCGCAGGATGGTGAAGTGGACCAGATCCACGTTGGCGTCGGACTTGAGCAGATTGCGCCAGGTCCGCTCGCCGGCATGCGGCTCGCCGGAGACGAGCAGAACGCGCAGCTTGTCGCGCACGCCGTCGATCGAGACCACGGCGCGATTGTTGAGCGGGGTCAGCTCGCCCTCGATCGGCGACGCCTCGATCTCGACGATGTTCTGGCCCGGATGCGGGATCGGCACCTGCACGCGCACCTGGTCGCCCGACATCACCAGGCGGCGGTCGACCGTCTCGCCGTCGCGGCTGATGCGGACCTGCGCGGAGCTGCGCGGTGCGCCGGTGTCCTCGACCCGGAACGTCACGGTCTGCTGCTGTCCGACGATGCCGAAGCGCGGCGCCGAGGTGAGCACGACGCGGCGATCGCGCTCGCCCGGGTGGCCGGTGACGAGCGCGTGCACGGGAGCCGAGAATCCGAGCGCGGCCGCATCGGCCGGCACGTCGTGGACCCGGCCGTCGGTCAGCATGATGGCCCCGGCGACACGCTCGGGCGGCACGTCGGCCAGCGCCGCGCCGAGCGCCGTGAACAGGCGCGTGCCGTCGCTCTCGCCGTCGGACTGGCCGGCCTCGACGGTCCGCAGCTCGAGCCCCGGAATGCGCTGCAGCCGGTCGGTGAGCGCCGCACGCGCCGCCTCGGCCTGCGCGGCGCGGTCGCCGAAGCCCTGGCTGGCGCTCTTGTCGACCACCATGACGGCGACCGAGGACAGCGGCTCGCGGTCCTCGCGGGTGAACGACGGATTCGCCAATGCCAGCACCAGGAGCGCCAGCGCCAGCGTCCTGATCCAGGCGCCGCGCATCCGGGCGACGACCAGCAGCAGCGCGATCACGGCGGCGGCGGCCGCGACGGCCCACACGACGTAATCAGGAACCAGCGGCGCGAACGAGATGCCGAAATTCATGCGGTATCCGGTGTTGTGAGACCGTCATTCCGGGGCGCGCCGCAGGCGCGAACCCGGAATCCAGCCGCGAATTCGGAGCGTGTCGCTGGATTCCGGGTCCGGCGCTCCGCGCCGTCCCGGAATGACCAGCACCTCGCAAACTCCTGCCTCATTGTCCGAGCCGCTCGAGCAGCGCCGGGACGTGGACCTGGTCGGCCTTGTAGTTGCCGGTCAGGGCATACATCACGATGTTCACGCCGGCCCGGAAGGCGTGCTCGCGCTGGCGCGGCTCGCCCGGCACCAGCGGCAGCAGGGCCTGGCCGTCGGGCCGGGTCGCCCAGGCGCCGGCGAGATCGTTCGACGTGATCAGGATCGACGAGACGCCGTCGCCGGCGCGCGCCGGGCGCCGCTCCTCCGCCCCGTCCGGATCGGACGCCGGCATCGCCTCGACCCACAGCCGCCCGGCCGTGAAGCGGCCCGGGAAGTCGCGCAGCAGGAAGAAGGTCTTGGTCAGCACGTGCTCCTTCGGGATCGGCTCCAGCTCCGGAATGTCGAGCGACGAGAGGATGCCGCGCAGCGCCACCATTCCGGGGCTGCGCATCTCCGAGCCGGGCGCCGCCTCCACCGCGTCGCGGGTGTCGAACAGGATGGTGCCGCCCTGCTTCATGTAGGCGTCGACGCGGGCGAGCGCCTGGGCCGACGGCTTCGGCGCGTCGGGCACGATCGGCCAGTAGATCACCGGAAAGAAGGCGAGCTCGTCGCGGGAGATGTCGAGCGCGAGCGGTTCGCCGGCCTCGAGCGCGGTGCGCTGGCCGAGAAACACGGTGAGGCTCTGCAGGCCCGACTTGCTGATCGCGTCGACCTCGGCATTGCCGGTCGTGACAAAGGCGAGCCGCGTACCCGACGTCGCCTTGGCCGCGAAGGCGTCGGCGGCCGGATCGGCGCGCAGCGGCGACGGCGTCGCGGCGAGTGCGAGACCAACGCCGAGCAGCAGCGCGGCCGGGGCGCGGCGCCAGCCGGTGAGACGCGCCAGACCGCCGGCGAGCCAGAACACCACCACCGCATCGAGAAAAGCGAGCGCGATGGCGCCGAGGAAGACCGGCCCGCGCAAGTCCTGCGGCTCGGTCGCGCGGTATGGTTCCACACGGCCGCCGAGCGGGGCGAAGTCGAGCGCCTTCGGCCGATCGGCCGCGATCAGCGTGTTGACGGCGACGAGCCCTTCGGGCGGGCCGTAGAAGCCGGGCGGATTGTCGGCGGTGGCGCGACCCGTGTAGCCGGCCGCGACCGGGCGGGCCGTCGGAGGCGGCGGGCCGAACACGCCGTATCCGTCGAGCAGGCGGGTCGGCGCCACCGTCTCGCCGCCGGCGGCCTGAGCGGTCGAGTCCGGATCGACGGCCGCCCCCGACAGGCCGACGATGCGGCGGAGCATCTCGACGAAGGCGCCGGACAGCGGCAGGTCGGACCAGCGGGTGTCGGCCGTGACGTGGAACAGCACCACCATCCCCTTGCCGCGCTTGGCGGCTGTGACGAGCGGCGTGCCGTCGGCGAGCGCCGCCCAGGTGTGATCCACCAGGCTCGAGTCCGGCTCGGCCAGCACCTGGCGGGTGATCGTGACGTCCTCGGGCACCGGGAGGCCGACGAACGGCCCCTCGTGCGAGAAGCTGGCGAGACGTTGCGGCTGCTCCCAGCTCAGGCTGCCCCCGAGCACCCGGCCGCCACGGCGCAGCCGCACCGGCACGAGATCGTCGTCGGCCGCCGCGAGGCGCGGGCCGGCGAAGCGCACCAGCACGCCGCCATCCTCGACCCAGCGCGACAGCTTCTCACGCGCCTCTCCGGCGACGTTGCCGACATCGGCCAGCACCATCATGGGCAGGCGCTGGTCGATGAACTGCGTCACCGCCTCGGCCGGCGAGCCGCGCTCGGCGATGCGGGCGTCGGCGAACGGGCCGAGCGCACGGGACAGATAGAAGGTCGAGGCGAGCAGCGGCTGCGCCGTCTCGGCTGTCGAGCCGGTGACGACGCCGACGGTACGGCGGCGCCAGCGCTTGTCGAGCAGCTGCACGGCACCGGCCGAGGCCTCGCCGACGATCTCCAGACGCGCGATGTCGTTGCGGATCTCGACGGGAAGCTCGAACTTGGCCTCGGTCTCGCGCGCGCCCCCAGCGAACGAAAAGGTGGCCTCGCCGAGCGGCAGGCCGCGCAGGTCGAGCGCCCGCACCGTGCCGGCGCTGGTCCCGTCGGCATCGGCGCGCAGCACCTTCACGGCGAGGCCGCCGGCAGCGTTGTCGGCCGCGGCGAGCGCCAGCGCCGGGCGCACACCGCCCGCCACCACGGTGAGGGCGCGGCCCTCCACCAGCTTGGCCAGGCCGGAGACGAACTCGCCGCCGCGGCCGAGATCGACCGAGTCGGACAGCCAGACGATCTCGGCCTCCGGCGTGCCGGCGAGCAGGCGTCCGATCGCCGGCAGCGTGTCGGCGCGCTCGACGGCATGCGGCTTCGGCCGGAGGGTGCGCAGCCTCGCCGCAGCGGCATCCGGCGTTTCGAAGGAGAGATCGCGGGTCGGCTCGGAGAGCGGTACCAGCGCGACGCCGCGGCCATCCGCCTGGGCGCGCGCCACGAGGTCCGTCGCGGTCCGCAATCGCGCGTCGAAGCTCGACGCCGACGACCAGCCGTCGTCGATCAGCACGACGAGCGGCGCCTGGGCCGTCGCGGTCGACACCGGCGGATTCCACATCGGGCCGGCGGCCGCCAGGATCACCAGGGCCGCGAGCGTCAGGCGGAGCAGCGTCAGCCACCACGGCGTGCGGGCCGGCGTCTCCTCCTTCGGAGCGATGTCGAGCAACAGGCGGGTCGGCGGAAAGTCGATCCGCCGCGG
>NZ_NPEX01000303.1 GCF_003258865.1 Rhodoplanes roseus | reverse complement strand
TCTCGCCGGTCGCCTTGCCGGTCTGGGCGGCCAGCGCCTTCACCTCGTTGGCGACGACGGCGAAGCCCTTGCCGGCCTCGCCGGCGCGCGCCGCCTCGATGGTGGCGTTGAGGGCCAGGAGGTTGGTCTGCTCGGCGATCGCCGTGATCAGCTTGACCACGTCGCCGATGCGGCTCGCTGCGACCGACAGTTCGCCGATGCGGGTGTCGGTCTTCTCGGCCTGCCGGACCGCCTCGCTGGCGATGCGGCTCGACTCCTGCACCTGGCGGCTGATCTCGTGCACCGAGGAGGCCATCTCGTTGCTGGCCGAGGCGACGCTCTGCACGTTGGTCGAGGCGATCTCGGACGCGGAGGCGACCCGGGTGGCGAGGTTTTGGGTGGTCTCGGCCGTGCGGGTCAGCGTGCCGGCGGCGGCCTCGAGCTCGGTCGAAGCGGACGACACCGTCTCGATGATCTCGCCCACCGCGGCCTCGAAGCCGTTGGCGATCTTCGTCATCTCGGCCTTGCGCTCGTGCACGGCGCGCTTCTCGGCCTCCTGCTGCTCGCGCTGCATGCGCTGCTTGTCGAGGCCGTTCTGCTTGAACACCAGGGCCGCCTTGGCGATGTCGCCGACCTCGTCGCCACGCTCCGAGCCGGCGATGTCGATCGAGAAGTCGTCCTTGGCGAGCGTCTGCAGGCTCGCCACCGAGGCCGCGATCGGCCGGGCGATGCCGAACTGGCCGATGAAGAAGCCGAGCGCCAACGCGCCGAGGATGCCCACCGCCGCCACCGTGATGATGGTGTTGCGGCCGTTGGTGGCGGTGGCCTCGGCCTTGGCCGAGAGCTCCTTCACCTGCTTGCCGAGTTCGGTGAAATATTCGCGGGTGCGGTCGCGCGCCTTTTCCTGGGCGAGGCGACTGGCGACGGCCTCCTTGCCGAGGCGCTCGAGCTGCTCGGCCGTGGGCGGGCTCGACATCTTGCGCACCACGTCGATGGTGACGTCGAGCTCCTTCATGTAAGTGTCGGCGAGCGGCGTGAACTCGGCGACGAAGCGGCGGTCGAGCTCGGTGGTGGCGAGACTCTTCAACTGGTCGAGCCGCTCGCCGAACTGCTTGCGCTCGCGATCGATGCGGCCCAGCGCGTCCTGGATGACGTCGGGGCGCGGCTGCGCGTTGATCCGGTACTCGGCCCGGTTCATCGCCAGCATGTTGATGTTGAGCTGCGACGACAGCGTGTTCTTGGCGCCGGCCGATGCCGCCTGATTGCTGACGTCGTGCAGGGTCGCGAGCGCGTCGAGCGCGATCACGCTGATGATCACGGCGGCGACCGCGAGCAGGGAGATCACGGCGAGAAGTTTCGGCAGAATGCGGATTCGAGACAGGATGGACATCGGTGGTCTCCAGCGGGCGCGCAGGTGTTTTCGCGGCCGCGAGGCCGCGTCGATCGGGACCGTCGTCCGAGCTTGCGGACACCGGGACGAGATGGATTCCAGGCTGCGTCCGCCGATGGACCGGGGGGAGCAGCTTACGCGGGCGGCACGAGGGGTGCCTGGCGGCGGCCACGAAGGTGCGAACGTACGGCCGTGGAGTCAGTTCTGATTCAAATCATTTAAAATTCGATTTCAACGAACAGACACTTACGGCCTGACGGCGCGTCTCCAGTATTCGCCAGGACGATACATTCGTATTAGTCGAAAACCTGCGAGCGACGGCGGACGCGCCGAGCAGGACGCACACCCCACCCGAAGGTCGCGGTTTTCTCAGAAATCAGATTAGCCGCATCGGCAGGATCGCCTGTCTGGCGAGAGCCGGGACGAGACAGCGTCAGTATTTCGACGGAGTGTGGCCGAGTGCGCGACGGCGCGCCCCGGGCAAAAAAAGCCCGGGCCGTTCTGGCCCGGGCGAAGGACATCGGGGTCGTGAGATCGGCGGTTGTGGCCGCTCTGTCGAAGACCGCGCCGGTGGGGCGGTTACGCGGCCCGGATCGTGTTCAGGAACTTGCCGACCTCGAGCTTGAGGCGGTTGCTCTCGCTCGACAGCGACTGCGCCGAGGACAGCACCTGGGAGGAGGCCGAGCCGGTCTCGGCGGCGCCGCGGTCGACCTCGGTGATGTTGGTGGCGACCTCGGTGGTGCCGGACGAGGCCTGCTGGACGTTGCGGGCGATCTCGTTGGTCGCGGCGCCCTGTTCCTCGACGGCGGCCGCAATCGTCGCGGCGATCTCGGCGATCTTGCCGATGGTGCCGCCGATCTCCTTGATGGCCGTCACCGAGTCGCTGGTCGCCGCCTGCATGGCGCCGATCTGGCTGGAGATCTCGCCCGTCGCCTTGCCGGTCTGCGCGGCGAGCGCCTTCACCTCGTTGGCGACGACGGCGAAGCCCTTGCCGGCCTCGCCGGCGCGTGCCGCCTCGATGGTGGCATTCAACGCCAACAGGTTGGTCTGCTCGGCGATCGCCGTGATCAGCTTGACCACGTCGCCGATGCGGCTCGCCGCCACCGACAGCTCGTTGATGCGGGTGTCGGTCTTCTCCGCCTGCCGGACCGCCTCGTTGGCGATGCGGCTCGACTCCTGCACCTGGCGCGAGATCTCGTGCACCGAGGAGGCCATCTCGTTGCTGGCCGAGGCGACGCTCTGGACGTTGGTCGAGGCGATCTCGGACGCGGAGGCGACCCGGGTGGCGAGGTTTTGGGTGGTCTCGGCCGTGCGGGTCAGCGTGCCGGCGGCGGCCTCCAGCTCGGTCGAGGCGGACGACACCGTCTCGATGATCTCGCCCACCGCGGCCTCGAAGCCGTCGGCGATCTTGGTCATCTCGAGCTTGCGCTGGGCGGCGGCACGCCGGTCCTGCTCGGCCTTCGCCTCGGCCTCGGCCCGGGCCTTCTCGGCCGCCTTGATCTTGAACGCCTCGACGGCGCCGGCGATGTCGCCGATCTCGTCCTTGCGGCCGAGCCCGGCCAGCACCACGTCGAACTTGCCGTCGGCGAGCTGGCGCATGCCCCCCGTGAGATCCGTGATCGGCCGCGCGATGCCGTACTGCGCGACCAGGAAGGCGATCACCAAGGCGATGCCGACGCCGCAGCCGATGATCAGATAGGACGTCATGATCGCGCCGGCGCTGCTCTCGGAGAGCTTTTCGGTGCCCGATTTCATGGCATGCTCGATCTCGACCGCATAGCCGGACGCGCTCTCCATCACCTTCTGCAGCGGCGGGTCGATCGTGGTGCGCAGCAGCGCCGTCGCCTCGTCGTTCTTGTTGGCCAAGGCGAGTTCGACCACCGGCTTGCCCAGGTTCGTGATTCTGCGGATTTCGGTCTCGATCTGCTGGTAGCGCGTCGCCATGCCGGGGAGCCGCGTCTTGATGAGCTCGGCCTGCTCGATCGCGAAGGCCGCGGCCTTGTCGATCTGGGCCGGCAGCTTCTTCATCTCCTCGTCGCTGGTCTCGGCGATGAGGCGGTAGAGATACATCTCGTACTGGTAGAGGCCGCGATTGAGGCGGGCATTGGCGGTCCGGGCCGTCGCCTCGGCGCCGAGGAACTTGGAGTAGCCGGAATCGATCGCGTTCATCTGCTGGCCCGAATACCAGGCGCCGAAACCGGCGACCGCGGCGAGCAGAAGGATGACGCCAAGGATCTTCGGGAGGATCCGAATTCTGGATAGGAACGACATGGATGGTCTCCAGCAGACGCGCAGATGCTCGCGCGGCCGCCAGGGCCGCGTGAAGCGTGGGCCGGTTCTCCGCTGTCGCGGATCCGGAACTGAGTGGATTCCAGGCTGCCCTCGGCGATCGGCCGCGGGATCAGCGTACGCGTGCCGGGCACGACGGGTGCCGGCGAAAGCAGCCTCGAACGAGAAACAGGTAAGGCCGTAGTCTCAGTTCTGATTCAAATCATTTAAAAATCGATTTCATCGAACAACCATATACAGGGCGACGGTCGCTTTTGGAGTATTCGTCGACTCGATACATTCGTATTAATCGACGACCTGCGCGCGTCGCTCGCACAGGCAGGGCGGTCCGCTTCTCACCCGAAGGTCGTGGTTGCTCGCCAGATCGATTGGCCGGTTCGATCACTTGATCGCCCGGAGAAGGCCCGGACGTGACCGTGTCGGTCGTTCGATCGATCGTGGCCGGGGACCCGCGACCGGTCGCCGGCCGACAAAAAGGCCCGGGCCGTTCTGGCGACGTGGCGTCGAGGGTCGACACCGCGCTGTAGATGTCAGCGCGTCGCGCCGATCACCACGCAGATCGCCGTGAATACCGCGGCGAGTTCGACCCACATTCGGAGCCGATGATCCACGACATTGCAGTGACACTCTGATGCCCCGGGTGCGGAGAATGGAACCGTCGTGTCTCCCGGACAGGCCTTGGGAGCGTCCGGGAGTTACTTCGCACGCTCGACGCGGAGCCATGCGAATCACGATAGTGGTAAGATTTGCGGTCGCCGGATCATATTTGGGTCAATTGAATTAATACTTGTTTTCCCCCGTCGACGCCCCGCCATCCCAAGAACGACAGACGTGCGGAAGACCAAGCTTCGATCGGAAGTAATTACCCGATCGGATTAGCCCGTTGCACAAGAGGAGCGCGCTGCGGCCTGGCCGTTCAACTGTGGGGCGGCCGAGATCGACAGTCCGTGTACGTCGCCGAGAGGACGTTCGGCGTGTCGCTCGTCAGACCGCCCGCTCGGCCGCCTTGCGCGACAGCTCGCCGGCGCGGGTGACCGCCTCGTCGGCCGCCGCCTCGCAGCGCTTCCGGAAATGCTCCACCTCGTCCTGCGGCAGGTGCTCGATGCCGATGAACGTGTTGGAGGCGGCGCTGACCCGGATCAGCTCGTCGAGCTTCGCCTGGATCGCCGCGCCGTCGCGGTTCTGGGTGTTCTGGATCAGGAACACCATCAGGAACGTCACGATGGTGGTGCCGGTGTTGATGACGAGCTGCCAGGTGTCGGAGAAGTGGAACACCGGCCCGGAGACGGCCCAGGCCAGGACAACGAGGCAGCAGATCACGAAGCTCGCCGCGTTGCCGGCGACGCGTGCGATCAGATTCGAGAACCGGGTGAAGACGGCGTCCATGGGATCACTCCCGCAGCATTCCGACACCTCAACGGCTTGCGCGCGCCGGAGTTCCTGCTGGTACGACCATGCTTTTCGCGCCGATCGATAAGATTTGACTCGTGTGGGAAGCACGTTTTTGGGACCGCCCGGCTAGTCTTCGCGCACATCCTCGCAACCGCACGGACCCGGCAATGCAATCCAAGATCATCGGCACGACACTTCCGGTTCTCGAGATCGCGCTCGACGCCGGCGACGCCGTCGTCGGCGTCCCCGACCAGCTCTCCTGGATGTCGGGCGACATCACGATGACCACCTCGATGGGCGGCGCCGGCGGCGGCGGCGTGTGGGGGCTGGTCAGCCGCGCCGTCTCGGGCGGCGGCCTGTTCACGACGCGGTTCGAGGCGGGGCGCGGCTCCGGCCTGGTCGGCTTCGCGGCGCGCCTGCCCGGCGCCATCATGGAGATCGAGGTGACGCCGGACCGCACCATGCTGGCGCACCGGCACGGCTTCGTCTGCGGCACCCCGGGCATCGAGATCGCCACGGCGGCGCAGACCGCGCTGGGCGGCCTGTTCGGCGGCACCGGCTTCCTGCTCCAGCGCATCGGCGGCAGCGGCACGGCGTGGATCGAGCTCGGCGGCGAGATCGTCACCTACGGGCTGGAGGCCGGCCAGAGCCTCCTGGTGCATCCGGGCCATGTCGGCATGTTCGAGCAGACCGTCGGCTTCGAGATCACCACCATCAAGGGCATCCGCAACGCGCTGTTCGGTGGCGACGGCCTGTTCCTGGCGCGCCTCACCGGTCCCGGCAAGGTGTGGCTGCAGACGCTGACCACCGAGGGCCTCGCCCACGCGGTCGCCCCCTACCTGCCCGCCAAGCGGGGCTGAGAGACCCGAGGGAGACGAACGTGAGAGACATACGGACGACGATGCTGGCGGCGGCCGCCCTCGCGGCGCTGGCGCTGCCGGCGCAGGCGCAAGGCGCGCTGCAGGGCGCCTGGCGCACCGACGGCGGCTGGCTCACCGAGCTGCGCAGCCATCCGGACGGCGCCAAGGTGTGCTCGACCGGAAAAGCCGGCCAGACGCCGCACACCTTCGGCCTCACCATCGTGCGCAGCGGCCCCGAGACCGTGGTGATGGTGGTCGACCAGACGCAGCCGCCGGCGCCCGGCGTCGGCGAGATGAGCTTTTCCCAGAACGGGCGGGTGGTCGACACCATCCCGGTCCAGGTCACCGGGCCGGCGGTCGGCTCGCGCGACGCGCGTGGGCCGGAAGCGGGGCGGCTGATCTCCCGTCTGTCGCCGGGGCCGACCACGATCGCGGTCGGCGACCGCCGCTGGGAGCTCGACCTCGCCGGCCTCCCGGCCGCCCTGGCCGAGCTCGACCGCTGCCTCGACAAGGCGAGGTGAGGACTCCTTTTCCGACCTTCTCCCGAGGGGAGAAGGACTCTCACCCGACGCGCGGCCGCGC
>NZ_NPEX01000302.1 GCF_003258865.1 Rhodoplanes roseus | reverse complement strand
CGGAATCCATACTCACTGTCTCAGTGGCTCACGAACCACAGGGGATATGGGTTCCGGGCTCGGCGCCGACGCGCCGCCCCGGAACGACTCGCAACCCGGGGCGAACCTTGGCATGACCAACACCATCCGCGACTGGGTCGGCTTCTGGGACAATCCGCATTCGATCTACGTGAATGCGCGGCACATCGACGTGCATTATCGCGACATCGCCGCGGCGATCGCCGGCTTCGTGCCGAACCCGCAGGCGCGCGTGCTCGACTTCGGCTGCGGCGAGGCGCTGCACGCCGACGCGGTCGCCAGGGTCGCCGGGACCGTGGTGCTGTCCGACGCGGCGCCGAGCGTGCGAAAGAACCTCACCGAGCGCTTCAAGGCGGTGCCCAACATCGCGGTGGCGAGCCCCGACGAGCTGCGGGCCATGCCGGCGGGCTCGTTCGACCTGATCGTCGCCAACTCGGTCGTGCAGTATCTGTCCCGCGCCGATCTCGACGGCCTGCTCGCCGAATGGCGGCGCCTGCTCGCACCGGACGGCGTGCTGATCGTCGCCGACGTGATTCCGCCCGATGTCGGCGCGGTGAGCGATCTCGTCGCGCTGCTGCGTTATGCCTGGACCAACGGCTTCCTGGTCGCCTCGCTGATCGGCGTCGCCCGCACCGCGCTCTCCTCCTACAGCAAGCTGCGCCAGAAGCTCGGCATCGCCAAATACACCGAGGCCGAGTTCCGCGACATTCTCACGACCGCCGGCTTCTCGGCCGAGCGCCTGCCCGGCAACATGGAGCACAACCCGGCCCGCATCAGCTTTCGGGCGCGCCCGAAGGGGTGAGGCGACGTTTGATGGTCATTCCGGGACGGCGCGACGCGCCGGACCCGGAATCCAGCCTCACGCTCCGAACATGCGGCTGGACTCCGGGTTCGCACCTTCGGTGCGCCCCGGAGTGACCGAGTTCCGCCACGCCACCGCACGCAGAATCGTGACTTTGTGCACCGCCCTGGAACAACCATAGTTCCGGTGCTCCGGAGAGGCCGGGACCATAGCGGCGGTGACGAATGCCACACGGCTTGTTGACGATCGTTCTCGGTGCGGCGGTCTATTTCGGACTGACCGCGATCGCGCCCGCGGCCGGCACGGAGGATCCCCCCGGCACGCAGCCGCCGGTGGCGCGCAAGAGCGGCACGGTACTGCAGGAGCACGGCCGCGAGCGGCCCGATCCCTACGACTGGCTGTCGCGGCGCGACGATCCCGCCGTATCGGCGCATCTCGCCGCCGAGAACGCCTATGCGGAGCACCGCCTCGCCGCCATCCGGCCGCTGATCGACGAGATCGCCGGCGAGCTGCGCGAGCGCAACGCCTCCTCGGACGCCAGCGTGCCGTATCGTGACGGCGGCTATCTGTACGAGCGCCGCTTCGCCGAGGGCGCGCAGTATCCGGTGATCCTGCGCCGCCGCGACGCGCCGGGCGCCGCCGAGGAAATCGTGCTCGACGTGCCGGCGCTCGCCGCCGGCCACGCGATGTACCGGCTCGGCCGCTGGCAGCCGAGCCCGGACGGGCGCCGCGTCGCCTTCATGGTCGACTTCACGGGCGACCGGCAGAATCGCCTGTTCGTGCGCGACATCGCGACCGGCGACGTGACCGAGCAGGGCATCACGGACGGCGCCGAAAGCTTCACCTTCGCGGCCGACTCGGCGACGCTGTTCTACGTGCGGCGCGAGCCCGTGACGCTGCGCGGCCATCAGGTCTGGCGCCACCGCATCGGCACGCCGCCCGACGTCGACACGATGGTGTTCGAGGAGCGCGACCCGACCTTCAGCGTCTCGGTCCATCGCACCAAGTCGCGCCGCTTCGTCCTGATCGACACCGAGCAGGAGCAGACCAGCGAGGTGCGGTACCTCGCCGCCGACGATCCCGACGGCACGTTTCGCGTCATCGAGCCGCGCCGCGCCGGCGTGCGCTACGACGTCGACCATGTCGGCGACACGTTCTACGTCCGCACCGATCTCGACGCGCCCGACTTCCGGGTGATGACGGCGCCCGAGGCGACGCCCGACGCCGCGCACTGGCGCGAGCTGGTGGCGCAGCGGCCCGGCCATGTGATCCGCAACATCGAGCCGTTCCGCGACTTCCTCGCCTTCGACGAGGAGCACGAGGGCGGCATCAGGATCAAGGTGCTGCGGCTCGCCGACCGCGAGGAGCTTCCGGTGCCGCAGCCGGGCGAGATCGGCGTCGCGACGGCGAGCTTCTTCTACGGCGCCTTCGGCGGCAATCGCGAGCCCGACACCACCGTGCTGCGCTTCCGCTTCTCGAGCCCGCTGACGCCGGAGCGCACCTACGACTTCGACATGGCGGCCCGCACCCTGACGCTGCGCCGCGAGGAGCCGGCGCCCTGGTTCCGGCCCGACGACTACGTGCTGGAGCGCCGCGAGGCGGTCGCCCCGGACGGCGAGCGCGTGCCGATCACCCTCACCTATCGCAAGGGGATGCGGAAACAGGGCGGCAATCCGACCCTGGTGGTCGGTTACGGCGCCTACGGCTTCAGCCAGCGGCCGGTGTTCAGCGAGAGCGCCTTCAGCCTGATGGATCGCGGCTTCGTGCACGCCATGGCGCATGTGCGCGGCGGCCACGAGAAGGGAGAGCGCTGGCACCGCGACGGGCGCGGCCTCGCCAAGCGCAACAGCTTCACCGACTTCATCGCGGTCGGCGAGGCGCTGGTGGCGCAGGGCGTCGCCGACCGGCGCGCCCTGTTTTCTCGCGGCGGCAGTGCCGGCGGCCTGCTGGTCGGCGCGACCGCCAATCTGCGGCCCGACCTGTTCGCCGGTGTCGTCGCCGAGGTGCCGTTCGTCGACGTGGTGACGACCACGTCGGACGCCTCGATCCCGCTGACCACGCTCGAATGGGTCGAGTGGGGCAATCCGGCCAAGGCCGAGGACTACGCCTATATCCGCTCCTACTCGCCTTACGACAACATCGAGCGCAAAACCTATCCGGCCATGTTCGTCACCGCCGGCTGGCACGACAGCCAGGTGCGCTATGTCGAGCCGGCCAAGTGGGTGGCGCGGCTGCGCGAGCTGAAGACCGACGACCACGAGCTGATCTTCAAGACCGACATGGGCGCCGGCCATGCCGGCCGCTCCGGCCGCCTCGGCACCGTCCAGGAAAGCGCCGAGATCACCGCCTGGCTGCTCTCGCAGGCGGGGAGCGCGATGGGGCGGTAGAGGGGGTCGGCGACGCTCGCTCCCGTTCAAGCGCCCGGAGCAGACAGGTCGAATACGAGATTGCGCAGAGGTGCCTCGTCGCCCTCGAAACTCCTGACCATCGCGTCCAACATCTCGGCCGGCTGCATTCGGTCGAGATCGAGCATGTGTCCGGCGCGGTCGGACAACAGTGTAAGGAGGGCGAGTTGCGTCCGCCCATTGCCTTCGCGAAACGGATGGACGGCGTTGAGCTCGGCGAGGAAGTGCGCGGCCCGCTCGGCGAACTCGGCACGACGGACGCCGCGGAAGCCGTCGGCAGCGCGGAGTGTCGCGAACAGCTTCGTCATCTCGCCCCGGATGTTCTCGGGATAGCAGAACACGCTGCCGCCTTTGCCGATGCGGACCGTCCGGAAGCGGCCGGCCCAGGCGTAGACGTCCTGGAAAGGATGGCGGTGGAGCGCACGGTACTGGGTGACGTCGAGCGGGCCGATACGAACCGGCTCGCTGGCGCGCTGAAGCGCGGCGTCGTGCTCGAAGGCGTCGAGACGTGCCTGATCCCTGATGCCGGCGCGATTCCTCAGGACCGTCGTCCCGGGATAGCAGTACGGGTCTTTCGCAGAACCTTATCCGATGTCGCCGGTCAGACCTTCCTCGTGTGCTTCTCGTAGATGGCGGCCCGTCGCTGCTCCGGCGACAGCCCGCGACCCTCGAACTCCGCGAACATCTCACGGCTTTCCGGGCTGGTCTCGATCCCCTCGACGGCACTGATCTTCGCGAGCCGACCACGGCCCAACGTGAAGGTGTCGGCGGGTGTCGGATCGCCTTCGGGCTTTTTCGGAGCGTGCATGGCGACAGTCTAGCATGGGCGGGCTGGACCCGCACGCGCGGCGCACGGTAGCCCAGGACCGCAACCATGAACCCGTGCAGCGAACACGGTGGACAGCCGCTCTCGTGCTCACGCCATACCGCGCGAACAAACCGAGAATAGGCTAGGATCGCGGCCGCGAATCGGCGCACGGCGCCGAGGTCGTCGTCCAGCCGCCGTCATTCCGGGACGGCGCGGAGCGCCGGACCCGGAATCCAGCCACGCGCGCCGACCGTGATGCTGGATTCCGGGTTCGCATCTTCGATGCGCCCCGGAATGACCGAGTAAAGGGCCATCCCATGCGTGTCGTCCACACCGCCGACTGGCAGATCGGCAAGCCGTTCGTCCGCTTCGGCGCCAAGGCGGAGGCGTTTCGGGCGGCGCGGCTGGACGCCGTCGAGGCGATCGGCCGGCTGGCGGTCGCCGAGGGCGCCGCCCATGTGCTGGTCGCCGGCGACGTGTTCGACAGCGACACGCCGACCAATGTGACGCTGCGGGCGCCGCTGGAGCGCATGCGCGGCTTCGCGGCCGTCACGTGGCACCTCCTGCCCGGCAATCACGACGCCCACCGGCCGGGCGGACCGTGGGAGCGGATGGCGGCGCTCGGGCCGCCCGCCAATGTGCGGCTTCACCTCACGGCCGAGCCGGTCGTGCTGGCGCCCGACGCCGTGCTGCTGCCAGCGCCGCTGACCAGCCGGGCCGAGACCCGCGACCTCACCGCCCGCATGGACGACGCAGCGACGCCGCCCGGCACGCTCCGGATCGGCCTCGCCCACGGCGCCGTCACCCGCTTCGGCGTCGCCGAGAACGAGGGCGAGGCGACCAACCAGATCGACCCGGGCCGCGCCGACAAGGCCGGCCTCGACTACCTGGCGCTCGGCGACTGGCACCGCACCCGCGAGATCGGCCCGCGCACCTGGTACGCCGGCACGCCGGAGCCGGACCGCCACGACAGCCAGACGGTCGGCACCGCCCTGCTGGTGACGCTGACCGGAGCCGGCGCCCCGCCGCGCGTCGAGCCCCGCACGGTCGGCACGTTCCGCTGGGCCGCGGACGCCTTCGAGCTCGCCGACGCCACGCCGCTGGCGTCGCGCGAGGCGCTGCTGCGCACGACTCACGACCCGGTGTCGAAGCTGGTGCTGAAGCTGAAGGTCACGGGCGCCCTGTCGATCGCGGCGCGCCGCGCCCTCGACGAGTGGCTGGAGCGGCTGCAGGCCGCCGTGTTCCATCTCGACACGACGCTGGCGCTGGCGGTGCGGCCCGATCCGGCCGACATCGAGCGCATCGACTTCGACGGCGTCCTGCGGCGCGTCGCCGAGAGCCTGAAGGCCCGCGCCGACGACCCGGCGCTCACGACGGCGGAGCGGCAGGTCGCCGAGGACGCGCTGCTCGCCCTCTATCTCGAAGCGACGGCGTGAGGGCGCGCTCATGATCATCACGCATCTCGCCGTCGACGGCGTCGGCCGCTTCCGCAGCCGCCACGTGATCCGCGGCCTCGGGCCCGGGCTCAACCTGCTCTGCGCGCCGAACGAGGCGGGCAAGTCGACGCTGTTCCGGGCGCTGCATCTCGCGCTGTTCGGCCGCCACAGCAGCAAGACCGTGGACGTGCGCACGCTGGAAACGCGCGGTGCCGAGCTGCCGGCCTGCGTCGAGGTCGGCTTCAACCGCGGCGGCGCCGACTATCTGGTCAAGAAGTCCTTCCTGCGCAGCGCCGGCGCCAAGCTGTTCAAGAACGGCACGCTGGTGGCGGACGGCCGCTCCGCCGACGAGGCGGTGTGGACGGCGCTCGACCTGACGCCCGGCACCTCGACGGCCGAGGAGGCCGCCTTCGGCCTCCTGTGGGTGCGGCAGGGCCAGTCGTTCCTGCAGGCGGAGCCGAGCGACGGCACCAAGGCGCTGCTGTCGCGCGTCATCGAGGCCGAGGTCGGCGAGGTGTTGGGGGGCGAGCGCGGCGAGCGGGTGCGCAAGAGCGTCGACGAAAAGCTCGCCCTCGACGAGACCGCCAAGGGCCAGGCCAAGACCGGCGGCGCCTGGAAGACGGCGCTCGACCGCCGCGCCGCCGCCCAGGCGACGCTCGCCGACCTGCGCGCCACGCTCGCGGCGCTCGAAGCCGACCGCACCAGCCTGGCCGAGAAGCTGCGCGAGCGCGAGACGCTCGCCGATCCGGCCGGCATGGCGCAGCTCCGGGCCGACCGCGACGCGGCGCTCTTGGAGCGCGAGCAGACCGCCAAGGCCGAGCAGGCCGCCCAGCAGGCCGAGACCGAGCAGGCCCAGCGCGAGCTCGGCTTCGACCGCGCCCGCAAGCGCCACGAGGAGCTGGTCGCGCTCGATCAGCGCATCGCCAAGACGCGCGAGAAGATCGCCGGGCTGACGCGGCGCCTCGCCGAGCAGACGGCCGCCTGCGCGGCACAGGCGGCGACGCTCGCCGCGCAGGAGCAGGCGCTCGGCACGCTGGCGACACGCTGGGCCGAGGCCGAG
>NZ_NPEX01000301.1 GCF_003258865.1 Rhodoplanes roseus | reverse complement strand
CGCCGCCGCCCGTACGCGATCCCGACGCCGAGGAGGACGAGGAGGATTCGCGGGCCTCGATCTCGCTCGGCTTCCTGGTGCATTCGGCGCTCAGCCTGAAGGCGCGTGCCCTGCGGCTCGCCCGCCACGGATTCTCGACCGGCATCAAGCTGGTGAAGACCTCGCGCGAGCCGGATGTCGACCACTTCGCGCTCGAGCGGCGCGAGCCGCGCTTCGAGGGCGACACCGGCGACGTCGCCGAGCGACGCGCCTACGAGGACACGCCGCCCTTCGACGAGGCCGATCCAGTCGAAGCGGTCGACGCGGACGAGGACGACGAGCCGCCGACGCCCAAGCGCGCCAAGAAGCCGCCGCCCAAGAAGCCGCCGCCGAAGGCGAAGGCCAGCGAGTACGAGCTGCCCGGCGTCGAGCTGCTCGCCGCGCCGAAACCCTCCGACCGCCACGCCCCCTCGATGGACCTGATCAAGGCGAACGAGGCGGCGCTGCAGACCGTGCTGTCCGACTTCGGCGTGCGCGGCGAGATTCTGGACGCCCACCCGGGTCCGGTGGTGACGCTCTACGAACTCGAGCCGGCGCCCGGCATCAAGTCGTCGCGCGTGATCGGGCTGGCCGACGATATCGCCCGCTCGATGAGCGCCGTGTCGGCCCGCGTCGCCGTGGTGCCGGGCCGCAACGTCATCGGCATCGAGCTGCCCAACGCGAAGCGCGAGAAGATCTATCTGCGCGAGATGCTGGCGGCCGAGCAGTATCACGACTCCTCGGCCAAGCTGCCGCTCTGCCTCGGCAAGACGATCGGCGGCGATCCGGTGATCGTCGACCTCGCCCGCATGCCCCATCTGCTGATCGCCGGCACCACCGGCTCGGGCAAATCGGTCGCCGTCAACACCATGATCCTGAGCTTGCTGTACCGGCTGCGGCCGGACCAGTGCCGGCTGATCATGGTCGATCCCAAGATGCTCGAACTGTCGGTCTACGACGGCATCCCGCACCTTCTCACGCCCGTCGTCACCGACCCGAAGAAGGCCGTGGTCGCGCTGAAATGGGCGGTGCGCGAGATGGAGAGCCGCTACAAGAAGCTCTCCAAGGTCGGCGTGCGCAACATCGACGGCTACAATGCGCGCCTGCTCGAGGCCAAGGCCAAGGGCGAGCGGCTGACCCGCACCGTCCACACCGGCTACGACAAGGAGAGCGGCACGGCGATCTACGAGACCGAGGAGCTCGATCTCGAGCCGCTGCCCTACATCGTCGTGGTGGTCGACGAGATGGCCGACCTGATGATGGTCGCCGGCAAGGACATCGAGGGCGCCGTGCAGCGCCTCGCCCAGATGGCGCGCGCCGCCGGGATCCACGTGATCATCGCGACCCAGCGGCCGTCCGTCGACGTCATCACCGGCACCATCAAGGCCAACTTCCCGACCCGCATCTCCTTCCAGGTCACCTCCAAGATCGACAGCCGCACCATCCTGGGCGAGCAGGGCGCCGAGCAGCTCCTCGGCCAGGGCGACATGCTCTACATGGCGGGCGGCGGCCGCATCTCGCGCGTCCACGGTCCGTTCGTCTCCGACGACGAGGTCGAGAAGATCGTCCGGCACCTGCAGGCGCAGGGCACGCCCCAATACCTCGAGGAGGTCACGGCGGAGGAGCCGGAGGGCGACGGCGAGGCGGTGTTCGACGGCACCGCCATGGGCCAGGAGGGCGGCGACCTCTACCAGCAGGCCGTCCAGGTGGTGCTGCGCGACCGCAAGGCCTCGACCAGCTACATCCAGCGTCGCCTTCAGATCGGCTACAACAAGGCCGCCTCGCTGATGGAGCGCATGGAGGCCGAAGGCGTCGTCGGCCAGGCCAACCACGCCGGCAAGCGCGAGATTCTCGTCGAGGGCGGCGAGGCGGAGGACAGCTTCTGACGGGCCCGCTATGGTGACCTGCCGTCCGGCGCCGATCGCGCCTGGCCGCCTGAATCCGGACCACGCGAGGCCCCCACGGGCCGCGAAATCGCCATAGACCTGGACGACAGGTCTTCTCTCGGGGCAAGGGGTGAATCGGAGATGATCATGCGGACTTCGGGGGCGGCCGCGCTGGTCGGCAGCATGGTGCTCGGGACCTGCCTGCTCGGCGCGACGGCCATGGCGGCGACGCAGTCGATTCCGCTTCCGGTTCCCTCACCCAAGCGGGTCGCCCAGGCGTCCCAGCCGGCACGCGCGCCGCTGACGGCGCCGGCCCTGACCGGAAATCCCGCCGCCGGCAATGTCGTGCCGGTCGCGACTCCACCCCGCGCGGGCGGATTCGACGGCTCCCAGAAGGCGCTGGCCGACAAGGTGAGCGGCTATCTGTCGGGCATGTCGACGCTGGTCGGCAACTTCATCCAGGTCGGCCCCGACGGCGGCCGGACCGAGGGACAGTTCTACATCCAGAAGCCCGGCAAGGTGCGGTTCGAGTACAACCCGCCGAGCCCGATCGACGTCATCGCCGACGGCAACTCGGTCGTCGTGCGCGACCGCAAGCTCGCCACCCAGGACCTTTATCCGCTGTCGCAGACGCCGTTGCGCTACCTCCTGGTCGACAAGATCGACCTGCTGAAGGACACCAATCTGGTGTCGGTCTCGGCCGACGACGTGTTCGTCACGGTCGTCATCGAGGAGAAGCAGGCGCTCACCGGCACCCACAAGCTGATGATGATGTTCGGCGCCAAGGACTTTCAGCTCCGCCAGTGGACCGTGACGGATCCGCAGGGCTACGACACCACGGTCGCGGTCTACAATCTCGACCCGGCCTCGAAGCCCGATCCCGGCCTGTTCAGGATCAACTACGAGCGCGTGCTCCAGTAGCGGCGCGGTCCGGCTGCGACGAGGCGGCCGGAACGGATGCTGCAGTGCGGGTTTGTCCGAGGGGCGCGCCGGCCGGTGCGCCCTTCGCCGTTTCGCGGGACGTGTCCGCGGGCGCATCAGACCCGCGGAGACGTTCCCATGACCCCCATGAAGACGACCTCGACGACCAAGACGCTGGCCGTGACCAAGACCCTGGCCGTCGTGGCCGGCGTGCTCGCCGTCAATGCGGTCGCGGTCGCCCTCGCAACGAGGCGGGCCGAGCGGAAGAACCCGCCCCGCGGGCGGTTTCTCACCGTGAAGGGACTGCGCCTTCATTACGTCGGGGCCGGGCCGGCCGACGGGCCGGCCGTGCTGCTCCTGCACGGCAACGGGGCGATGGTGCAGGACATGGAGGCGAGCGGGCTCTTCGGCCGCCTCGCACGCACGCACCGGGTGATCGCCGTTGACCGGCCCGGCTTCGGGTGGAGCGACCAGCCGCGGAGCGCAATGACACCGGAGGCGCAGGCGGAGCTGCTGGCCGACCTGCTGGGCCGGCTCGGGATCGAGCGGGCCGTGGTTGTCGGGCATTCGTGGGGGACGTTGGTGGCGCTAGCGTTGGCGCTGCGGGCGCCCGACACGGTCGCCGGGCTGGTGCTGGCGGCCGGGTATTACGTGCCGACCCGCCGGATCGACGTGTGGCTCGCCTCGGGGCCGGCGCTGCCGGTGGTCGGCGCGCTGATGCGCCACACCGTGGCGCCGCTGCTCGGCATGCTCCTCACGCCGGCGGTGCTGAACAAGCTGTTCTCCCCCCGCAGCGTGCCGGCGACGTTCCGGGCCGGCTTTCCGGTCGCGATGGCGCTGCGGCCGTCGCAGCTCCGGGCCACGGCCGAGGAATCCGGGCTGATGATCCCGGCGGCCCGGCGGCTCGCCGCCCAGTACGGCGAGATCGCCTGCCCCGTCACGGTGTTCGGCGCCGCCGGCGACCGGCTGGTCGAGCACGAGCAGGCGCCGCGGCTGCACGACGCCGTCGCCGGATCGGCTTTGCATGTCGTTCCGGGGGTCGGCCACATGATGCATTACGCCGTGCCGGACGAGATCGCCGCCGCGGTCGCCGCGATGTCGGGCCCGCCGGCTGCCATGCCCGTGCTGCAGCCGCAGCCGGCCCGCGCGCCCGCCGGTTGACGCAACGGCGTCCGGCCTTGCTCCTGCCCACGTCCGCGCTATCAAGGACGCCTGCAGAGCAAGGTGACGATGCCCCTCACGATCTCGACCTGGAACATCAACTCGGTCCGGCTGCGGATCGAGCTGGTGGCGAAATTCCTGAAGGCGACCCGGCCCGACGTGCTGTGCCTCCAGGAGACCAAGTGCCCCGACGACGCCTTCCCGCTGAAGCGCCTCGCCCGGCTCGGCTACACCCATGTGGCGACCAACGGCCAGAAGGGCTACCACGGCGTCGCCATCGTCTCGCGCCTGCCCTTCGAGGCGACCGACCGGCGCTGCTTCTGCGAGAAGCAGGACTGCCGCCACGTCTCGGTGACGTTCGGCGAGCGCGCCGGGCTGAAGGATCCGGCGACCGTTCACAACTTCTACGTCCCGGCCGGCGGCGACGAGCCCGACCCGCTCGTCAACCCCAAGTTCGCCCACAAGCTGGCCTTCTTGGACGAGATGCGGGTCTCGCCCGGCCTGCATCCGCAGAACGGCGCCCGCGCCATCCTGGTCGGCGACCTCAATGTCGCGCCGCTGGAGCACGACGTGTGGAGCCACAAGCAGATGCTTCGGGTGGTGTCGCACACGCCGATCGAGTGCGAGAAGCTCGGCGCCGTGCGCAGCGCCGGCGGCTGGGTCGACGCGATGCGCAGCAAGGTGCCGGACAGCGAGAAGCTCTACACGTGGTGGAGCTATCGGGCGGCCGACTGGGAGGCCTCCGACCGCGGCCGCCGGCTCGACCATGTGTGGGTCAGCCCGGCGATCGGCGACCGGGTCGCGGCGATGACCGTCACCCGCGCGGCGCGCGGCTGGCCGCAACCCTCCGACCACGTTCCGGTGACGGTGAAGCTCGACATCTGAGCAACTGATGCATCAGTCCGGCCGACTGATGCATCACCGGCCCGATTCGAGGGCCCCGCGCACCTGGGCGATGTCGTCCGCCGTCTCCACGGCGCGCGCCGCCATGTGGTCGCGCAGCCGGAAGGCCGCATCCGGAAACCCTTCCAGCATCTTGAGAAACAGCTGCCGCGGGATGCGCATGACCGACGACGGCTCGGTCGCCGTGGCGGTGACGGGGCGGATGGTGTCGATCAGCAGGGCCATCTCGCCGAGCAGCACGCCGGGCCCGACCGTCACCAGGGCCCCCCCGGGGCGGGGGGGATCGAGCCGGAACGCGCCCTCCTGCACCACATAGCCGCAGTCGGCCGCATCGCCGGCCCGGAAGAGCACGTCGCCGGAGCCGAGCGACCGGCTCTCGCAGCCGATCGCCAGGATTCGCAGCGCGTTCGGCCCCAGGAGGCGGAACGTCGGAACGCTCGCCAGGAAGCCGATATCGTCTTCGATGCTCATGCGGTCGCGACGATGGTGCTGGCCTGGGGCGGCGTCCCGGGGCGGCCGGTTCCGAGAAGGGAGGCCGGCCGCGCCCCCGGCGGTCGGTCCAGTCGAATTTACATCGTGATCGCCGAAAGTGGATTCCCATCTTTCGCGGAAATGAAGTGTAATCCGATAACCTTAAACAGTTTTCCCCGGCTGCGGGCCGTCCGGGCCGGGGCCCTGGCGCCACCCCGCCCGGCGCTCAGGGCACCAGCTTGTAGCCGCCGGCCTCGGTGACCAGGATGGCCGGGCTGGCGGCGTCGCGCTCCACCTTCTGGCGCAGCCGATAGATGTGCGTCTCCAGCGTGTGGGTGGTGACGCCCGAATTGTAGCCCCAGACCTCCTGCAGCAGCACGTCGCGCGACACCGGCTTTTGCCCGGCGCGGTAGAGGAAGCGGAGGATCGCCGTCTCCTTCTCGGTCAGCCGCACCTTGTTGCCCTTGGGGCTGACCAGCAGCTTCGAGCTCGGCCGGAACGTGTAGGGCCCGATGGCGAACACGGCGTCCTCGCTCGCCTCGTGCTGGCGCAGCTGGGCGCGGATGCGGGCGAGCAGCACGGCGAACCGAAAGGGCTTGGGCACGTAGTCGTTGGCGCCGGATTCGAGGCCCAGGATGGTGTCGGAATCGGTGTCGTGGCCGGTCAGCATGATGATCGGCGCCTTGAAGCCGTTCTTGCGCAGGATGCGCACCGCCTCGCGGCCGTCGATGTCCGGCAGGCCGACATCCATGATCACCAGGTCGAACGGGCCGGCCTTGGCGGCCTGCACGGCCTTGGCACCGGTGTCGACGGCGGCCGGCTCGAACTCGTCGTGCAGCGAGAGCTGCTCGACCAGGGCCTCGCGCAGCTCGGTTTCATCGTCGACGATCAGGATCTTGCGGGCATTCGGCATCGGTCGAGGCCTCTGGCGCACGCGCACATGGGACGCGATAGTGCGCGAAGTAGAGCATTCGGGGGCAAAAGAGCAAGCGTTCCGAGCACCGTGCAGGCGGCCATACCCTTGATTCCTCAGACCCATGGACGAAAGACGAAGCCCCGGCCCGGTCCCGGCGGGCGGCTTTGCCGCATCGCGGTAGCCCCGCGCCCCGGCGCCCCGACCCGCGGCTGGCTGGTCGCCGGACCGCTGCGGCTGCCGGTGGCGCTCGGCC
>NZ_NPEX01000300.1 GCF_003258865.1 Rhodoplanes roseus | reverse complement strand
CCGCCGCCCGCCAAGGGCGGCAAGGAGGACGGCATCGCGGCGCTGGAGCAGGCCCTCGCCGAGGCGCAGGCCGGGCTCGACGCCGGCCTCGATGCCGGCGGCGGGCCGCTGCCCGACCGCGACACGCTGGTGCGCGAGCGCATCGCCGCCGAGCAGGCCCGCGACGCGCTGCGGCGCGAGCACGCCGACGCGCAGACCGCCGTGCATGTGGCGCGCAGCGAGGACGCCGCCGAGACGCTGCGCCGCCAGGCGCTGACGCTGGAGACGAACGAGCTGCAGAACCGCCTCGGCGAGGACCTCGCCACCTGCCCGGACGACCAGCGGGCCGAGCGGCTGGTGACGCTCGCGGCCGACGCGGCCCAGGCCGCCGCCGCCTTCGAGGCCGCGACCGAACGGGCGAGGCGCCTGCGCGCCGCGGTGCCGACCGCCGACCAGCGCGCCGCCCTCGACGCCAGGGTGAAGCGCCTGACCCAGGCGATCGAGAGTCGCGACAAGCGGCTCGCCGAGGTCGAGCGCGAGATCGCCGGTCTGCAGGGCCGCATCGCCACGCGCGGCGGCGAGGGGCTGGGCGAACGCGAAGCGGCGGCCGCCGAGGAGCTGGCGCTCGCCGAGACCGACATCGCCGCGATCGAGCGGCGGCTCGCCGCGCTGCGGCTCTTGCGCGACACCATCGCCGACAGCCGCCGCGCCGCCCACGAGAGCTATCTCAAGCCGGTGAAGACCGCGATGCGGCCCTATCTGCACGCGCTGTTTCCCGGCGCCGACGCGGCGCTCGACGCCGGCTTCTCGGTCGACGGGCTGACCCGGGCCGGCGCCGACGAGCCCTTCGTCTCGCTCTCGGACGGCACCCGCGAGCAGGTCGCCATCATCGTGCGGCTGGCGCTCGGCCGCCTGCTCGCCGAGCGCGGTCAGGCCGTGCCGGTGGTGCTGGACGACTCGCTGGTCTTCTCCGACGACGACCGCATCGAGCGCATGTTCGACGTGCTGACCCAGGCGGCCGAGAAGCAGCAGGTGATCGTCCTCACCTGCCGCAGCCGCGCCTTCCTGAGCTGCGGCGGCCGCACCCTGACGATCGAGCGCGAGGACGGGTAGCGCGGATTTTGGTTGCGGTGACTCGGCCCGACTTCCGCTCGTCCCCGGCGCCGACCTCCGGCCTCGCCTGTCACACCGCCGTCACCTCCTCCTCATCGGCGCGCAACAGGAATCGTCGATCACTGAGCGGATGACCGGGTGAGCCGGGTCGCTGCGCCGGGCAGCGGCGCTCGCCCGCACCGCGATCGACCATGTCGCTGTACGCCGATCCGCCCGACTGGGAACTCGTCACGCTCGGGGAGCTGATGCGCTGGCCGCTTCCTTATCAGGACGGCTTCGCGGACCGCTGCCTGGTGCGCACCATGGCGCTGGCGGCGCGCGGCCGGGTGCTCGCGGTGAGCGGCCTGCAGAACGTGCGGGCCGGCTACGACCCTTTCATCCTGGCGCTCAATCATTCGACCCGCACCGAGGCCCTGCTGGTGCCGGCCGTGCTGACGCTGCATCGCGGCGGCCGGCTGATCCATTTCATGGCCGACTGGAATTTCCGGCTGATCCCGGGCGTCGGCCTGCTCTATCGCCGCGCCGGGACGCTGACCGTGACGGCGAAGCCGGCGCGGCCGCGGGTGCTGAACCTGCTGCGCCCGCTCTACCGCCCGCCCGGCTCGGTGCTGGACCACGCCCGCGCCTGCCTGGCGCGCGGCCGCTCGGTCGGCATCTTCGTCGAGGGCACGGTCAACCGCGATCCCGACCGGCTGCTGCCGGGCCGGCGCAGCGCCGCGCTGCTGTCGCTGGAGACCGGCGTGCCGATCGTGCCGGTCGGCATCCGGTTTCCGCACGCGGCGCCCGGCCGGCCGATCGGCGACCGCGACGCCATGGAGGTGCGCATCGGCCCGCCGCTGCTGCCGCGCGAGCGGCTGGAGCGGCCCTCCCCGGCCGCGCTGCGCGCCTGGCACGCCACCGTGATGGGCGAGATCGCCCGCCTCTCCGGAAAGACCTGGTGCGACCGCGCGGCGCCGGCCGGCGCGGCGCTGCGCCTCGCCGCCTTGCCCGTTCCCCAGCCCGGAGGTTCGCCATGAGACTGGACGACCGTGTGACGGCGCAGCGCGTGACCGACGAGGCCGGCCGCCAGCGGGTGCTGGCCGTGCTGCGGGCGACCTATCAGCGCGAGAAGCGCTGGGTGATCGATCCCGAGAGCCAGTTCCCGGAGCAGGATCTCGCCCGCCCCGACGTGTCGTGGTTCGTGGTCGACATCCGCTCGCGGCCGATCGGCGTGCGGGTGCGCCCGGCCGGCGTGGTGCGGGTGGTCTACGATCCGCCGGTCGCCGGCTACGCGGCCTACGGCTTCGTGCCGATCGACCCGGCGCTGAGCATCGAGGCGATGATCCGCGACAGCCGCATCGCCGAGATCGGCCGCTTCGCCGTGGTGCCGCGCTTCCGCCGCCGGCTGGTGGTCGCCGCCGCGCTGATGCGGGCCGCCGCCGCCGAGACGATCGCGCGCGGCTACACGCATTATCTCACCGACGTGTTCGAGGACGATCCGCACAGCCCCTACGGCTTCCACACCCGCGTGATGGGCTTCCATCCGGTCGCCACCCACGAGGTCGGCGAGCTCGCCTGCACCAGCCGGCGCATCACCATGGTGCTGGATCTGAAGGCCGCGTATCAGCGGCTGAAGCGGCGCGGCAACTGGATGTTCCGTTATCTCACCAGCCAGTGGGATGACGCGCTGCACCAGCGGCTGGTGGCCTGACGCGGAGGCGAGTTTCGGACTACGGAACTCGCGGGCCGCGGTCTGATCCATGATAAGACGCGCGCGGTCCGTGCGACTCCGGACCGCTGTCGCGCGGCTGGAGCCGTGCGGACAAGAGTGCTATCGCGGGACCGACCGCCGGACCACATGGCGGCAGTCCGGGAGAGCACCATGATCGACACGACGCGACGACGGCTCCTCATCGGCGGTGCAGCGGGTCTCGCCACGGTCTCGTTTCCGCGGCCCGCCGTCCACGCCCAGACCGCCTGGCCGAAGGAGCGGCCGATCCGCATCGTCGTCCCGTTCCCGGCCGGCGCCGCCAACGACGCGATGGGCCGGATCGCCGGCCAGCGGCTGCAGGAGAAGCTCGGCGCCACCGTCGTGGTGGAGAACCGCCCGGGCGGCAGCGCCGTGATCGGCACCACGGCCGTGCTGCATTCGGCGCCCGACGGCTACACGCTGCTCGCCTCGGCCTTCAACCACATCGTGATGAACCTCGTGGTGCGCGGCGTCACCTTCGATCCGCAGACCGATTTCGAGGTGGTGGCCCGCACGGCGCGCGCGCCCCTCGTGATGGTGATGGCGCCGAACCGGCCCGAGCGCAACGTCGCCGAGGTGATCGCCGCCGCCAAGGCGCAGCCGGACAAATGGACCTTCGCGGTCGCCGCGCTCGGCGCGCCCGGCCATCTCGCCACCATCGACTTCCTCAAGCGGGCCGGGCTGACCATGACGCTCACGCCGTATCGCGGAACGTCGCCGGCGCTGACCGACGTGATGGGCGGCCACGTCCAACTGCTGATCGACTCCTCCTTCGCGCTGCTGCCCTCGGCGCGCGACGGCAAGGTCAAGGCGCTCGGCATCGCCTCGGCGGAGCGCTCGAAGCTGGCGCCCGAGATTCCGACCATCGCCGAGTCCGGCATGCCGGGCTTCTCGGGCCAGTCGTGGTACGGCATCTGGGCCCCGAAGGGCACGCCGCTCGCCATCCGCGAGCAGATCAATCAGGTGATGCGCGAGGCGATGGCGGATCCCGAGGTGCTCAAGCGCCTGGAGGCGACGCTGCTCGAGCCGGTGGTCGAGACCATCGAGGAGACGCGCAAATACATCGCCGACGACGTGCCGCGCCAGGCGGCGCTGCTGGAGAGCGTGAGCTTCAAGCCCGAGTGAGCCGGCCCGAGGGACGGGCGCGGTCTCACCGTCCCTCGATCTCCTCGCGCAGCATCTCCAGCTCGAGCCAGCGCTCCTCGGCCGCGGCGAGCTTCGCCTCGGCCTCGGCGGCGGCCCGCGACATCTCCTCGAACGCCTTGCGGTCGCGCGAGAAGAGCATCGGGTCACCGAGGCCCGCATGCAGGGCCGCGATGGTCTTCTGCAGCGCCTCCATGGTCTTCGGCAGCGTCTCCAGGGCGTGCTTCTCGTTGAAGCCGAGCTTGCGCTTGCCGGCCTTCGCGTCGCGCGCGGCGGGCGGCGGCGCCTCGGCCTTCTCCTTCGCCGCCTTGGCGGGCGCCTGGCGGGCCAGGTCGGCGCCGCGCTGCGCCAGCATGTCGGAATAGCCGCCGGCATACTCGGTCCAGCGGCCGTCGCCCTCCGGCACGATCACGGCGCTGACGATGCGATCGAGAAAGTCGCGGTCGTGGCTGATCAGCAGCACGGTGCCGGCGTAGTCGCCCAGCATCTCCTCCAGCACGTCGAGCGTGTCGAGGTCGAGGTCGTTGGTCGGCTCGTCGAGCACCAGCACGTTGGAGGGCTTCGCCAGAGCGCGGGCCAACATCAGTCGGCCGCGCTCGCCGCCCGACAGCACGCCGACCGCGGTGCGCGCCTGCTCGGCCGCGAACAAAAAGTCCTTCATGTAGCCGACGACGTGGCGCTGCTGGCCGCCGACCATCACGCTGTCGCCGCGCCCGCCGGTCAGCGTCTCGGCGACCGTCGAGGCCGGATCGAGGCTGTCGCGGTTCTGCTCCAGCATCGCCATCTCGAGATTGGCGCCGAGCCGCACCACGCCCTCGTCGGGCGCCAGCGCACCGGTGAGCAGCGACAACAGCGTGGTCTTGCCGCTCCCGTTCGGGCCGATGATGCCGATGCGGTCGCCGCGCTGGATGCGGGTCGAGAAGTCCGTCACGATCGGCCGGCCGTCGTAGCTCTTCGAGACCGACTTCGCCTCGACCACCAGCGTGCCGGACTTGTCGGCCTGGGCGGCGGCGAGCGAGACGCTGCCGGCGGTGGCGCGATAGTCGCGGCGCGCCTGGCGCAGCGCGGCGAGCTCGCCGACGCGGCGCATGTTGCGCTTGCGGCGCGCCGTCACGCCGTAGCGCATCCAGTGCTCCTCGGCGACGATCTTGCGATCGAGCTTGTGCTGGTCGCGCTCCTCCTCGGCCAGCACCTCGTCGCGCCACGCCTCGAACTGCGAGAAGCCGCGATCGATCCGCCGCAGTCGTCCGCGGTCGAGCCACACCGTGATGCGGGACAGATCGGCCAGGAAGCGGCGGTCGTGGCTGATCATCACCATGGCGGCGCGCGACCCTTCGAGCTCGGCCTCCAGCCATTCGATGACGGGCAGGTCGAGATGATTGGTCGGCTCGTCGAGCAGCAGGATGTCGGGCTCGGGGGCGAGCGCCCGGGCGATCGCGGCGCGGCGCGCCTCGCCGCCCGACAGCGTGGCCGGATCCTCGTCGCCCGTGAGGCCGAGCTGCTCGAGCAGATAGCGGGCCCGGTACGGGTCGTCGCCGGGGCCGAGGCCCGACGTGACATAGACGAGCGTCGTCGCCGCGTCGCCGAAGTCCGGCTCCTGCGGCAGGTAGCGCACCGTCGCGCCCGGCTGCACGAAGCGGGTGCCGCGGTCGCAGTCGATCAGCCCGGCCGCGATCTTCAGGAGCGTCGACTTGCCGGAGCCGTTGCGGCCGACCAGGCAGAGCCGCTCGCCGGCCGCGACCGCGAGCTCGACGCCGTCGAGCAGCGGCGTGCCGCCGAAGGTGAGGCCGATGTCCTTGAGCTGGAGAAGCGGCGGAGCCATCAGCGCACCGCCCCGTCGCGCGCGGCGGCGCTGCGCTGGGCGCGGCGGATCGCCTGCTCGAGCGACTGCAGGAAGGTCGAGCGGTCGCGCGGCGTGAACGGCCGCGGCCCCGAGGTCTGCTCGCCGGCCGAGCGCAGATCCGTCATCAGGTTGCGCACCGCGAGCGCCATGCCGATGTCGGCCTCGGTGAACAGCCGGCCGTTCGGCGCGATCGCGGCGGCGCCGGCCTTGATGCTGCGGCTCGCCAGCGGAATGTCCTGGGTCACGACGATGTCGCCGGGCTTGACGCGCTCGGCGATGAGATCGTCGGCGGCGTCCATGCCGGGACCGGCGGCGAGGCGCTCGATCAGCGGATCCTGCGGCACCCGGATGAAGCCGGCCGCCACCACGGTGACGGGCAGGTTGTGCCGGGCCGCGACGCGATAGATCTCGTCCTTCACCGGACACGCGTCGGCGTCGACATAGATGCGCGGAGGGTCGGCGGCGGGCGGCTCGGACGGTATCGCGGAGTTTTCGGGCGGGACGCTCATGCGGTGGCGATTAGCGGGTTTTTACGAAGAAGGCCACTCCACCCCGCGGCGTCGTTCAGGGGCGCACCGAAGTGCGAACCCGGTATCCAGCCCGGAATGCGGAATGTGTCGCTGGATTCCGGGTTCATGCGGCTCTCGGCGCATCCCCCGGGCGCATGCCCCGGAATGACCAGGACCCGGAATGACGCACTGGACATGCGAAGGGCTGCCCGCGAGGGCAGCCCTTCCATTGTCG
>NZ_NPEX01000299.1 GCF_003258865.1 Rhodoplanes roseus | reverse complement strand
GTTCGCGAGCCTCCGGCTCGCGCCCCGGAATGACCGGCGAGTGAGCGCTATGAACGATCGCACTCGGCAAAGATCCCTCGGCGAGCGGCTGATCGTCGCCCTGCCCTATCTGTGGCTGGTCGCCTTCTTCCTGGTGCCGTTCCTGATCGTCGGCCGCATCAGCCTGTCGCAGACCGCCATCGCCCAGCCCCCTTACACGCCGGTGCTGGATCTCTCCGAGGGTATCGCCGGTGTCGTCGCCTTCGTGAAGGCGCTCTCGGCCGACGCCTATGCGCTGATCGCGCGCGACGACCTCTATGTCTTCTCCTACCTGAAGAGCCTTCAGGTCGCGCTCGTCGCGACCGCGATCCTGCTGGTGATCGGCTTGCCGCTCGCCCATGCGATGGCGCGGGCGCCGGCGCGGTGGCAGCCCGTCCTGGTCGTCGCCGTGATGCTGCCGTTCTGGACCTCGTTCCTGATCCGCATCTACGCCTGGATGACGATCCTGCAGCACGACGGGCTGCTGAACCAGCTTCTCGTGGCGCTGCGCGTCGTCGACGAGCCGCCGACCTGGCTCGCCACCGACACGGCCGTGCTGATCGGCATCGTCTACTCCTACCTGCCCTTCATGGTGCTGCCGCTCTATGCCGGCCTGCAGAAGATCGACGAGAGCCTCCTGGAGGCCGCGGCCGATCTCGGCTGCCCGCGCGGACGAGCGTTCTGGCTCATCACCGTGCCGCTGATCCTGCCCGGCATCGGCGCCGGCTGCCTGCTGTGCATGATCCCGATCATCGGCGAGTTCGTGATTCCGGATCTTCTGGGCGGCTCCGACACGATGATGATCGGGCAGACGCTGTGGACCGAGTTCTTCGCCAACAAGGACTGGCCGGTCGCCTCCGCCATCGCGGTCGTGCTGCTGGTCCTGCTGGTCGGCCCGATCGCGGCCTACGAGGCGCTGCAGTCGCGCCAGATCCGCGAGGGCCGCTGAGATGCGCCGCCTGTCGCCCTTCAACCTCGTCTCACTGGCGGTGGGGCTCGCCTTCCTCTACGTCCCGATTCTGATCCTTGTGGTCTACTCGTTCAACGCATCGCGGCTCGTCACCGTGTGGGGCGGCTTCTCAACGCGCTGGTACGCGGCGCTGCTGGAGGACCGCGCCCTGCAGGATGCGGCGCTGACCTCGCTCGGCATCGCCTTCGCCTCGGCGACGCTCGCCACCGTGCTGGGCACCCTGGCGGCACTGGCGCTGACGCGACTCGGCCGGTTTCGCGGCCGCCTGCCCTTCGCCGCGATGATATACGCGCCGCTGGTGATGCCGGAGGTGATCACCGGCCTGTCGCTGCTCTTGCTGTTCGTCACCGTCGGCTTCGAGCGCGGCGCCGCGACCGTGACGATCGCCCATACGACCCTGACGATGTGCTTCGTCGCCGTCGTCGTGCAGTCGCGCCTCGCTGGCTTCGACCGCAGCCTGGAGGAGGCCGCCCAGGATCTCGGCTGCCCGCCGCTGCGGACCTTCCTGACCGTGACGCTGCCCGTGATCGCGCCGGGGATCGCGGCCGGCTTCCTGCTCGCCTTCTCCCTGTCCCTCGACGATCTGGTCATCGCCAGCTTCACCACCGGCCCGGGCGCGACGACGCTGCCGATCCGCATCTATTCGGAGGTGCGGCTCGGGGTGAAGCCGGAGATCAACGCGGTGTGCACGATCTTCATCGCCGTCACGGCGCTGGTCGTGATCCTCGCCTCGCTGGTGTCGCGGCGGGCGGAGCGGGGCGAGGCAGCGGCATCGTGAGCGCGGACGCCGGCCGAAGGGCGCTCAGTGCGTCGCGCCGGGACCCGGGGCGACGGGTCGGTCGGGGACGGACCCGCTCTACTCGCTGCTCTGGCCGGGCGGACGCAGGATGTAGATCAGGGCCCAGAGCGGCACGATGATCAGGGCGCCGAGCAGGAGGTTGGGCAAGACCACGGCGACGGCGCTGCGGACCATCTGCTCCAGGCGTTCGGGCGAGACGCCGAGCTCCTTGGTCAGCGCGTCGAGCGTGATGCCGAAATGCGCCAGCACCGTTCCGACGATCAGCGAGGCGACCGCGATCTTCACCACGGTATGCAGCACTCTCCACATCGTCCCCGGGCCCCACCCCCTCGCTGCCGGCCGATTCGCGGCGCGCCATCATACAGCAAGGCGTGGAGTGCGGCGGGCGACGGCGCGCAAAAGGAGGGACGATCGACCAATCGACCGGAGCCGCCTCAGCGGGTCGGGACCTCGGCGGCGGAGGCGTCCGGCTCGGGCGCGGCCGGCTCGGCGGCCGGCGGGGTCGTCGTCTCCGGGATCGGCACGCCGTAGCGGCGGAGCGCGGCGGCCCCGTCGCCCCCGCCGAGCCGCTCGATGGCGGAGCGGACCGCGTCGCGCGCCCGCTTGTCGGCCGAGACTGCGTCGAGCAACGGCGCGGCCGCGCCGGACCGACGGATCAACGCCTGCGTGTCCGGCAGCATGATCGGATCGTCCCAGGTGCC
Source organism: Rhodoplanes roseus (assembly GCF_003258865.1). Lineage (GTDB taxonomy): Bacteria > Pseudomonadota > Alphaproteobacteria > Rhizobiales > Xanthobacteraceae > Rhodoplanes > Rhodoplanes roseus. Next base: position 4,087 of record NZ_NPEX01000299.1, on the reverse strand, counting down.
CTGGACGAAGAAGGGCAGCTCGAAGGACGGCGGCTGCTCGACCGAGGCGGCCAGCAGGCTCGCCGTGCCGGTGAGATCGAGCTCGCGCCCCGGCACCGAGGCGGTGCCGCCGACCGAGAGGCGGACATTGCTGCCCTCGAACCGGACGTCCTCGGCCCGGGCCGTGCCCTGGCTGATCTTCAGCACCACGGCGAGCGTGTCGAACGGCGTGCGGCCGGAGCGGAAATCGGCGCTGCCGGCGAGCGGACGACGCTCCAGCCGGCGCAGCAGCTGCTCGACATTGACGCCGACCAGCCCGCCATTGGCGGCCCGCAGCGAGACATTGCCGTTGAGCGTCCGGGTGACGCCGAGAACACTGGCGCCGGCGCCGTCGAGGCTGACCCGGACATTGCCCTTACCCTCCAGCCGTCGGACGCCGATCAGCTCGGCCAGGCAAGTCTCGAGATCGACATTGTCGAGCGAGAGCTGCGAGCGCAGCACCGCGCCGGCGGGTGTCTTGGCCACCGACAGCGAGCCGGTGATGACGCCGTTGAAGGCGTGGGTCTCGCCGACCGTGACGACCAGCCTTCCGTCGCGCAGCGTCGCCGCCACCGCGGTGCGGCCGAAGCGGGTCTGTGGGGTCAGCACCCTGGCGGCGGAGACCCGCAGGTCGAGATCGATATCGTCGAACCAGTCGAGCGCGATCGGCTTGCGGTTCCAGTCGCGCGAATCGGACCCCATCAGGCGCATCGCCGAGGCGTAGGGCGTCAGGTCGAGGGTCTCGACCGCCAGCGTTCCCTGCAGGGTCTGGCGTCCGCTCAAGCCATAGGTCAGCACGCCTTCGGCGGCGTTGCCGTCGAGCTCGATATTGAGATTGGAGAACGCCAGCGTGCCGCTGACCAGGTTGGTCCGGGCCTTGAGCGCGAAGCGGCCGAGCCCGACGCCGAACAGCGAGCGGCCCGACACCCAGCCCATGACGCCGCGCAGCGACGGCGCGTCGGCCGCCAGCGTACCGTCGATCTTGAGGCTCGGGCGCATGCTCATGGCGCCCTCGAAGGCGGCCTTGAGGGGAGCCCCGCCGATCCGCAGCTTGAGGCCGGAATTGTCGCCGGCGAGCGCCGCCGGGAAGTCGCTGATCGCCAGCGACACGTCGAGCGGCTCGTCGCGCCAGGCGATGCGGCCCGTCGCGGCGAAGCTCTTGGCGATCGACGGCCAGGCGAGGGAGAGCTCGACGTTCTCCAGGACCTCGTTCACGGCGCGCCCGGCGTCCTGCAGCACGACGGTGCCGTCGGCGATGCGGATCTCCGAGAAGGACAAGGTGCGCGGATCGCTCTGCGGGCCGGGCCGCATGGCGCGGGCCAGCGAGTCGACCAGCGGCGACCAGTTGGACCGGCCGTCCTGATCGAACCGGATGGTGATGTGCGGCCGCACCAGGGCGATGTCGGCGATCTCCAGGCGTCCGGTCAAAAGCGGCAGCCAGCGGACATTGGCGACCAGCGCCTCGGCGACGAAGGGCGGCTCGTCCCCGGTGAAGCCGGCGAGCGCGACGTCGCCGAGCGAAATCCGCGGCGACGGGAACATCGACAGCGTCGAGGTGCCCCGAACGGTGGGCTCCAGGCCGGTGACGCTGCGCACCTCCGCCGTGACGGCGTCGCGGGCCGCATCGACCGACACCAGATAGGAGGCGAGCCCCAGCGCCGCGAGGCCGGCCCCGACCGTCACGGAGACGGCGAGGGCGAGACGCTTGAAGCCGGCGGGGACGCTCACGGGACGACGGATCCGTTTTTCGGGTTGTGCCGGATGGTGCCCCGGCAGGGTCGCGAACCTGCGCGATCTCTGTGACCCTTTCGTGGCCGCAACAGTCGGCGCCGGAAGGGTTTTTTAATCAAGACACGAGCGATACACGAGCGATCGGAAAGGGATTTTTCCATGCCGCTCCCGGGGGCGCGGCGCCGCCGCACCGCCCGGGACCGGACGCCCGAAACCGGGCTAGGCGGCTTTGGCGAGGGCGACCGAGAAGCTCGCCTCGGTGTTCGCCTTCACCTCGTCCAGCGTGACGCCATCGGCGAGCTCGACCAGGGCCATGCCGCCGGAGCCGTGCTTGTCGATGGTGAAGACGGCGAGATCCGTGATCACCATGTCGACCACGTTGGCGCCGGTGAGCGGCAGGTTGCAGCGATGCAGGAGCTTCGGCCCGTCCTTGGCGACGTGCTCCATCACCACCACGACCTTCTTGACGCCGGCGACCAGATCCATGGCGCCGCCCATGCCCTTCACCATCTTGCCCGGGATCATCCAGTTGGCGAGGTCGCCGTTCTCGGCGACCTGCATGGCGCCCAGGATCGACAGGTCGATGTGGCCGCCGCGGATCATCGCGAAACTGTCGGCCGAGGAGAAGTAGCTGGTGGTCGGCAGCTCCGTGATGGTCTGCTTGCCGGCGTTGATGAGGTCGGGGTCCTCCTCGCCGTCGTACGGGAACGGGCCCATGCCGAGCATCCCGTTCTCGCTCTGCAGCACCACCTTCACCCCCTCGGGAATGAAGTTCGACACCAGCGTCGGAATGCCGATGCCGAGATTGACGTAGTAGCCGTCCTTCAGCTCGCGGGCCGCACGGGCGGCCATCTGGTCACGGGTCCAGGCCATCACACTTCCTCCCCGGCGCCGGCCGCCATCTCGGCCAAGCTGCGCTTGCGCGTGGTCCGCTGCTCGATGTGCTTCTCCGCATGGATCTGGACGATCCGCTGCACGAAGATTCCGGGGGTGACGATGCGGTCGGGCTCGATGTCGCCCGGATCGACCAGGTGCTCGACCTCGGCGATGGTGATCTTGCCGGCCGTCGCCATCATCGGATTGAAGTTGCGGGCGGTCTTCCGGTAGACGAGGTTGCCCTCCGCATCGCCCATCCAGGCATGCACGAGCGAGATGTCGGCGGTGAGGCCGGTCTCCATCACGTATTTCTCGCCGTGGAACTCGCGCACCTCCTTGCCGTCGGCGATCACGGTGCCGACGCCGGTCTTGGTGAAGAAGGCCGGGATGCCGGCGCCGCCGGCCCGGATGCGCTCGGCGAGCGTGCCCTGGGGATTGAACTCGAGCTCCAGATCGCCGGACAGGAACTGCTGGGCGAACAGCTTGTTCTCGCCCACATAGGACGAGATCATCTTCTTGATCTGGCGGGTCTCCAGCAGGATGCCGAGCCCGATCCCGTCGACCCCGGCGTTGTTGGAGATCACGGTCAGGTTCTTGGCGCCCGAATCCCGCACCGCCTTGATCAGGCTCTCGGGAATGCCGCAGAGGCCGAAGCCTCCCGACATGATCGTCATGCCGTCCTTGATCAGCCCCGCCAGGGCCGAGGACGGATCCTTGTAGACCTTCTTCATGATCCCACCGCCGTTTCCTTCACCTGGATCCTGTGTTCGACTATGTGATGGATTCGTAAGCCGAATTCGTCGATGTGCCGTAGCGTTTCGCGTCGCGCCGAGTCAAGCGGCGGGCGCGCGTTCCGGTCGTGTCCGGAGGCGACGGGCGGGGAGTCCGCATGCCGTCGATCCGGTCCATGCTGCAGGTGCGCGGTGATGCTACGCGAGCGGCGCGTCCGGGTCGAGATCGTCGGAGAGGCGGACCAGCCGGATCACCGGGACGAGTCCGACCAGGACGATCAGCAGGGCGGCGAGCGCCCCCTCCTCGAAGCTGCCGCGGGTGGCGAACTGATAGACATAGGTCGCCAGCGTCTCGGTGTTGAGGGGCCGCAGCAGCAGCGTCGCCGGCAGCTCCTTCAGACAGTCGACGAAGACCAGGAGCGCGGCGCCGAGCAGCGCCGGCCGGGTGAGCGGCAGGTGCACGGCGCGCACGACGCGGCCCGGACGGGCCCCGACCGAGGCGGCGGCATCGTCGAGATCGAGCGGCAGGCGCGCCAGGGCGGCCTGGGCGAAGCCGGTGGCGATCGCCAGGAACCGGATCGTGTAGGCGATCGTGACGGCGGCGCCCGAGCCGGCGAGCAGCAGGCCGACGCCCTTGCCCGTGAGGGCGCGCCACGCGTCGCCGATGACGCCGTCCACGGCGACGAGCGGCCCGAGGAGCCCGAGCGCCAGCACGGTCCCGGGCACGGCGT
>NZ_NPEX01000002.1:33469-73086 GCF_003258865.1 Rhodoplanes roseus | reverse complement strand
AGGGCTTCATCGACGCCGAAACCCTCCTCCGTCTCGCCAAGCGATACGAAAAGACAAACTACGGCGCATACCTCAAACGAGTCGTGGAGGAGGGTACGGTCGAGAAATCATTACAATCCGATCGAACCGTCTAGCGTCGGGCTAACTCTCACGTCTGAAACCGGCTGCCGAAGGGCCGACTCACCCCCTCGGGTGTGGCGAAAAGCCATGTCTTTTAAGAATTCACGGCGAGAATAATCGGAAAGAGCGCCGGAACCTTGTTGGGTCGATGGCGTTCTACTACCACGGCGCGATCTGCTTCGACGACGCGCCGAGCAACACGGGGGGGCTCTCGTGACCGACACGACGTGTAACGAAGTGCTGCGTACTCGCGGGCGGACGGTTCCGGTCGGAATGTCGGTCCTATCGGGACTATCTGTGATCGCGCTCGGTGCAGCACTGACGGTTCTGTCAGTCGGCACGGCCGATGCTTCTTATTATTACTATTACGGCGGCCAGCCGGTGATGCGCGCCCCCGGGCCCGTGATGATGCCGGCCCAGCCGCGGCCTGCCAAGAAGGCAAAGCGCACCAAGACCGAGGAGCCCAAGAAGGACGCCGCCGCGCAGCGGCAGCCCCGCGGGCCGCTCGTCGTCTCGGTGTCGATCGGCGAGCAGCGTGTCCGGGTCTACGACGCGGCCGGCCAGATCGCCGAAGCGCCGATCTCCAGCGGCACCAAGGCGCATCCGACCCTCACGGGCGTGTTCAGCGTGATCCAGAAGGACCGCTATCACTACTCCAATCTCTACAACAACGCGCCGATGCCCTACATGCAGCGGCTGACCTGGTCCGGCACCGCGATGCATACGGGCGCGCTGCCCGGCTATCCGGCGTCGCACGGCTGCATCCGCCTGCCGAACTCCTTCGCGACCCAGCTCTGGGGCATGACCAAGCTCGGCACGCGGGTCGTCGTGGCTCGGACCGCGGTCGTGCCGGTCGAGTTTTCGCATCCGCAGCTCGCGCTCTTGAAGAAGAAGCCGGAGCCCGCGGTGCCGATGGTGGATTTGTCCCGTGCGTCCGGCAAGACCGCGGCCGCGACCGACGGAACGGCGACCGATGCGCCGAGCCCGGCCGCGCCGGCCGCCGAAGCCGTCGCGCCGGCTCCTGAGACGGCCCCTTCCGCCGAGCCCGCTGCCGTGCCGACGACGACCGCTCCCGCCGCCGCGCCCGCTCCGATCGCTCCGCTCGCCGAGCAGGGGCCGGTGAAGCCGCTGAAGCCGGGCCCGGTCGCGATCTTCGTCAGCAAGAAGGAAGGCAAGCTGTTCGTCCGCAAGGGGTTCGAGCCGATCTACGAGACCCCGATCACGGTCGCCCAAGCCGACAAGCTGCTCGGGACGCACGTGTTCACGGCGACCGGCTTCGAGGAGGACGGGCGGACGCTGCGCTGGACCGCGATGTCGCTGCCGCCGGAAATGCGCTCCGAGCCTGCTGCCGAGTCGCGTAAGGCGAAGGGCGCCAAAGTCGTCGCTCCGGCGATCCCGGCCGCCACGCCGGCCATCACGGCCAAGGACGCGCTCGATCGCGTCGAGCTGCCGGCCGAGGCGGTGGAGAAGCTCTCCGACCTGATGTCGCCCGGCGCGTCGCTGATCGTGTCCGACAAAGGCCTCGGCCCGCAGACCGGCCGCGGCACCGACTTCATCGTGCTGAGCCGCTGAACGACGCGCTTTCGGGGCGCCACGCCCCGGCGTGACGACTCGCCGCTCCGAACCTCGAGACAATGGCCGGGCCTCTCGCCCGGCCATTTGCTTTTGCTCGGTTCGGACGACTTCTCCGGACGATGAGCGTAGGTATTTTTCCCGAGTGCGAGGCAGGGTCCCGGAAATTGTCCTGGATGCCAGGACGTCGGTGCGTTAAGGAATCGCTTTCCGATCTGGCCGGACCGGCTTCGGCAAGTGGCGGCGCGTGTCTCGCGTCGTGCGGGTGTCCTTCGGACTCCCGGGTCCGGCGCGTGCGGCGCTCGTCGTCGCCTCGCGGCGCCTTGCGGTGATCCTCACCGTGTCAGCGGCCCGCTGTCCCGGATCGGCATACGGGGTGGGGGCATGCCGGAGGTCGCGATCGGTCTTTGGTGCATCGCGGGCTTTCTCGGAACCGGCGTCTTGGCGGTGGTTCTCGGGGGCCGTGCGATCGCGACGCCGCTCGTCTACGGCACGACCCTGGTGATCGCGCTCGCCGCCCTGCTGCTCGCCCTCGACGTGCTGCTGGGCGGACGGCCGGCGACCGCGACCGTGCTGCCGATCGGCCTTCCCGGCCTGGGCGCCCATTTCCGCCTCGATTCGCTCTCGGCCTTCTTCATGCTGGTGGTGAATTTCGGCGCTGCCGCCTCGAGCCTCTACGCCATCGGCTACGGCCGCCACGAGCACGCGCCGATGCGCGTCCTGCCGTTTTTCGGTCCGTTCCTGGCCGGCATGAACCTCGTCCTGCTCGCCGCCGACGGCTTCTCGTTCCTGCTGTCCTGGGAGTTCATGTCGCTCGCCTCCTGGACGCTGGTCGTCTCGCATCATCAGGTGGCGGCCAACATCCGGGCCGGCTTCACCTATCTGGCGATGGCGAGCTTCGGCACGCTGTGCCTGCTGCTGGCGCTCGGGCTGCTGGCCGCGGCCGGCGGCGAGTTCACGTTCGAGCGCATGCGCACCGCGACCGTGAGCGAGTCCGTCGCCGCCACCGCGACCCTGCTGGCGCTGATCGGCGCCGGCTCCAAGGCCGGTCTCGTCCCCCTCCATGTGTGGCTGCCGCTCGCCCATCCGGCGGCGCCGAGCCACGTCTCGGCGCTGCTCAGCGGCGTGATGACCAAGGTCGGCATCTACGGCTTCATCCGCATCGTCTTCGACGTGGTCGGCGATTTCAGCCCCTGGGCCGGCCTCGTGGTCGTGGTCGCGGGTGGCGCCACGGCGGCGCTCGGCGTGCTCTATGCGGTGATGCAGCGCGACCTCAAGCGCCTGCTCGCCTATTCGACGGTCGAGAACATCGGCATCGTCTTCATCGGCCTCGGGCTGGCGCTGGCGTTCCGGGCGAACGGGCAGGGGCCCGCCGCCGCGCTCGCGCTGACGGCGGCGCTGTTCCACGTGTTCAATCATTCGGTCTTCAAGAGCCTCTTGTTCTTCGGCGCCGGGGCCGTGCTTTCGGCGACCGGCGAGCGCGACATGGAGAAGCTCGGCGGCCTCGTCCACCGCATGCCGCAGACCGCGGTCGTCTTCCTGATCGGCTGCATGTCGATCGCGGCGCTGCCGCCACTCAACGGCTTCGTCTCGGAGTGGATGACGTTCCAGGCGATTTTGCTCAGCCCGCAGCTCCCGCAATGGGGTTTGAAGTTCGCCGTGCCTGCCGTCGGCGCCATGCTGGCGCTCGCGGCGGCGCTCGCCGGCGCCTGCTTCGTCAAGGCCTTCGGCGTGGTGTTCCTGAGCCGGCCGCGCTCCTCCGCCGCCGCCACCGCGGTGGAGGTGGACGGCTTCTCGCTCACCGCGATGCTGCTGCTCGCCTGGGTCTGCGTGCTCGCCGGCACCCTGCCGGGCTTCGTCATCGACGCGCTGTCTCCGGTCGCCCGCGAGCTCACCTGGAGCGCGCTGCCGGCCCAGGCGGGGCTGCCCTGGCTGTCGATCGTGCCGATCGCAGAGAGCCGCAGCTCCTACAACGGCCTGGTCATCTTCTTCTTCCTGGTCGTCTCCGGCGTGATGACCGCCGTGGTGGTGCACCGGCTGGCCTCGCGGAGCACCCGCACGAGCCCGATCTGGGACTGCGGCTATCCGCTCGACAGCCCGGTGACGCAGTACACCAGCTCGAGCTTCGCGATGCCGATCCGCCGCGTCTTCGGCACCGTGCTGTTCGCTGTGCACGAGACCGTCGACATGCCGCGCCCGGGCGAGATGCGCGCCGCCCGGTTTCGGATGCGGGTCCGCGATCCCGCCTGGCGCTTCCTCTACGGACCGCTGGTCCGCTGGATCATGCGCAGCGCCCAGCGGCTCAACCGGCTGCAGTTCCTCACCATCCGGCGCTATCTCGCGCTGGTCTTCGCGGCCCTGATCGTCCTCATGCTGGTGGTGGCGATATGGCGCTGACCGTCGAGCTCGCGCTGCAGCTCCTGCAGATCGGCATGGTGGTGGCGATCGCGCCGCTGATCATGGGCATCACCCGGAAAGTCCGGGCACGCCTGTTGCGCCGGCGTGGGCCGCCGCTGGTGCAGCCTTATCTCGATCTGTGGAAGCTGATGCACAAGGAGGTCGTGGTCGCCCCGAACGCCTCCTGGGTCTACCGTCGCGCGCCCTATGTGGTGTTCGCGGCGACCTGGGTGGCGGCGGGCCTCGTCCCGACCTATGCGACCGGCCTCCTGTTCTCCTGGTCGGCCGATCTGATCGCCGTGATCGCGCTGCTCGGCACCGCGCGCTTCGCCCTGGCGCTCGCCGGCATGGATGTCGGCACCGCCTTCGGCGGCCTCGGCTCGTCGCGCGAGATGATGATCGCGTCGCTGGCCGAGCCGGCCATGCTGCTGATCTCCTTCGCGGTCGCGCTGATCGCCGGCACCACCCAGCTCTCCGCCATCGCGGCACTGTTCTCGACCGGCGACGTCGGCGTGCGGGTGTCGCTCGGCCTGGCTCTGCTCGCGCTGATCGTGGTCGGCATCGCCGAGAACGCCCGCATCCCGATCGACAATCCGGCGACGCATCTCGAGCTGACCATGGTGCACGAGGCGATGATCCTCGAATACTCCGGGCGCCATCTCGCCATGATCGAGGCGGCCGCCCAGCTCAAGCTGGTGCTGTACTTCTCGCTCGTCGCCTGCTTGTTCGCCCCCTTCGGCATGGCGGTCGGCGGCGACCAGTCGGCGCTCGCCTTGGGGATCGGCATCGTCACCTTCCTGGGCAAGCTCGCCGTGTTCGCGGTGCTGCTGCCGATCGCCGAGACCACGGTCGCGAAGATGCGGGTGTTCCGTTATCCCGCGTTCGTGGGCAGCGCCTTCGCCGCCGCGGCGCTCGCCGTGTTCCTGCGCTTCGTGTCGCGAGGGTTCTGATGTCCCCGCTGTGGTTCGACATCGCACATCTGTTCGCCGCCGGCGTCCTGGTGCTCAGCCTGATGCTGCTCTACCAGGATCGCATCACGGCCGTGATCAACGTGTTCGCGCTCCAGGCCGTGGTGCTGTCGCTCTCGGTCGGCTGGCAGTCGATCGTGCAGGGGGCGCCGCACCTTTTGGCGACCGCCTTCATCGCGCTGATCGCCAAGGGCATCATCATCCCGACCGCGCTGCACCGGATCGTCCGCAAGCTCGACGTTCATCGCGAGGTCGAGCGGGTGGTCAGCGGCGGCCTGACCATGCTGGCGGGCCTCGCCTTGGTCGCCCTCTCGATCCTGCTCGTGCAGCCGGTGGTCGAGACCGCGGACCCGGTGGCGCGCGAGGACTTCGCGTTCGCGCTCGCCGTGGTGCTGCTCGGCCTGCTGCTGATGATCACCCGGCGCAACGCCGTTACCCAGGTGGTCGGCTTCATGTCGCTGGAGAACGGCCTGATCCTGGCCGCGACCGGCGCCCGGGGCATGCCGCTCGTGGTCGAGGTGTCGGTCGCCTTCTCGGTGCTGATCGCCTTCATCGTGTTCGGCGTGTTCGTGTTCCGCATCCGCGAGCGCTTCGACACGGTCGACGTCAACGTGCTCGAACGCTTCCGCGGCGAGCGGCGGGAGCACCTGTGATGCAGGAGCTCGTGGCCGCGCTGCCGCTGTCGCCCGTGACGCTGGTCCTGCTGTTCCCGGCGATCGCGATCCCCGTGCTGGTCGCGATCTCCAATTACCGGCTCAGCGCCGGCCTGAACGTGCTGTTCTCGGGGCTCACCCTCCTGGCCGGCGTGCTGCTGCTGGCCGCTCCGCGCATTCGCGGCGACTTCCTCATCATCGACGACTTCAACATCTTCCTGATCGTGCTGACCGCCTTCGTCGGCTTCACCACCAGCGTCTACAGCGCCAGCTATATCGGCCACGAGCTGGAGACCGGCAAGCTGACGCCGACCTTCCTGCGATTCTACCACGCCATGTATCAGGCCATGATGGGCGCGATGAATCTCGCGCTCGTCTCCAACAATATCGGCCTGATGTGGGTGGGGCTCGAGGTCGCGACGCTGGCGACCGTGATGATGGTCGGCATCTATCGGACGCCCGAGGCCATCGAGGCGGCGTGGAAGTACTTCATCCTCGGCAGCGTCGGCATCGGCCTCGCCTTCTTCGGCACCATCTTGATCTACATGGTGTCGTCGAGCGTCATCGGCAGCGGCGTCCCGGCGATGGCCTGGGACGAGATCGTCGCCCATGCCGGGCAGCTCGATCCGAAGCTGTTGTCGCTCGCCTTCGTGTTCCTGCTGGTCGGCTACGGCACCAAGGTCGGGCTGGCGCCGTTCCACGCCTGGCTGCCGGACGCCCATGCCGAGGGGCCGACACCGATCTCGGCCGTGCTCTCGGGGCTTCTCCTCAATGTCGCGCTCTATGCCCTGCTGCGCTTCAAGATGGTGCTGGCCGGCAATCCGTTCGCCATCGACGCCGGCGCCATCCTGATGACGCTCGGCCTCGTCAGCCTGCTGTTCGCGGCGTTCATGCTGTACCGCCGGCGCGACATCAAGCGGCTGTTCGCCTATTCGTCCATCGAGCACATGGGCATCGCGACCTTCGCGTTCGGCATCGGCGGGCCGCTGGCGAACTTCGCCGGCCTTCTGCACATGACCATGCATTCGCTGGTCAAGTCGGCGATCTTCTTCGCCGTCGGCCACGTCGCGCAGGCCAAGGGCACGCAGCGGCTCGCCGATATCAGCGGCCTGTCGACGACGCATCCGGCGCTCGCGGTCGGCTTCGCGCTCGGCGTGATCGCGATCGTCGGCCTGCCGCCCTTCGGCGTGTTCATGAGCGAGTTCCTGCTGGTCTCCACTGCCTTCTCGCGCCAGCCGATCCTCACGGTGCTGCTGGTCCTCGGGCTGCTGCTCGCGCTGGGCGCGCTGCTCCTGCGCCTGCAGGACGTGATGTTCGGCGTCCCGCGGGGAAAATCGGAGCCCGTGAAGGCGTCCTTCGTGCCGCTCTTCGTCCATCTGCTGATCGCGCTGGTCGCCGGCCTGTGGCTGCCGGAGGCGCTGGTGCGCTGGTTCCGCGGCGTCGCCGCGCTGCTCGGGTGACTGTCATGGCCGAGGACCGCATCTCCGCTCTGCTGGCCGACGCGCTGACCGTGGTCGCGCTCCGCCCCTGGCCGCGCTACGAGGTCGATACCACGGCGTTCGAGGCGATCGCGCAGGCGCTCGGCGACGGCGAGCGTGAGATGCTGGCGCTGTGGGCCGACACCGGCATGGTCCACATGGCGCTCCGCCGCATCGGCGAAGCACCGTGCGTGGTGTCCACGGCCGTGATCGATGGGCGTTTTCCCTCTGTCGGCTGTCGGCACGCGCCGGCGATCCGTCCCGAGCGGGCGATCCGCGATCTCTATGGCTATGAGCCCGTCGGCGCGCCGGACCTGCGGCCGTGGCTCGACCATGGGGCCTGGACCCTCGCCCACCCGCTGGGCTCTCGCGGCCAAGCCGTGCCGCGCGACCCGGCCGACTACGACATGCTGCCCGTAGTCGGGGAGGGGTTACATCAGATTCCGGTCGGACCCGTGCATGCCGGCATCATCGAGCCCGGCCATTTCCGCTTCACGGCAAACGGCGAGACCGTGGTGCGGCTGGAGGAGCGGCTCGGTTACGTCCACAAGGGTATCGATGTTCTCACCACCAATGTCCCGGTCGAGCAGGCCGCGAAGGTGGTGGCGCGCGTGTCAGGCGACTCGACCGTCGCGGCGAGCTTCGCGTACGCCCTCGCCGTCGAGGCGGCGCTGGGGATCGAGGTCCCGCGTCGTGCCGCGGTGATCCGCGGCGTGATGGCCGAGCTGGAGCGATTAGCAAATCATTTCGGCGACATCGGCGCGATCTGCAACGATGCGGCCTTCGCCATCATGCTGGCCCATTGCGGCATCTACCGGGAGCGCATCCTGGCGGCCTCGGCCGCCGTGTTCGCCCACCGCCTGATGATGGACACGATCGTGCCGGGCGGCGTCACGACCAACGTCACGGCCGAGGGCGCGCGGCTGATCGCCGCCGCGCTCGACGAGATTTCTCCCGCCTTCGACGAGATCGTCCGCCTGTACGAGGACACGCCGTCGATCCAGGACCGCACCTGCGGAACCGGCCATCTCGCAGCGGACCTCGCGGTGCGGTTCGCGGCCGGGGGGCCGGTCGGCCGGGCGTCGGCGCGCGACTTCGACGCGCGGCGGGATCTGGCTTACGCTCCTTATGCGGGCCGCGACTTCGAGGTGCCGGTGCTCACCGCGGGCGACGTGGATGCCCGCGTGCAGATCCGCATCCGCGAGGTCGCCGCCTCGATGAAGATGATCCGGGAGTGGCTCCGCGCCCTGCCGGTCGGGCCGATCCTGGCGCCGGTGCCGGACGCCGTCGCGCCGTGCGAGGGGATCGCCGTGACGGAGGCGTTCAGGGGCGACCTCCTGGTCTGGCTGCGGCTGCTACCGGGTCGAAAGGTCGCGCGCTGCCATGTTCGCGACGCGTCCTGGTTCCAATGGCCGCTGCTCGAGGCCGCGATCGAAGGGAACATCGTCGCGGACTTCCCCCTCTGCAACAAGTCCTTCAACTGCTCCTATTCGGGACACGATCTGTGACGGCCGCGCCAGACGTCTCCGTCGATCAGGACGGGCAGGTGAGCGTGCGGCATCTCACCCGGGGCATCGAGCCGTCATGCGCACCCTGATCCTGAAATCATTGTTCGCGACCCCCGTGACGGTGCCGGCGCCCGGGCCCTCGCCGGGCGCGCTCGAGGAGGTCGGCCGTACGCTCGAGGATCGGGTGCGGCGAGTCTATGGTCGTTCGCTGACGATCCGCGAGGTCGACGCCGGCTCGTGCAACGGCTGCGAGCTGGAGATCCACGCGCTCAACAACGCGATCTACGACTGCGAGCGCTTCGGGCTGCGCTTCGTCGCCTCGCCGCGGCATGCCGACGTGCTGATGGTGACCGGGCCGGTCACCCGCAACATGAAGGTAGCCCTGGAGCGCACTTACGCGGCCACCCCCGACCCGAAATGGGTCGTGGCGGTCGGCGATTGCGCCGCCGGCTGCGGCGTGTTCGGAGAGAGCTACGCGGTCGTCGGCGCCGTGGACAAGGTCGTCCCGGTCGACCTGACGCTGCGTGGGTGCCCGCCTCGCCCCATCGATTTGCTGCAGGGCTTGATCGCGCTCGTCGATCGGGCCAGCACGCCGGTACGTGCCCGGGGCTAGCTTACCTCTCCCGGCGGACTACGGCGGGTTGCGGGTCATCGGCTATACTACTGATGGACTTCGGTGCCGGTCTTCAGTGACTGTGCGTGCTCGAATTTCTGCATTTTTTTCGCGCCGAGGTTTTTTCGATGTCGACGATGACGATGCATATCGAGGCCGGCACTCCGGTCCGCGCCAAGAAAGCCTTCTACCAGACCCTCTACATCCAGGTGCTGTTCGCGATCGTGATCGGCGGACTGCTCGGCTGGCTTCAGCCCGAGATCGCGACCAACGAATGGATCAAGGCCCTCGGCGACGGCTTCATCAAGCTGATCAAGATGGTCATCGGGCCGATCATCTTCTGCACCGTGGTGTCCGGCATCGCCCACATCCAGGACGCCAAGAAGGTCGGCCGCGTCGGGGTGAAGGCGCTGCTGTATTTCGAGGTGGTGTCGACCTTTGCGCTCGTCATCGGCCTCGTCGTGGGGAATATGTTCCCGGTCGGTCACGGCATCGGCGCCCAGGCGAATGCCCAGGCGGTGGCGAAGTTCGCCCAGCAGGCGGGCGAGCACAAGACCGTCGACTTCGTGCTCGGCATCATTCCGGACAGCGTGGTGGGGGCCTTCGCCCGGGGCGACATCCTGCAGATCCTGCTGTTCTCGATCCTGTTCGGCTTCGCCCTGATGATTCTGGGCGAGCGCGGCCACGGCGTCCGCACCTTGATCGACGACCTGGCGCAAGGCGTGTTCGGCGTCATCGCCATCGTCATGAAAGCGGCGCCGTTCGGCGCCTTCGGCGCGATGGCCTATACGATCGGCAAGTTCGGCCCGGCCGCGCTCGGCAATCTCGCCGGGCTGGTCGGTCTGTTCTATCTCACGGCGGCGCTGTTCGTGTTCTTGGTCCTCGGGACCATCGCCCGCATCACCGGCTTCCGTATCACGCGCTTCCTGGCCTACATCAAGGACGAGCTGCTGATCGTGCTCGGCACCTCCTCGTCGGAGAGCGCGCTGCCTCAGCTCATGCGCAAGCTCGAGGCGCTGGGCTGCTCGAGGTCGGTGGTCGGACTGGTCGTCCCGACCGGCTATTCGTTCAATCTCGACGGCACCAACATCTACATGACCCTGGCGACGCTGTTCATCGCGCAGGCCATGGGTGTCGAGCTGTCCTTCGCCGACCAGATCACCATCCTGCTCGTCGCCATGCTCACCTCCAAGGGGGCGAGCGGCGTCACCGGTGCCGGCTTCGTCACGCTCGCGGCGACCCTGACCGTGGTCAACCCGGCGCTGGTGCCCGGCATGGCGATCGTCTTCTCGATCGACAAGTTCATGAGTGAGTGCCGGGCTCTGACCAATCTCACCGGCAACGGCGTGGCCTGCATCGTCGTGTCCTGGTGGGAGGGCGAGCTCGACCGCGAGAAGCTCCGGTCGGCCATGTCGGGCAAACGGCCGTCGCCCGAGACCGCTGCAAGCGCTGCGGGTTGACGCGATCTGTACAAAAGAGAACCGGCCGCCGAGGCGGCCGGTTCTTTGCAGAGTTTTCGTGACAGCCGGCGCCGAAGCGCCCGATCGCGTCAGCTGATCGTCACCAGCGGCTGGTCGGCGTCGACCGCGTCGCCTTCCTTCACGTGGACGCCCGTGACGGTGCCGGCCTTGTGGGCGCCGATCACGGTTTTCATCTTCATCGCCTCGAGCACGACGACCTGATCGTCGGCATCGACCTTGTCGCCGACCGATACGCTGACCTCGAGCACCACGCCGGCCAGGGGCGCGAGCTGGTCGTCGGCGCCGCCGCTCGGGGCGGCACCCTTGGCGGCCGGGGCAGCGGCCGGAGCCGGAGCCGCCGCGGGCGCGGCCGGAGGCGCCACAGGCGCCGGAGCAGGCCGGGGCGGGGCGACGGGCGCATGGGCCACGGGCGCCGGAATCGGAGCGGGCATGTAGGCGCCGGCGTCCGTGACGTCCTCGACGACGACGTCGAATACCCGGCCGTCGACAGTGATCCGCAGATGTCTCATCATGATTGGTCTCGTCCCGAACGGCGCGATGTCAGTTGTGGTTCGACTTGTGGGGTGCATGCGAGGCGTGGTGACGCGTCCGCGTCTGAGCGGTCCAGCCGGAGCCGGGTCGTGCCTCGCCGATATAGACGATCCGGTGAGCCCCGAACGCGGCCGCCGCGATGGCGGCGATCACGGCGAGGTCGTCGGAGCTCACGCCCGGCCCGAAGGCCGGTGCTGTCGCCGTCGTCGGCAGCTTGGGGGCCGCGGCCGGCACGGCCACGGCCTCTTGCTGCGGGCGGCGCATCATGATCCTGACCGTGACGACCGCCGTCAGGGCGGCCACCACGGCGCTCACCAGGAACGAGCCGTAGAGCTGGAGGAGGAGGCCCCCGAGCATCTCCTGAGTCATGTCCGAAGGACTCCGTTTTGCTGCGGCATGGTCATCAAAGCGGGATCAGCCCGTGCTTCTTCGCCGGCCGCAGCTCGCGCTTGGTGAGCAGCTTGCGAAGCGACAGCGAGATCGTGGCGCGGGTCATCTCCGGCTCGATGATGTCGGTGATGTAGCCCTTGGACGCGGCCAGATAGGGCGAGGCGAACTCGTTGCGATAGTGCTCGACGAACTCCTTGCGCTTGGCCCGCTTGGCTCCCGCGTCCTCGATCGCCTTCAGCTCCTTGCTGTACAGGATGTTGACGGCGCCTTCGCCGCCCATCACGGCGATCTGCGCCGTCGGCCAGGCGAACACTACGTCGGCCCCCATCTCCTGGCTGCACATCGCGAGATACGAGCCGCCATAGGCCTTTCGGGTCACGATCGTGATCTTCGGCACGGTCGCGCTGGAATAGGCGAACAGCATCTTGGCGCCGTGCCGGATGATGCCGCCGCGCTCCTGGTCGATCCCGGGCAGGAAGCCGGGGACGTCCACGAAGGTGACGATCGGAATGTTGAAGGCGTTGCAGAAGCGGATGAACCGGGCACCCTTGTCGGACGAGTCGATGTCCAGGCAGCCGGCCTTCTCCATCGAGTTGTTGGCCAGGATGCCGACGATCACGCCCTGAACCCGGCCGAAGCCGACGATCAGGTTCTTGGCGAACTGGGCGTGTATTTCGAGGAGATCGCCGTCGTCGAGCACGCGGCGGACAATGGCGTGCATGTCCATCGGCTCGGAGGCGTCGGAGCGCACCAGCGCGTCGATGCCCGGATCGGGATCGAGGTTGAGCTCCGGGGTCGGGTCGTGGGGCGGATCTTCGGTATTGTTGCTCGGGAAGAACGACAGCAGCTTCTGGGTCAGCTCGACGGCGTGGGCGTCGTCGTCGGCCAGCAGGTGCACGTTGCCGCTCACCGAGGCGTGCATCTCGGCGCCGCCGACGTCGTCCATGCTCACGTCGCGGCCGGAGACCGACTTGATCACCTGCGGGCCGGTGATGAACATCTGGGCGTTCTGCCGCGTCATGATGATGAAATCCATCAGCGCGGGAGAGTAGGAGGCGCCGCCGGCGCACGGCCCGGCGATGATGGCGATCTGCGGCACCACGCCGGAGAGCACCACGTTGCGATAGAACACCTCGCCGTAACCGGAGAGAGCGTCGATGCCTTCCTGGATGCGGGCACCGCCCGAATCCTTGAAGCCGACCAGCGGCACGCCGTTCTTCTCGGCGTAGTCCATGGCCCAGACGATCTTCTGGCCGTGCATCTTGCCGAGAGTGCCGCCGACGACCGTGAAGTCCTGGCTGAACGCGGCAACCTGTCGACCGCCGACATAGCCGGTGCCGACCACGACACCATCGGCCGGAATCTCGACCTCCGACATGCCGAAGGCCGTGCAGGCATGCTTCGCATGCGCGCCGTATTCCTGGAAGGTGCCGTCCTGCAGCAGCGCCGCGATCCGCTCGCGCGCCGTCATCAGGCCCTTGGCGTGACGATCGGCAGTCTTCTTTGCGCCACCAGCGGCCAGAATCTTGTCCCGGCGCTTGGCGAGAGTTGACCGTAATTCATCGTCGAGCGGCATGCTCGCCCCCTTCTCCACCGATGCCGGATGGATAACGCCGCGTTTGCTTTTCCATCGGATCGAACGCGGCCTTCGCTCAAATCACCCCGCGACCGCGCCCGGAGCGACCAACTACACCATAAGCGCGCGTTCTCGTCGATTCCCTCCGCACTTGCGGCAGATACCCATGGGCGCCAAAAACCAGTTGCGAATCAATAAGCAGTGATCCGGAGTGGCGGTGTGCGGGCAGCCGCTATGACGCAGCGTCACGGATCGCACGCCAGATCTTCTCGGGCGTGGCCGGCATGGCGACGGGCGCGACGCCGGCACGCGCGAGCGCATCGTTGACCGCGATCGCGATCGACGACATCGCTCCGACTGTTCCAGACTCGCCGGCACCTTTGACGCCGAGCGGGTTCGTGGCGGTCGGTACTTCGTTCTCCCCGAGCAGAATCGGCGGGAAGTCGTAGGCGCGCGGCATGCAGTAGTCCGTGAACGAGCCGGTGATCAGCTGTCCCGTCTCGTCGTAGACGACGGATTCCATCAGCGCCTGCCCGGCGCCTTGGGCGATGCCGCCGTGGATCTGTCCCTCGACCAGCAGCGGATTGATCATCCGTCCGACATCGTCGACGGCCGCGTAGCGGACCAGCCTCACGACGCCGGTCTCCGGGTCGATCTCCACTTCGCTGATGTGACAGCCGTTCGGATAAGTGCGCACGCCGCCGTCCGACGTGTAGGACTCGAACAGGCCGGGCTCGAGGCCCTTCGGAATCCGGGCGGGCGAGAACGAGGCCCGCGCCACCTCGGCGAGACCGACGCCGCGGTCGGTGCCGGCGACGGCGAAGCGGCCGTTCGCGAATTCGAGATCGGTGGGATCGGCCTCCAGCATCGCGGCCGCGATCGCCCGTGCCTTGGCGACGATCTTGTCGGCGGCCGCGACGATCGCGCTGCCCGCCGTGACGGTCGAACGCGAGCCGAACGTGCCGGTCCCGATGTCGACCTGCTCGGTGTCCCCCCAGCGGAACATGATCTGTGACGGATCGAGGCCGAGCTTGTCGGCGACGATCTGACGGAAGGTGGTCTGGTGGCCCTGGCCGTGGTCGTGGGTGCCGACCGAGACGGTGACGGACCCGCCCGGGTCGAACCGGATGTCGGCATGCTCGATCAAGCCGCCGTTGGACGCTTCCACCGTGCTGGACAGTCCGAAGCCGCGCAGCTTGCCCTTCGCTCGCGAGTCCTCCAGTCGCGCCGGAAAGCCGCCGGCGTCGGCGAGCCGCAGCGCGTCCTCGATGTTCTTGCCGAAGTCGCCGCAGTCGTAGGTGTAGACGAGCGCGGTCTTGTACGGCATCGCCGCAGCCGGGATCGTGTTGCGGCGCCGGAGCTCGACCGGATCGATGCCGAGCTCGCGCGCCGCGGCGTCCACCATGGTCTCGATGACATAGGCTGCTTCGGGGCGGCCGGCACCGCGATAGGGGCCGGTGACCATGGTGTTGCTGAGCACGCCCGTGACCTCGACCCGGATCGCCGGGATCACGTAGGTGCCGGCGAGCACGCCGAGATTGTTGACCGGCGGCCCGGCGGTTCGGTCGCAGCCGTAATAGGCTCCCAGGTTGGCGAAGGTCTTCACCCGGAGAGCCAGGAACTTGCCGTCCTGGTCGAGCGCCAGCTCGGCCTCGGTGATGTTGTCGCGATTGTGCTCGTCCGAAAGGAGCGCTTCGCTGCGGTCGGCCGTCCAGCGCACCGGGCGGGCGGTGAGCCGGGCCGCGAGGCAGGCGAGGGCGAACTCGGGCGCGACCTGTCCGCGGGCGCCGAAGCCGCCGCCGACATTGTCCGAGACGACGCGGAGCCGGGATTCGGGCACGCGGAGGATCTCGGTCGCGATGATGCGCCGGAACGTGTGGGGCGCCTGGGTGGTGCAGCGCAGCGTCGTGCGATCCACCCGCGGGTCGTATTCGGCCACGCAGCCACGCGGCTCGATCGGGTTCGCCACGACGCGGCTGATGGGGAGCCGCCGACGCACCACCCGGGGCGCTCCGGCGATCGCCCGCGCCGTCGCGTCGGCGTCTCCGATCGCATGGAAGAAGGCGTCGTTGGACGGGCAGCCGTCATGGACCGCGGTGGCCCCGGGTGCGATCGCATCGGCCAGGGTCGGCACGGCCGGCAGTGGTGCGTAGTCCACCACGATCGCCTCGGCCGCGTCCCTGGCGGCATTGAGCGTCTCGGCGACCACGAACGCGATGGCCTCGCCGACATGCCGTACCCGGTCGGCGGCCAGCACGGGCTGCGGCGTGACGAAGGCCGCTGATCCGTCCTGGCGCCGGCGCGGCGTATGTGGGACCTGGGTTCCGAGTGCGGCGACGGCGGCATCGCGGCCGGTCAGGATCGTCACCACCCCGGGCATTCTCTCGGCGGCCGTCACGTCCAGCGAGACGATCTCGGCATGGGCATGGGGGGATCTCAGGACCGCGCTCCGCAACTCGCCCGGCAGCGTCACGTCGCCGACATATCGCCCCTGGCCGCGCAGCAGATAAGGGTCTTCTTCACGCCGCACCGCCTGTCCGATTCCGAACTCGCCCATTCGCCCTGATGTCCCTGTTCCGCGATCGCGTTCAGCCCTCGCGGCCGGGCGGCGGTTTCACCGTTCGGCGATCGGGGGCAATGCAGTTATGCCCTGGACGCGGCGCCGCGAAAACCGAGCAGTGCGGTCATTCGGAATCGGGGCCGACATGTTACGGTTGTGCGCGGCCCGGTCCGGCCCTGCCGCGGTGATGCGACGGCGGGGCGGAGGGCCCGGGGCGGGGGACGAAGTGCCTAAAGCAGAGCAGGGTCGAACCGTGGGCGCTTTTCCACCCACCACCCCGGCATGGCGCGATTTTCGCCTCGCCAGCGGAGCCGAAGTGTTGCATTTCAGCCGCACCTGGCCGTCATCCGCACCGTGGTGTCGATCCATGCCGATCCTGTTTGAACCCATGCCTTTTCCGGGGCGACTACCCTCACGAGCCGACCGTTGAAAGCCGATCCAACGACTTCGGACGTCGACCTGATCGCTCGGATCGCCGATGGCGACCGGCTCGCCATGCAGGTGCTGTTCTCCCGGCACCACACCCGTGTCTATCGGTTCGTCCTGCGGATCGTGGGCAGCCAGGCGGTGGCGGAGGACATGATCAGCGAGGTGTTCCTCGACGTGTGGCGCCAGGCGGGCCGGTTCGAAGGTCGCAGCGCCGTCTCGACGTGGCTTCTCGCGATCGCGAGGTTCAAGGCGTTGTCGGCGGTGCGTCGCAAGAGCGACGAGGCGCTGGACGACGAGGCGGCAGCGGCGATCGAGGACACGTCCGACGACCCCGAAACCGCCATGCAGAAGAAGGACAAGGGTGCGGTGTTGCGGAAGTGCCTGCAGTCGCTGACCCCCGAGCACCGGGAGATCATCGATCTCGTCTACTACCACGAGCGGTCCGTGGAAGACGTGGCGAGCATCGTCGGCATCCCGGAGAACACGGTGAAGACGCGCATGTTCTATGCGCGCAAGAAGCTGGGCGAGCTGCTGAAGGCGGCCGGGGTCGAGCGAGGTTGGCCATGATGACGACGGACAGACGAGGTCTCGACCGCGCCGCTCTCGAGGAGATGCTGCCGTGGCACGCGGCCGGCACCCTGAGCCGCGACGAGGCCGAGGCGCTGGAGCAGGCGCTCGCCCGAGATCCGGAGCTGGCGCACCGCTACGAGCTGGTGCGGGAGGAGATGGCCGAGACGATCCACCTGAACGAGAGCCTGGGGACGCCTTCGGCGCGTGCCATGGATCGTGTGCTCGCGGCGATCGCGGCGGAGGAAGGTCCGGCTCGCAAGACGCAGGCCGCCGCGTCGCTCGGTGCGCGGCTGGTGGACTTTTTCGCCGCCCTGTCGCCCCGCAAGATCGCCTGGGCGGGCGCGCTGGCTGCTCTCGTCATCGTCGTCCAGGCGAGCGTGATCGCGGGGCTCAGCCTGGGGGAGCGCAGCGGCGGCGGAGCGCCCGAGATGGCCTCCTACGAGGAGCCGGCTGGATCGGCCGAGGCGGCACCGGCGACCTTTGCGCTCGTTCGCTTTCAGCCACAGGCGAGCGCCTCCGATATCGCCCGGGTGCTCGAATCGAACCGGGCCAGCATCGTCGACGGACCGAAGCCGGGCGGCCTCTACCGCATCCGCATTTCCGACCGGGCCCTGGCCGAGGATGAAATGGGCCGGGTGATCGCCGCCTTCCAGTCCGAGAAGGCCGTGGTCGGCTTCGTCGCGAAATCTCAGTAGCGCGGAGTCCGCCGCCCCAGGCGGCGGTGTGCGGCCGACGTCCCGGGCCGTACGATTTTCGTCCGCCGTGGCCCATCCGGTTCGGCCGCGCGACTTTCATCAGCGACGCCCAGTCCCCTCGTCGGTTGCGACGATCGGCTAAACGCAGCCCGAAGGTGCTGTTGTGCGCGAAACTGTTGCATATTTGCATCGGTGGTCGCTGTTCGGCGACACCCCGAAAGAAATACCTTTGCGGATAACAGTGGTATTGCCTTAAAGCTGCCTCAGCGCCGCGTAGCGAATCGGTCGCCGTCCTGTACGCGTCCAACCCTCAGGATCGTCATCGAACCCCGGGCGACCTCCCATGCCTTCCATGATTCCGCGCGCCTTCTCGGCCGCGACGAGCCGCAAGGGCCTCATGCTGGCCGAGCGGCGGCGGGCCCATCTCGTCGAGCTCTACAAGTCCGGACGCTGGAAGCGCTATTTCGACGAGCAGGAGTTCCTCTCGCGCATCCGCGAGGCGGTGCACGAAGTCGAGCTCTGGACGGCGGCGACGGCACTGTGGGACGAGCCCGAGCCTCCGGCGCAGGCCGTTGCGAGCCCGGTCCCTGAGTTCCGTATCGCGGTGCCGGACGGGGTCGCACCGGACGGACCACCAATTCTGCCGGCGCCGGTGGGCGTGCTGTCGGAGGTCGCCGCGGCGGCTCAGCCGGCCGGTCCGTCCGCGTCCTTGTCGTAGCGGGCGTCTTCCAGCCAGGCTTCGGTCTTCCACCACACGTGCTCGAGCCCGCACAGCGGGCAGCGGGACAGGATCAGCGTGTCCGGCAGACGCGAGAAGGTGGCCTCCTCGATCTCGATGCCCGTCGAGACAGATTGCCCGCGGTACGGGCACCGGGCCATGACGACTTTCACTTCAGCCCCCGTGCTTGCGGCGAATGCGCGCTCGATCTCGAAAGGGCATTCGTCGCATGCGACACGACAGTCGAGGCCTTCCGGGTGTTCGCCCACTATGACGCGCCATCTCACGGCAGCGTCTTCGTGCAAGTACGTAGGCTCGGGGACCTTTACATGACAAGCTCGGCCGCCAGCCGGGCGAGATCCTCTGGTCGATCCACGTCCCACAGCCGTGCCGGCTCGCGCCAGCTCAGGCCCGTTCGAGCGAGTCGTCGGCGAGTCGATGCCATCACCTCGGCCGTGCTCCACGGCATGCCGGAAAACAGCTCCGGTCTCGCGAGGCGCATGCCGATCAGGACATAGCCGCCGTCCTCGGCCGGAATCACGACCGCGTCGATCCCGTCGCGCAGCGACTCCGCGCAGGCGACGAGATGGGGCGCCGTGAGGACCGGGCAGTCGGTGCCGATCACCAGCACCGGGCCGGCGGCCGTTTCGGCCGCGACGCGCATGCGGGTGCCGAGATCGCCGTCCGGCTGGGGGAACAACCCGACCGCGGTGTGCGCCGCCAGGCGCGAGAAGCTCGGATGACGCGGGTCGGGTGTCGCCCACAACTTGACCGGCCCCGTTGCGGCGGCCAGCGCCGTGGTCACGGCACGGGCGGTGAGGCGCTCCTGGAGCGCCGCCGCGCCCGCGGCGCCGAGCCCCGGGATCAGGCGCGTCTTGGCGAGGCCGGGCACCGGTGCCTTGGCCAGAATGGCGATGGCGACCGGCTCAGGACTGCGGCTTCGGATCATGACCGTAAGCGCGGGCGAGCCGGGTCGGAGAGGCCCCGAGCCAATAGGCGAGACGCAGCCGCCACATCAGCAGGATGGTTCGGACCGTGCCATGCGTCTCCCAACGTCGACCCGAGGTGATCACGCAAGTCGACAGGCAGGCGGGGGCGGAGATGCGCTTGAGCGCAGCCGAGAGGGCGATGTCCTCCATCAGGGCGATCGGCGGAAATCCTCCGGCCGTCGTGAAGGCGTCCCGCCGCACGAAGATGGCCTGGTCGCCGGTGGCGATGCCGGTCAGGCGCGAGCGCAGATTCATCATCGTGGCGACGACGCGCAGTAGGGGATGGCGCCCCGAGATGATCACGTCGAACCGGCCCCAGGCGCGATCCGGCGAGGCGAGCGCGCCGGCGATCAGCCGATCGGCACGATCCGGCAGTCGCGTGTCGGCGTGGAGGAACAGCAACACCGTGCCGCGCGCGATCGCTGCGCCGGCATTCATCTGTACCGCCCGTCCGCGCGGCGTCGCGATGACGCGATCGGCCAGCGGCATCGCGCGAGCGACGGTCGCGTCCCGGCTGCCGCCGTCGACCACGATCACCTCGGCGCCGCGTGCCCGCAGCGGCGCGAGTGCATCGAGTGTCGCGACGACGGCGTTCTGCTCGTTCAGCACCGGAACGACGATCGACAGCATGTCATTCCGCCGCCGCCGAGGCGCCGTCGCTCGTGAGAGCGCCGCCGCAGCTCGATCCCTGTCCGGCCGTGCAGGCGAAGCAGTGACCGGCGACCCGGATCGGATGGCCGCCGAGGTCGTCGTCGAGCAGGTCGCGGAGGTGCGGGCGCGCATCGCTCCGGGCCACGAGCGGAAGGTCGAGCATCTGATTGAAGTCGCAATCGTAGAGGAAGCCGCGCCAGTCGACCGACACGAGGTCGCGGCACATCACGGTCGAAAGATTGTCGTCGCGATGCGCATCGCGCAGGAGCCCGACGTAGCGGTCGAGGTCGTCGTGCCGCGACAGGATCGCGCCGAACCGCTGGATCGGCATGTTGGCGAGCACGAACAGCCGGTCGAAGACCACGCCGTGGCGCTCGGACAGCACGCGCCTGTAGTCCTGCTCCAGCGCGGCCTGAGCGGGAGGCAGGCTCGCGCCCTGCGGGTTGAAGACGAGGTTCAGCACCAGCCCGTCACCACGTCCGTAGCCGAGTGCGTTCAATCGGCGCAGCGCCGTCATCGACGTCCCGAACACGCCCTTGCCGCGTTGGCGGTCGACGTTCTCCTCGAGATAGCACGGCAGCGAGGCGACGATCTCGACCTGTTCGGCCGCGAGGAAGCCGGCCAGATCCTCCTGGCCGGAAGCCTCCAGGATGGTCAGATTGCAGCGATCCACCACGGCGACGCCGAGCGCCCGCGCGGTCCTCACCAGCCGCCGAAATTGCGGATTGAGTTCGGGTGCACCGCCCGTCAGGTCGAGCGTGTCGATGCCGCGCCGCGTCAGGACGGTGAGCACGAGATCGATGGTCGCCGCGTCCATCTCCTCGGTGCGCGATGGTCCGGCCGCGACATGGCAGTGGACGCAGGACTGGTTGCAGCGGTAGCCGAGATTCACCTGGAGGGTCGTCACGCCCCGGCGGCGGATCGCCGGAAACGATATCGTCTGCAGCAGGGCCGAGGTGTTTCGCATGAGCCCGTTCGTGCCTGATGGCCTATCGTCTCGATGGACCCAGCGTCGCACAAGCCGGCCGGATCGTCACCCGGCCCGATTGCGGCTCAATGGCTCGCCGCCGTGGCAGACGGCACCGGATCGAGGCCGATGCGGCCGAAGCCGGGGAGCTTGACGGCCGGCCGCCGCAGATCGAGCCCGACGACCAGGCCGAGCAGATTGACCTCGATGCCCTCGACCCATCCCGCCTTGAGACCGACGATTCCGAGCGCGCTCGCCTCCACGCCGGTGCGGCTGTCGCTCGCGCCCACATAGGCGCCGGGCCTGAAATCGCGGCCAATGGCGTTGGCCGGCAGTGCCGCGCCGAGTTCCGGCACGGCGCGCAGCACGCTCGCCACGAAGGTGTTGCTGTTCGGACCCGGCCACACCCGGTAATCCCCGGCATTGGCGTACTGGTAGCCTCGGACCGTCTCGAGGATTCTCGGGATCAGCGCCTCCGCGGCTTCGCCAGAGACGTCGGCGATCACGGCCGGCGGGTTGCCGTACCAGCGCCCGTCCGGGGCCCAGCCGTTGAGCCGCACGGGATTGCCCCAGCCCACAACGTCGTAGCGCGTCCAGCTCCGGGCGTCTTTTTGCTTCAGCACGATCCAGCTGTGGACCGAGACGACCCCCTTCCAGCCGCCGGTGCGGCCGGACAGCACCAGCACGCGAGCCTCCGGATGGGCCGCGGCGGCCGGCAGGCTGCCGATGCTCGACCAGTCGGCGTCGCGCCAGCTCCGCGGCGTCTCGCCCGCGGCATAGAGGGCGGCCCGAACGGCGATCGGCAGCAGGAAGAGAGCCAGGATGGTGAGGATCATGATGCGGCGCCTGCGGCGCCGTGGCCGAGGCGTTTCAGCGCGTGTGTCGGGATCGGTCGAGGGGGTCATGGCAGCGCCATCATACATGGGGACGGGCTGCCGCAAATTCCACCGGACGCGAAAACGCCCGGGGCAGGGCCCCGGGCGCCGAAACTCGGTTCCGAACTGATCAGGAGCGGCTCAGCCAGTCGTCCACGTCCTTCTTCACCTGGTCGCGGGTGTAACCGTAGCGGTCCTGGAGCTTGCCTTCGAGCTGCTCGCGACGACCATTGATGGCGGTCAGGTCGTCGTCGGTGAGCTTGCCCCACTGCTCCTTGATCTTGCCCTGGACCTGCTTCCAGTTGCCTTCGATGCGATCCCAGTTCATGCGAAAACCTCCGTTGTCGCTGATGCGGAGGTAACCCGGAGGTCTCGTCCGGGTTCCGCAGGCGACCGCGGCTGAATGGCCTGGACCGAGGCTCTTGATCTCGTGATCTCGCGACCTAGCGCGCGGCCACGGCCGCGACGATCAACTGCTCGAGTGCCCGGGTGGTGAAGTCCCGGTCGCGCCCGACGTGACAATGGCGTGACGATCGTGGCGATGTACGCGCGAGGCGATGCAGCGGCGGGACATGCACGAACACCACGAGCGTCGGTCCGCTCGGTCTGGATGCGCTCTCGAGCGCGCGCCAGTAGGCGTAGTTGCACAAGTATCCGCCGGCGTTGCGTGACAACGCCGGATCGATGCCGGCCTGTCGTAGTCCCGCACGAAGGCGCGCCACGGGATAGCGACCGCGCACGAAGAACGGTGCGCCCGCCTCGATCCTCATCGCCGGGGCCCGTGCTCCGCCTGCGTCCGGAAGCAGCACGGTCCGCCGGTTGCGGGCGACCAGCTCGAGCCGCACGCGGTCGGCCCGTGTCGCGACTCCGAGCAGCACCACAACATCTGGCTTTTCGCGTTCGAGCAGATCGGGGAGCTCGCGGTCGACCGCGTCCCACCGTGTCGCGAACACGTGGCCGACAAGCCGAACGCCGGCGAGCGCCGGGCGCCGGCGGCGGATCAGATCCCGCACCAGCCCGCTGGTCGGATTGAACGGTGCGCCCGGGAAACGGCCGAAGCCGGTGATCAGGATGGTGGTCATCAGCACCGCGGTTTTGGCGCCGTCAGGCCAGCGCGTGTGACCCCATCACCACCCGAGCGCCGCAAAAATCTGATCGACCGCGACAGCGGGTGACAGCCGGCCTTCGGCGACGTCGGCCTCGATCTGCGGCAGCTTCGCCGTGAGCGTCGGATCGGAGGCGATGCGGGCGTGGACGCGATCCTCGACCATCGACCACATCCACTTGACCTGCTGGTCGCGGCGGCGCGCCGCGAGCTCGCCCGTTTTGGTCATGGTGTCGCGATGCTCGACCACCTTGGTCCACAGCGCCGCTAGTCCGTCGCCCGTGTAGGCCGAATAGGTCACCACCGGCACCTGCCAGTTCGGCGATCGCGGCGAGAGGATGTGCAGCGCCGCCCGATACTCGGCCGCCGCGGCGCGGGCACGGGCGAGGTTGTCGCCGTCCGCCTTGTTCACGGCGATCATGTCGGCGAGCTCGACCAGGCCCTTCTTGATGCCCTGCAGCTCGTCGCCGGCGCCGGGCAGCATCAGGGCCAGGAACATGTCGGTCATGTCGGCGACGGCGGTCTCCGACTGGCCGATGCCCACCGTCTCGACCAGCATCACGTCGTAGCCTGCCGCCTCGCAGATCAGCATCGTCTCGCGGGTCTTGGCGGCGACGCCCCCGAGCGTGCCGGCCGAGGGCGAGGGGCGGATGAAGGCGTTCGGGTCGGCGGACAGCTGCGCCATCCGGGTCTTGTCGCCCAGGATCGAGCCGCCGGTGCGGGCCGAGGAGGGGTCGACGGCGAGCACCGCAACCTTGTGGCCGAGCCGGGTGAGATACGAGCCGAGCGCGTCGATGGTGGTCGACTTGCCGACGCCGGGCGCCCCCGTGATGCCGACCCGCATCGCCTTGCCGGTCGCCGGCAGCAGCTCCTGCACCAGGGTGCGGGCGGCGAGCTGGTGATCGGGGCGTTTCGATTCGGCAAGCGTGATGGCACGGGCCAGAAGGGCCCGTTCGCCGGCCCGGACACCGGCAACGAGGCGAACGATGTCGGAAGCCGACGGGGCGAGAGCGGTGCGCGGAATCATGATCTCTTCTGTAGAGCAGGACGGTCCGCAGAGGAACGCCCGCCGTGCTCGACCGGGCCATGCGCCGAGGGATGGTCGGGGCGTCGCGTCGGCCCCAGCGTGGGCGCTCTCGCGGCCTTCGGCTCGGCGCCCGCGGGCCGAGTTCGGAATTGATCGCCCATCGAGACCGGGCCGCGGCGGTGGCGTCCCGGGGCCTGCAGGGTGTCCGATGGAGCCGCCGATCGCCTTGAGTCACAATGGTTTACAGTCGTAGTTAACGAAGAATGAACTTTCCTCTCCCCAGCGGCGACCAACCCGATATCATTAGATAAATTCCGGCGCCGGAGGGGGACACTCATGCGCTCCAGGACGACTGTGGCGATCTCGATCGTCGCGACTTCGCTCGCCCTGACCGGGTCGCTCGGGGCCGCGCAGGCGGCCGACCTCGTGTGGGAGGTCGAGAATCCGTTCCGCTTCTTCAAGCGCACCAGCGCGTTCGATCTGCACGACCGGGCCTACAAGGCGGTTCGTGGCGCCGCGCAGGACCCGGTTCCCGGCAACATCGTCTGGCGCACCGAGCGTCGGCTCAACGATCCCGATTGCCGCGACCCGTCGACGCTGACCTCCTGTGCTGCCACGGCCGGCCGCAACTACGAGCGGAGCCGGCTCGGCTGGGCAGCCCAGACGCTGGACCTGAACTGCTACGACCGCAATGCACGGCCGCGCCGCTATCCCGCCACCTGTGACCGCCAGTATTCGTGGGGAACGGCGAAAGAGGACACCATCCTGCCGGACGCCCACACCGTGATCGTGCGCTTGGCGCCCGAGCAGCTCGCGACGGCCGACGGCGAGTGCACCTGGACGTGGCGGCCGCGCCGCGCCGGCCCGCCCGGCGAGACGGTCCGTCAATCCTGCAAAAGCCCCTTCGTAATCAAGCGCCTGCCGTTTTCCACCAACCGCTCGGTCTCGGGCGCGTCGGTGTCGGTCCGGCTGCCGGACGGGCGCGAGTTCGCCGATCCGAACGTGATCGTCGAGGACGTCCTGGTGGTGGCGATGGGCGACTCGTTCGCCTCCGGCGAAAGCAATCCGGATCGACCCGTGGTGTTCAGCGCGGGCCGCGAGATGGTCTACGACCCGGTGAACACCCGCGACGACGTCGCCACCCGGTCGATGCGGATGCCGACCTACGGGGTCGCCTCGGCGCCCGAGAACACCAACCCGAAGTCGCTGCCCAAGCGCCTGTTGGAGGACGAGGAGAAGGGCCTCGTCTATCGTCCGACCTCGCCCGAGTTCCAGGCCGCCTTCGACAAGCGCGGCGCCCAATGGCTCTCTGCGGATTGCCATCGCTCGCAGTACGGCTATCCGTTTCGGGTCGGCATCCAGCTCTCGCTGGAGAACCGCCACCGCGCCGTCAGCTTCGTCAGCCTCGCCTGCTCGGGCTCCGATACGGTCGAAGGCCTGTTCGGTCCGCGCGAGCCGCGCGAGCAGACCACCGGCCCGAACGCCCAGAAGACGGTGGTGCCGCAGCTCGACCAGCTCACCGAGCTGATGTGCCGGCCGGGGGCGCCGCGCTCGCGCGATGCGACCTACACGCTGCCGGTCTACAGCCACGGCTCGACGTCGATCTCGTCGCAGACCTTCACGAAATTCTGGTGTCCGCCGGAGAGCCGCAAGCGGCCGATCGATCTTGTGCTCCTCTCGATCGGCGGCAACGATGTCGGCTTCGGCGCTCTGGTCGCCTACGGCATCACCGAGAGCGCTGCCGATCTCGCCCCGATCGCCGGCCTGGTCGGGCACACGTTGCGGTTCGAGCCGAATGTCGCGCGTGTCTATCTGGACGTGCTCGACCGACGCATGAAGGCGCTCAAGGACGCGCTGACCGACGGCTTCGGCGTCGATCCCTCGACGGTGCTGCACAATGCATACGAGCCGGTCCAGTTCGACGAGACCGGCCGGGTCTGCGGCCTGCAGCCGACGCTCGGCCTCGACGTGCATCCCAAGCTGAATTTCAGCAGCGCCCGCGTGCAGCAGGTCTCGGACTTCACCCGCGAGCTTCAGGCCCGGCAGGAGTGCATCGCCGACGCCCGCAAGCGGCCGGGCTGCCCGCGGCTCGCCACCGGCAACGGCACCGGCTTCCGCTTCGTCACCGAGCACACCGCCATGTTCGCCCGTCGCGGCGTCTGCGCCCGCGATCCGCAGCGCGCTCTGCTCGATCAGATCAACATGGTGGTGCCGCGCCTGTCGCTGAAGATCGACGACTTCCAGCCTTACTCGCCTGCGGCGACGCTGCCCTACGGCAAACGTTGGCGGCTGATCCACAGCCCCAACGACGCGTTCCTCACGGCGAACACGCATCGCGAGGGCATCTCGCCATTCGACGTGATGCAGCCGGCCTATGCGGCCCTCTACTCGGGTGCCTTCCACCCGACCGCCGAGGGCCACGCCATCGTCGCCGACGCGGTGGTGCGCCACGCCCGAGAGATCGTCGATCGCCGCGCCGTCGTGGATGCGCGCTGATCCGGGCCTAGCCTGCGCGTAGCCTGCTCTTCTCACGACCGTGAGGAGAGCCGCGCGCTTTTCCGGTCACGCCTCTCCTGTTGTTGATCGTCGGCCGATCCGGTCGCGCTGCGATGCGTTGTCGCGAAGGCGGCGACGATGTTAGCCTTCATGCTTGCATGCCGCGCGCCTCCGGCGGCCCGCATCGATGCGGCTGCGGGCGGCATGCGGCCACGCCGACGAGGCTCGCCGATGGACGATCGCGCGTGGTGGGCGGGCTCCATCGATCGGTCGGTCACGGATCGACGGAGTGCCGATGCGGCCGAGATGCAGGACCCGCATGGTCCGGCGCGGCGCGTCCGGGCCGGCGGCCGTGACATGGGCCGATCGGCCCGTCTCCTGGCAGCGCGGGCGCGTCGGGCCGCGGACCCGCTCGCGATCGACCCCGCGCACAGGATGGCGGAATGCGTGTCGGACGAGTCAGTGCGTCTCGCGCCCGGGAGCGCCTCGCCGTTCGGCGGGCATGTCACCGGTGCCGCCGTGCAGACCCGTGATCGGGAAGACGCCGAGCGGCTCTGGCAAGCCGACGACCAGCGCTTCGCCCGAGACCTGCGTGTCGCTCCCGACGCCGCCGCGGT
Organism: Rhodoplanes roseus; assembly: GCF_003258865.1. Lineage (GTDB taxonomy): Bacteria > Pseudomonadota > Alphaproteobacteria > Rhizobiales > Xanthobacteraceae > Rhodoplanes > Rhodoplanes roseus. The sequence goes on along the minus strand of NZ_NPEX01000002.1, from coordinate 46,100 downwards.
GCTGGTCGCCTGGGCACAGGCGCTCGCCGCCCGCGCCGCCCGCGTCGCCGATGCGGCGGTGGCGCGGCGCTTCTTGCACGAGGCGGACGTGAAGTTCGCCGTCGCCCGCAACCTCGCTGCGCCGGGAGCGGATGCCCTGGTCGCCTGGGGCGCCGCCCTCGCCGCCCTGGCGCGGCGCGTCGAGCAGACGGTCGAAGCCGAGCGGCTGTGGTCGCTCGCGGCGGAGAGGTTTTCGACGGCGGCACGGGTGCAACCGGACCGCAGCGTCGCGCTTCTCGCCTGGGCCGGCGAGCTCGTCGCGCGGGCCGAGCGAAGCGCCGATCCGGCCGATGCCGCGCGTCTGTTCGCGGAGGCCGATGCGGTGTTCGCGCGAGCCCTGCGCATCGCGACCGGCGACTACGATGCGCTCTGCGATCGTGCCGCGGCGCTGATCGCCTGGGCGCACCTGTCCGACGATGTCGACGAGAGCGACGCGCTGCTCGATCGCGCCGAGGAGGTGGCTCGCACGGCGCTGCGGATCGCCCCGAACGAGACCTACACGCTGGCTTGCATCGCGGCGCTGCGCGGCCACTCCGAGGACTGCCGTGCCGCGCTGGAAGGCGCAGAAGCCGCCGCGACGCTGCCGCCGCCCGAGCATCTCGCCGCTGACGAGGATCTCGCGGCGGTTCGCGGCGAGGCGTGGTTCCAGGAGTTGCTGGCGCGCCGCCGTCCCGAGGCGGCGCATTGAGGACCTCCGTCCTCAATCGTCCTTCGCGGGCGGGGGCGGCTCGCCGCCGAATACGGCGCGGCCTTCGGGCGAGAGATATTGGGCGAAATCGCGCCACGGAATGACGACCGTGTAGAGGCCCTCGGCATACGAGCCGACCGCATAGGGCGAGAAGTGGACCGAGAGCCCGCCGCTCTTGCCGGTCTCGTTCGACGGGGCGAGCACCAGGGGCCCGAGCTTGAGCAGCGACGGTTCGATGCCCTTCAGCCACTCGTCCTTGGTGAGATCGCTCGCGACGTCGCCGCCGCGCGCCTTCTTCTCCTTCGCCACCGCCTCGCGGATCAGCTTCGCCAGGGCTTTCATGGTGGGGCCGTTGTCGGCCGTCTCGGTGAAGAAGGGGCGCACGCTCACCGGCTTCTTCGCCGCCGTGTCCCACAGGATCGTGTCGACCACGGTGTTGGGATGTGCCCCTCCGGTGTAGACGTAGTCCCGGCGCAGTACGCCCACATAACGGCCGGCGGTCGAGAACAGCGTGTAGGTCCGCTCGAAGCCCCAGCTCCGGCCGTCGGAGAAATCGGACTTGTCCCGGCGCCAGGCCTGGTCGGCGTCGCGGCGGTTCGCCTCGCCCCAGGTCTTGCCCTCCGCCGACAGGTTCTCGAACAGGCCCGGCATCCTCTTCAGGGCACTGTCGATCTCGACCTTCATGTCGAGATAGCGGGTCTTGGCCGACATCACGGTGTCGGCGGCAGCCGGCAGGGCGGCGGCGAGCGCGACGGCGGCTGCGGCGACGAGACAGCGAGCGGTAAGGGCGAGCATCATGGACGGCGGTTCCGAATTGGCGCGCCGCATGCCGAGGTGCGGCCGGGGAGGCCGCTTATACCAGAGCGGCCTGCATCCGCGATGCCGGCCGCTCCAGACTTGACCTCAAGGTTTAGGACCGGTGTCGAGCGTCACTCCGCCGCGGCGCGCTCGTGGCCGAGCCGGCGGTTGAGGGTCTTCACCAGCTCCTCGGCCGCGTCGGCAATCACGGTCCCGGGCGGAAAGATCGCCTCGGCGCCGGACGCTTTCAGCGCGTCCCAGTCCTGCGGCGGGATGACGCCGCCGACCACGATCATGATGTCGGGCCGCCCCTCGGCGGCGAGCGCCGCCTTCAGCTCGGGGACCAGCGTCAGATGGCCGGCCGCCAGCGACGACACGCCGACGATATGCACGTCGTTTTCCACCGCCTGCCGGGCGGCCTCGCCGGGTGTGGCGAACAGCGGGCCGATATCGACGTCGAAACCGAGATCCGCGAAGGCCGAGGCGATCACCTTCTGGCCGCGGTCGTGGCCGTCCTGGCCGACCTTGGCGACCAGGATGCGCGGACGGCGACCTTCGTCACGCTCGAACTGCGCGACGAGCTTCAGCACCCGATCGATCCCCTGCGACATCGCACCGGCCTCCCGCTTGTAGACGCCCGAGATCGCCCGGATTTCGGCACGATGCCGGCCGAAGACCTTCTCCAGGGCGAGCGAGATCTCGCCGACCGTCGCCTTGGCACGAGCCGCGTCGATGGCGAGCGCCAGCAGGTTGCCCTTGGACGGGTCGGTGGCCGCATGGGTGAGGGCGTCCAGGGCCGCCTGGACGGCCTTGGGGTCGCGCTCGGCGCGCAGACGCTGCAGCTTCTCGATCTGCATCGTGCGGACGGCGGAATTGTCCACCTTCAGCACGTCAATCGCTGCCTCGTGCTGGAGCTTGTACTTGTTGACGCCGAACACCGACTGGATGCCGGAGTCGATGCGGGCCTGGGTCTTGGCCGACGCCTCCTCGATGCGCAGCTTCGGAATGCCGGCTTCGATGGCCTTGGCCATGCCGCCGAGCTCCTCGATCTCCTGGATGTGGCCCCAGGCCGTCCTGGCGAGCTCGTAGGTGAGCCGCTCGATGTAGAACGAGCCGCCCCATGGATCGGCGATCCGCGTCGTGCCGCTCTCCTGCTGCAGGAACAGCTGGGTGTTGCGGGCGATACGGGCCGAGAAGTCGGTCGGCAGCGCGAGCGCCTCGTCGAGGGCGTTGGTGTGCAGCGACTGGGTGTGCCCCTGGGTCGCGGCCATCGCCTCGATCGCCGTGCGCACGACGTTGTTGTAGACGTCCTGCGCGGTGAGCGACCAGCCCGAGGTCTGCGAATGCGTGCGCAGCGAGAGCGAGCGCGGATCCTTCGGGTCGAACGGCTTGATCAGCTTGGCCCACAGCAGGCGGGCGGCGCGCAGCTTCGCCACCTCCATGAAGAAGTTCATGCCGATCGCCCAGAAGAACGACAGGCGCGGCGCGAACTTGTCGATGGTCAGTCCGGTCGCCACGCCGGCCCGCACGTATTCGACGCCGTCGGCGAGCGTGTAGGCGAGCTCGAGGTCCTGCGTCGCTCCCGCCTCCTGCATGTGATAGCCGGAGATCGAGATCGAGTTGAACTTCGGCATGTTCTGCGAGGTGAAGGCGAAGATGTCGGAGATGATCCGCATCGAGGGCAGGGGCGGATAGATGTAGGTGTTCCGCACCATGAACTCTTTGAGGATGTCGTTCTGGATCGTGCCGGCGAGCTTCACGGGCGGCACGCCCTGCTCCTCGGCGGCGACGATGTAGAGCGCCAGGATCGGCAGCACCGCGCCGTTCATGGTCATCGACACGCTCATCTGGTCGAGCGGGATGCCGGAGAACAGCGTGCGCATGTCGTAGATCGAGTCGATCGCCACGCCGGCCATGCCGACGTCGCCCGAGACGCGCGGGTGGTCGCTGTCGTAGCCGCGGTGGGTCGCGAGATCGAAGGCGACCGACAGACCCTTCTGGCCGGCGGCCAGATTGCGCCGGTAGAAGGCGTTCGAATCCTCGGCCGTGGAGAAGCCGGCATACTGCCGCACCGTCCAGGGCTGGGTCACGTACATCGCCGGGTAGGGACCGCGCAGGAACGGCGGCACGCCCGGATAGGTGTCCAGGAAGTCGAGCCCATCGAGGTCGGCCGCCGTGTAGGCCGGCTTCACCGTGATGCCTTCGGGGGTCAGCCAGGGGGCGGCGGTCGCTCCGGTCGGCGCGGGCGGAGCGGCGGTATCTGCGAACGCGACCGTGGCGAAATCCGGAATCCTCGTCATGTTCGAGCCTCGTGCGAGTGGTGCGACCCGCCGGCCGCCGTGGTCTCAGTCCAGAGAGTATGACGCGCCCCATCGATGGGGCCATGTGTCGTTACGTCGTCGACATGCGCCGCGGCATCCGGCCGGCCGTGCGGAGCGGATCCGCACGGCGCCGACCGGCGCCGTCGTCAGGCGGTTCCCGTGCCGGCGAGCCGCTGCGCCTCCGTCAGGGTCGCGAGCAGGTCGCAGCCCATGAAAATCGCATGCGCGATGCCGGCAGCCTTGAACTCCGCCTCGCGCTCGCCGGGACGTCCGGCGAGATAGATGTGGGCGCAGCCCGCTGCGGTCAGAGCCTTCGCCGCCTCGACCGCTTCGCGGCCGTAGCCGTCGTCGGAGGAGCACAGGCACGCCAGGGTCGCGCCGGACGCCTTGTAGGCGGCGGTCAGCGCGGCGAGGTCGGTCTTTCCGTCGGCCAGGAACCCGTCGTTGCCGATGGTCTGGATACCGCCGGCCTCGAAGAAGTTCTTGGTGAAGGTGGCGCGAGCCGTGAAGCCGGCGAGCGGGCCGAGATTGGCCAGGAACACCTTCGGGCGCGAGCCGGTCTTGGCGAGGGCTGCGTCGGAGGCGTCGCGCAACGCCTCGAACGCGGCGGAGATCCGCATCGCCGACAGCGGCTCGAGCGTCACGCTCGCCTGCACGGGCGTCACCGCCGACGGGGCGACGTCGATGATGTTCGGCGTGGCCTCGGCGATGTTCGGGAACTCGCTCACGCCAGTGATCGGGTCGCGCCGGCTGGCGGCGGCCTTCTCACGTGCCGTGCGCACGCCCGCGATCTTCTTTTGCAGCAGACCCTGGGTCAGTGCGGCCCAGATGCCGCCGGCTCCCTCGATCTCCTGGAACAGCGTCCAGGCGGTGCCGCAGAGCTCCTTGGTCAGCGCCTCGATGCCGCCGGCCCCGGCCGCCGGATCGGCGACCTTGGACAGATACGACTCCTCCAGCAGGATCAGCTGCGTGTTGCGGGCGATGCGGCGGGCGGCGCGGTCGGGCAGGCCGATCGGCGCGGTCCACGGCAGCACCGTCACGGCGTCGGCGCCTCCGACGCCGGCCGCGAACACCGCGACTGTCGCGCGCAGCATGTTCACGGCGGGGTCACGCGTCGTCATCATCCGCCACGCCGTCTCGGCCGTGACGACGATGTGGGACGGCGCGAGGCCGCAGGCCTCCTCGACCCGCGCCCACAGCGTCCGCAGCGCGCGGATCTTGGCGATGGTGAGGAACTGATCGGCGTCTGCGGCGACCCGGAAGGACACGGTCTTCCGCGCCGCGTCCAGCGGGATGCCCTCGGCTTCGAGCGCCCGCACATAGGTGAGCGCCACGCTCAGCATGAAAGCGAGCTCTTGCGCTTCGGAGCCGCCCGCATCGTGCACCACGCGGCCGTCCGCCACCGCGAACGGGCCCTTGAAGCCGCGCGCCGCGAGATCACGGACCCTGATCACGAACTCCTTGGCCATCTCGGGCCAAGCGATCCGTGCCTTGCCGAACGCCGCGATGGCGCCGAGCGGATCGATGCCGAAACGGATGTCGAGCGCGCCGGGCGAGAGGCCGCGTGCCGCCACCAGATCGGCGATGCGCTGCGGCGCCTCCTTGGCCTGCGGCGAGAGCTGCAGGTCGAGCGCGATGGCGTCGAGCCGTACGTCGGCCAGCACCTTGGCGATCGTGTCGGAGTCGCCGCCGATGCCGTAGCCGCGTGCCCCGAGGCTGCCGGCGAACACCAGGGACAGGCCGGTGGCGCCGTTCTCGAGGTCGTGCAGCGCCTCGGCATTGGCCGCCTTCGGATCGGGATGATCGACCCGTTGCAGGACCAGCCAGGGCGCGCCGCTGGCGCGCGCGGGCACCGGGCGGGCAGTGCGGTCGCTCGGATAGAGCGGCTCGATCCGCAGCCCGTCATAGGTCTTGGAGACGAGCCGTTTCTCGAAGGGCGCGCCTTTCAGCGTGCCCTCGACAAGCGCGAGCCATTGCTCGCGGGTGGCCGGCGGGAACTCGCCGGCGAGCGTGAGGTCTTCGGCGGTCTGAGTCATGGCGCGGAAGATGCCACGACTAATGCGTTTCGCCAAGGAAACGATCGCGAATGCATGGCTGGACTCGCGCGAATAGTTGGTCCGGACAGAACCGTATAAGTACAGGTCCGGATGGAGGAAGTGCCGCCAGAGCATACAGGCCCCGCCCGTATCGGGCGATCTACGGACTCCTCGTTATTTGCTCGTCAGCCGCGTGATGCCGCTGGTGTCGAGCCGGGCCACGAGATCACGAACCGCGATGCCGCCGAGGCGGTGGTCCGGTGCGATCTCGGCGAGCGGCACCAGCACGAAGGCGCGCTCGGCCGCGCGCGGGTGCGGCAGCACGAGGTCCGGGTCCTCGATGATCACGTCGCCTGCTGCATCGCCGTAGGACACGATGTCGATGTCCGCGGTGCGGGGGCCCCACCGACGCTCGCGCACCCGGTCGCGGCCGAGCGCGGTCTCGACGGACCGTGCGCGTGCCAGGAGATCGTGCGGCGAGAGACTGGTGTCGACGAGGATGCAGAGATTCACGAAGGCAGGCTGATCGGTGTCGCCCCAGGGCGGCGTCCGGTAGTCGGACGACCGCGCGAGAAGTCGCACCGCAGCATCGGCACACAGCACCTCTACCGCGCGCGCGAGCGTCGCACGCGGCTCGCCCAGATTTCCGCCGAGCGAGAGGACCGCCTCAGCCATGCCGGGTGCGGACGATCGCGACCCCGACGTCCGTGAAGGTCGCGGGAATCGGCGCATGCGGCTTGTGCACTGTGACGCGGATTTCCATTACCCGCGGAAAGCTCTCGAGGACCGCCTCGGCGACCGCGCCGGCCGCAGCCTCGACCAGACGAAAGCGCTTCGCCACGAAGGCGCGGGTCGCGCAGTCCACCACCTGATCGTAGGATACCGTGGTCGAATGCTTGTCGGTGCGGGACGCCTCGGAGAGGTCCGCCGACAAGACGAGGTCGAGCAGGAACGTCTGCCCGACGGTGCGCTCGTGCTCCATCACGCCGTGATAGGCATGGACGGCGAGGCCGGTGACGAAAACGATGTCGTGTGCGGAGGTCATCGGGCGTTCCGGATAGCGGCGGCGATTTTCAGCGCCTGGACGGTCTCGGGCACGTCGTGGACACGCACGATGGCGGCCCCGTCGAGCACGGCGAGCAGATGGGCGGCGAGCGACCCGCCGATCCGCTTCTGAGGCGGGGCGGGCGATACGCTGTCGATGAACCGCTTCCGAGACGCACCGATCAGCAGCGGCCGGCCGAAGGCGAGAAGGCGCGGCGTCGCCGCGAGCGTCGCGATGCTCTGCGCCGGCGTCTTGCCGAAGCCGATGCCGGGATCGAGCACGGTCTGCTCGGGTGCCATGCCGGCCGTCTCGGCGACGGCCAGCGAGCGGGCGAAAAAGTCCTCGACGTCGGCGACGATGTCGATCGCCGGATCGGCGCGATCGCGGTTGTGCATCACCACGACGGGCACGCGGCGCGCCGCCGCGAGCGGCGCCATCTCGGGATCGCCCTGCAGCCCCCACACGTCGTTGAGGATCGTGGCGCCGTGGTCGAGCGCCCAGGCGCCCACCGCGGCCTTCATCGTGTCGACCGAGACCGGCACGCCCATCGCGGCGACGGCGGGCAGCACCGGCGCCAAGCGGGCGATCTCCTCGGCGGCGGACACCGGCTGTGCACCGCCGTAAGGCCGCGTCGACTCCGCGCCGATGTCGACGATGTCGGCGCCGTCTTCGATCATGGCTTTCGCCTGTGCGATCGCGGTGTCCGGATCGAAGAACGCGCCCCCGTCCGAAAAGGAGTCCGGCGTCACGTTGAGCACGCCCATGACGAGCGGCCGCCCGGCTCGCAGGAGGTCGGCGAGGCTCGCGGGAGCGGTCGGGACGGCGGCCGAGATCATGCGCAGGGCTTTGCGCGGTGGCGGGGCGGAGTCAAGCGTTGCGGTGGACCAGCTCGCGACCGTTCACGCACCGGCCGGAATGCCGTATTCCGCTGAACTCCTGGCGAGCGACGAGCGAGCCTCAGTAGCTGATCTTGACGGGCAGCCCCTTGGCGGTCTCGATCCAGCGCTCGATCGCCTTCTCGGACGGCGCGGTGCGCACCAGCTTGCGGTGGCGGTTCACCTCGGCCATGCGCTTCGCCAGGTTGGACGGGTTGCGATACTTCAGCTCGCGCACCGTGTCGACGCCGGCGGCCTCCAGCAGCTCGGCGTACTCCTCGCCGATGCCCTTGATCCGCATTTTGTCGGCGAAGTTGGCGATCCGCAGCAGGCATTGCGGCGTCAGGCCGGTGCGCTCGGCGAGCTCCTTGCGGCCCTTCGGCGTCTTGGCGGCCTCGAGCAGCTTGCCGGTGGTGCGGATGCCGGCCGATTTCAACGCGGCTGCGATGCCCGGCACGATGCCATCGAGCTCTGCGATCGAGTACCTCATCGGGCGGTCCAACGCCCGGAATGCTGCGCGAGCGGACCATGCATCGACCTGTGGTCGAGCCGCTGCGCCACGACGCGACCACGCGCGCCCGACTCGGCAGCGAATCGGCTGGCAACGAAAACCATGGCCCCCTCTCGCCCCGCATTCCACGGTCATCATTCTGACATCCCGGGATCGAAACACAATCGCGCCACGATTGCTAACGCGATGTTGCAGGCCTGTGTTGCGATCTCGCAACGCGGCTTCGCTTGCGTCTATGTGACATTCGAACGAGCGACGGGCGGGGTGCCGGCTCGCCCCGACGAGGGACAGTCAGTATAAGCCTGTATCGGTCTTGCGGTTCGGGATTCGGCCGGCGGAACCGCGAGCGCGGCGGCAGCGAGCGATCGAGAGGCGACCATGGGCACCTTGGATCAGGACGGGAAGATTCTCGTCGGCAAAAGTGACAAGCCGGAATATCTGACCCTCGCCCTCGGGAACCGGCACGGGTTGATCACCGGCGCGACCGGCACGGGCAAGACCGTCACGCTGCAGGTGCTCGCCGAAGGCTTCTCGCGCGCCGGCGTTCCGGTCTTCGCCGCCGACATCAAGGGCGATCTCTCCGGCGTTGCGGCCCGCGGCGAGGCCAAGCCGGCCCTCGTCGATCGCGCCAAGCAGATGGGATACGACTACGCACCCGATCAGTTTCCCGTGGTGTTCTGGGACCTGTTCGGCGAGCAGGGGCACCCGATCCGTGCCACCGTGCACGATCTCGGCCCGCTGCTGCTCTCCCGCATGCTCGACCTCAACGACGTCCAGGAGGGCGTCATCAACATCGCCTTCAAGGTAATGGACGAGGCGGACGGCACCGCCGACGGCGTCGCCGCCGATCTCCTCGACCTCGCCAATCTGCGCGAGCTGCTCGCCCATCTGGGCCAGAACGCCAAGGACATCGGCACCCGCTACGGCAACGTCGCGCCGGCGACCATCGGGGCCGTGCAGCGCCAGCTCCTGGTCATCGAGAACCAGGGCGGCGACAAGTTCTTCGGGCTGCCCGATCTCGACATCTCCGACTTCATGGCGGTCGACGATCGCGGGCGCGGCCGGATCAACATCCTGGCGGCCGACAAGCTGATGCAGAGCCCCAGGCTCTACGCCACCTTCCTGCTGTGGCTGATCGCCGAGCTGTTCGAGCGCCTGCCCGAGGTCGGCGATCTCGACAAGCCGAAGCTCGTCTTCTTCTTCGACGAGGCGCATCTGCTGTTCAACGAGGCGCCCAAGGCGCTGCTCGATCGTATCGAGCAGGTGGTCAGGCTGATCCGGTCGAAAGGCGTCGGCGTGTATTTCGTCACGCAGAACCCGCTCGACGTGCCCGACACCGTGCTGGCCCAGCTCGGCAACCGGGTGCAGCACGCGCTGCGCGCCTTCACGCCGCGCGACCAGAAGGCGGTCCGCTCCGCCGCCGAGACGTTCCGGCCCAACCCCAAGCTCGACACGGCACAGGTCATCACGGAACTCGGCAAGGGCGAGGCGCTGGTCTCGTTCCTGGAAGGCAACGGCACGCCGTCGATGGTCGATCGTGCGATGATCCGTCCGCCCGCGGCCAGGATCGGGCCGCTCACGCCGGAGGAGCGCAAGGCGATCATCGCGTCGAGCCCGGTGCGGGGCCGCTACGAGAAGGTCTCCCCGCATCGGCCCCTGACGGACATTCTGACGAACGGCGCCGCTCCGCAGGACGACGGCGACGGGCGACCCGCGCCCCGCGGTGGTGCCGGTCGCGAGGGCAGCGGCGCGCCGCCCGAGCAGCCCGGCATCGGATCCCGCATTCTCGGCGGCATCGGGGCGTTCCTGTCGCACCCGGCGGTGCGCCAGTTCGGCCGCTCGGTGGCGGCCGTCGTCGCCCGCACCGCGACCCAGGAGGCGCTCAAGCGCATGGGCATGTCGCCGTCGTCGCGTCGCAGCTACGCCCGGTCGGGCAAGAGCCGCACCTATGGGCTGCTCGACGAGGACACGACCTCGGCCACCGCGGCGGTCGAACGCGGCCTGTTCGGGACACCGCAACGCTCGTCGACCCGCCGCTGATGTCTTCTGTCTCGAAGGTGCTTCTGGGATGACCGTTCTCGATCAGGTTCTCGACCGTATCGACGCCGACCTCGCCGCCAGCCACGAGCGGCTGTTCGCGTTCCTGCGCATTCCGTCGATCTCGACCGATCCGGCCCATGCCGCCGACTGCCGAGCCGCCGCCGCGCATCTCGCCGCCGATCTCCAGGGCATCGGGATCGCTGCGTCTCTCTCCGAAACCGCGGGTCATCCCGTCGTGCTCGGCCGCAGCGGCGACGGCGATGCGGGCCGGGTGCTGTTCTACGGCCACTACGACGTCCAGCCGGTCGATCCGCTCGACCTGTGGGAGAGCCCGCCCTTCGAGCCGCGCATCGTCACGCTGCCGGATGGCCGCAAGGCGATCGTGGCGCGCGGCGCCTCGGACGACAAAGGCCAGGTGATGACCTTCGTCGAGGCCTGCCGGGCCTTCGTCGCCGTTACCGGCAAGCTGCCGCTGCCCGTCACGATCCTGATCGAGGGCGAGGAGGAGTGCGGCTCCAAGAGCCTGCCGGCCTGGATCACGCAGAATCGTGCGGCGCTCGGCGCCAGCTTGGCGCTGGTCTGCGACACCGGAATGTGGGATGCGGCGACGCCGGCCATCACCACGGCGCTGCGCGGCCTCCTCTACGAGGAGGTCGAGATCACGGCGTCCAACCGCGACCTGCATTCCGGCCTGTTCGGCGGCCCGGCGCGAAACCCGATCCGGGTGCTGACGAACATCCTCGGCGGCCTGCACGACGACGACGGACGCATCACCATTCCGGGCTTCTACGACGGCATCACGGACCCGCCCGCCGACGTGCTCGCCGCGTGGCGCAAGCTCGATCTCACGCCGGAGAATTTCCTGAAGCCGGTCGGGCTGAGCGAGCCGGCCGGCGAGCGCGGCCGCAGCGTGATCGAGCAGCTCTTCTCGCGTCCCGCCGCCGACATCAACGGCATCTGGGGTGGCTACACGGGCGCCGGCTCGAAGACCGTGATCCCGTCCAAGGCGTTCGCGAAGGTGTCGTTCCGCCTGGTCGCGGGCCAGGACCCGGACACGATCCGCCAGGCGTTCCGGGCGTTCGTGCGCGCGCGCCTGCCGTCCGATTGCAGCGCGACCTTCGAGGACCACACCGGTGCGCCGGCCGTCGCGGTGCCGTGGGATCTGCCGCAGCTCGCGGCGGCGCGCCGTGCCCTCACCGACGAGTGGGGCCGCGACGCGCTGCTGGTCGGGTCGGGCGCGTCGATCCCGATCGTCGCCGACTTCAAGCGGCTGGTCGGCATGGACACGCTGCTGATCGGTTTCGCGCTCGACGACGACCGCATCCATTCGCCAAACGAGAAGTACGACCTTCGATCGTTCCACAAGGGGATTCGGAGCTGGGCCCGCGTGCTCGCCGCGCTGGCGGCGTAGCGGCGACGCGTCAGAGCGTGCCCATCCGCACGCCGGCGCGCAGGAACTTCTGCGGATCGACCGCCTCGCCCGAGACCCGCGTCTCGTAATGCAGATGCGGGCCGGTGGAGCGGCCCGTCGAGCCCATTCGGCCGACCACTTGGCCGATCTTTACGCTCTGGCCGGGATGCACCAGGATCTCGGAGAGATGGCCGTAGCGGGTCGCCAGGCCGTTGCCGTGGTCGATCTCGATCATCTTGCCGTAGCCGCCGGTCCAGCCCGCCGTCGTGACGGTGCCGTTGGCCGTCACCCGGATCGGCTCGCCGGAGCTGCCGCGGAAGTCGAGGCCGGTGTGCATGGCCGGCCGGCCGAGGAACGGATCGACCCGGACTCCGAACGTGGAACTGAAATCGACATCGCCCGACACCGGCTTGCGGATCGGGATCGCCACCAGCGCCTTGGTCAGCCGCTCGGCCTGGGCGCGGGCGAGCCGGACACGCTGGACCTGGCGTTCGAACACCGGCGTCACCGACGCGAGCCGGATCGGGACATAGGGCCCGCCGACATTGCTCTCGGCCGGCGCGGCGCGCTCCAGCCCGAGATCGACCAGCACGGCGCGGATGCGTCGCGCGCGGCTCTCGTAGCTCTCCTCCAGGGCGGCGAGCGACGACGCCTGGCGGGTCTCGATGCGGTCGAGCGCACTGTGCAGGCGGGCGATCTTGCCCTCGATGCCGGGCAGGATGTTGCGGGTGGTCGCGGCCGCCAGCGTCGTCGCCGGCTGGCGCGACTCGAGCCGGGCCTGGCGGTCCGGCGGCGCCTTGAAGATCACGGTGTCGCTGATCGGCGAGGCCTTCGGCATCGCCGGGGCGGGCTCCTGCGGAAGGCCCC
>NZ_NPEX01000002.1:0-33459 GCF_003258865.1 Rhodoplanes roseus | reverse complement strand
GTGCCGGGGCGCTGGATCCCGACCACCTATGGCGGCACCCCGGTCGAGGCGATCCGCGAGCTCGGGTCGGCGGCTTGAGCGCGCCCGTCGTCTCGGGCGCCGCGGTGGCGCCGCCGATGCCGCCCAGCGAGGAGGCGCGGCTCTCCAGCGCGCTCTGCCGCCGGATCACCTGCTCGAGCTTCTGCTCGAACTGCTCCTGGTCGAGAAGCTGGCGGGTCGTGACACGGTCGACCTGCGAGCGCATCTCGGCGATGCGGTCCTCGTAGGCGGCCTCGATCTCGGCCTGGCGCGTGATCATCCGGGTGATCACGTCGTCGTGGAAGGCGAAATAGGTGGCCGTGACGATCGACCAGCCGGCCATGATCACCAGGGTGCCGACCACGGTCCAGAACGCCACCGGACCGAGCCGGACCTGCCGTCCGGCATAGCCGAACGTGAAGGCGCGGCGGACCGGGGCGGCCGCCTTGGGCGCTGCCGCGGGTCGTTGCACCGCCGGCGCGGGTCGTTGCACCGCTGGGGCGGGCCGTGGAGGCGCCGGCGCGACGCGGCGGACCGGTTCCTCGATCCGATGCCGGCGCTCGTCCACGGGCACGTGGTGCCCGTGGCGGTCGCCGCGGTGCTCGGCCGGATGGTCGGGATAGTGGTCGGCGTGCCGGGGAGCGTAGGCCGGGGCTTGCCGCTGGGGCTGCTCCCAGCCCCGCTCGGCCGCGGCCGCGGCGGCGCGCTCGTGCATCGGCCGGTCACGATGACCGTTGTCCTGGTGCGGCCGATGAGACATTCACGCTCCCTGCGCGGCCGGTCGTGCCGGTCCGTACGAGGCCTGAATGTCATCCCTGCATGGTAAAGATTTCCCAAACGAATCACGGCCGTATCGCGACATTTCGGGTCGTGGCGGCCGTGCCCGGGACGCACGCCTGGAGCGGCTAGATCGCTTTGGCGGCCGCCAGCACCTCGTCGGCGTGACCGTCGACCTTCACGGACGGCCAGATCCTGGCGATCCGGCCGTCCGGCCCGATCAGGAAGGTGGCCCGGGTGATTCCCATGAAGGTTTTGCCGTACATGGATTTTTCGCCCCATACCCCGTACGCCTCGAGCATCCCGTGGGTCTCGTCGGAGGCGAGCGGAATGGTCAGTGCGTGCTTCTTCACGAAGCCGTCTTGCTTCTTCACCGAGTCGGCCGACACGCCGAGCACGTCGGCGCCGGCCTTGGCGAAGGCCGCCTTGGCAGCCGAGAACGCCTGGGCCTCGCGGGTGCAGCCGGGAGTGTCGGCCTTGGGATAGAAGTACAACACCAGCTTGCGGCCCTTGAAGTCGGCCAGCGAGATTTCGCCGCCGCCGTCGCGCGGTAAGCGGAACTCCGGAGCGGGGTCTCCTTCACGCAGTTTCAAGGGCATATGCCTTCCTTTCGACGCTTTCACGGCGCTGTGTAAACGCTGGGGTACCGGGAATAAGTCCCTGACTGGCTGACCGATGTGTCGGACGGCGCGCCCGCCTCTACGGAGCGTGCAAGGGGACATTGTGCGGGCAGGGAGCGGGGCCGTCCAGAACGCATGGCGGACAAAAATCTGAGTCCGAGACTTGCTGCTTTGCGCAGCCTGGAGGCGAGCCTTCACTTGCACAAATGTGCGGAGGCTGCCCGGGCTGCGTCGGCGCGTTGCTGCGGCGACGGCTCGGACTCTCACGCCCCTGATTCTCACGCCTCGTTCGGTTCCGCGCCGCGCCAGCCCGGCACGTCCGATCCCGCCTCGTCGTCCGCCGTATCGTCGGCCGCGCCGGCCTGCGGATCGCCGCGGCTCGGTCGTCGTCTCATCACCGGTTGCGCCGTGCTCGGCAGCCGCGCCGCGGCCTCGGCCTCGGCTGCGCTGCGGGATCTCGCCAACCTGGATTTCCGCGGGGCCGCTTGGCACGCGCGCCAGGCCGTGACCTATGCGCTCTGCATGCGTGCCACCCGGGTCTGCCTTTTCGCCACCGGCGTGCCGGTCGTGCTGCTGGCGTTGCTGGTCGGCGGATTCTGGTGGCGTCTGTCGATGGGACCGATCCCGCTCGACATGGCCACCCCGTGGCTCACCGCCGCCATCGCCGAGAATCTCGGGCACCGTTACACGGTGGAGGTCGGCGGCACCGTCATCGAGCTCGACGAGAACCGCCGCATGGCGGTGCGCATCCGCGATGTCGTCGTGAAGGACAGCGACGGCGCCGTGGTCGCAACCGCGCCCAAGGCGGAGGCCGGCTTCACGGCGGCGACCCTGCTGTCGGGGCGCCCGCGGGCCGAGAGCATCAATCTGGTCGGCGCCGAGATCGCGCTGCGGGTCGAGACCGACGGCAAGGTCACGGTGTTCGCCGGGGCCGACAAGCGGCCGATCGCCACCTCGCCGGTGCTGGCATCCGCCGGAACGCGCTCGCTTCCCCTGCGGGTCGATCCCGAGCCGACCGCCTCGGTCGGGCCCGCCCGGGCCCCTGCGGAAGTCTTCTCGGCGCTGCTGTCCTGGGTCGACAGCCTCGGCAAGCTCGGCCTCGACGGCGGCGACCTCACCGAGGTCGGCCTCAAGAGCGGCAACCTGGTGGTCGACGACCAGCGCAGCGGCCGCCAGTCCCGCTTCGAGAACATCCATGTCAGCATGACGCGGCCACAGCCGGGCGAGCTCTCGGTGACGCTGGGCTCGCAGGATCCGGACCGTCCTTGGGTGGTGGTCGGTGCCGTGAAGTCGACGGCAGAGGGCGCTCGGGCGGTGCGCATGGAGGCCCGCAAGGTCTCGATGCGCGACATCCTGATGGCGCTCCGGCTCGACGAGGGGGTCGAGTCCGACCTGCCGATCTCGGCGAGCCTGCGGGCCGAGATCGGGACTGACGGGACCCCGAACTTCGCGAGCGGGCGGCTGCTCGCCGGCCCGGGAATGATCGGCGAGGTCGGGGACGCCCTCAACCGCATCTCGGTCGACCGCTTCGAGGCGAGCCTCGAATGGGACGCCAGCCGTGGCATGATCGTCACGCCCTTTCAGCTGGTCTCCGGCTCCACCCGGATGACGCTGATCGGCCAGGCGGAGCCGCCGGCCGAGCCCGGCAAGCCATGGCAGCTCGCCTTGCGCGGCGGCAGCGTCGTGGTCGGATCGGCGGCGCAGGGCGAGAGTCCGCTGCTGATCAACCGTCTCCTGGTGCGCGGCCGCTTCGATCCGGCGACGCGGCGCCTCGACATCCAGCACGGCGAAGCGGGCGGCGGCGACGTCAACATCGCCATGTCGGGCTTCATCGAGCTCGCCACCAGCGACCCGCGTCTCGCGGTCGGCATGGCGGCCCGCAACATGTCGGCGACCTCCTTCAAGCGCGTCTGGCCGCCCTTCGTGAACCCGCCGGTGCGCGAATGGGTGATGGACAACATGGCGGGCGGCATGCTCGACCGCATCGAGATCGCGACCAATGCGCCGTTCTCGACGCTGCGGGCCGGCGGGCCGCCGGTGCCGGACGACGGCCTGTCGATCGAGATCGTCAGCAACGGCACACAGGTCAAGCTGATGGAGGCGCTGCCGCCGATCCGCGAGTCCGACCTCGTGATGCGGGTCCGCGGACGCCAGATCGCCATCGCACTCGGACGGGGCGTCGCCGAGCTGCCGTCCGGCCGCCGCATGACGGTGACCAACGGGCTGTTCGAGGTGCCGGATTCGCACGGCCCGAAGCCGGCCGCGCGGGTGCGTGCCCGGGTCGACGGGCCGGCGCCGGCCGCCGCCGAGTTCCTGTCGCTCGACAAGATCCGCGACGCCTCCGGCTCGCCGCTCGATCCGGCCAACTGCCGCGGCACGGTCAGTGCCCAGGTGACGGTGGCGACGCGCCTCGAGTCCGATCCGCCGCCCGAGGCGTTCACCTACACGGTGGCGGCCGACCTCACCAACTTCGCGGCCGACAAGTTCGCCCTCTCGCAAAAGCTCGAGGCGCAGACGCTCAAGATCAACGCGACCCAACAGGGCTACCAGGTCAAAGGCGACGTGCGGGTCGGCGGCGTCCCTGCTTCGATCGAGTACCGCAAGAACCGTGGCGACGAGGATGCCGAGCTGCGCCTGCAGGCCAATATCGACGACGCGGCGCGCACCAAGCTCGGCTTCGACGTCGGTCCGGCCGTGTCGGGCTCGATCCCGATCAAGCTGTCCGGCCGGATGGCGACCAATCCGGACCAGGACAATCGCCTGGTGGTCGAATCCGACCTCACGCACGCCCGCATCGACAATCTGCTGCCGAGCTGGGTGAAGCCGGCCGGCAGGCCGGCCAAGTCGGTGTTTACCTATGTGGGCCGCGGCAAGGCGGCGCGCTTCGAGGACGTCAGCATCGAAGGCTCGGGCGCCTCGGTGAAGGGCGGCGTCGAGCTCGACGGCAACGGCGATTTCCTCGCCGCCTCGTTCCCGGTATTCGGCCTCTCCGATGGCGACAAGGCCAATCTCAAGGCCGAGCGCGGTCAGGACGGTATGGTCAAGGTGATCATCCGGGGCGACGTCTATGATGGCCGCGCCCTGGTGAAGTCCGTCATGGGCGGCTCGGGGGCCGACCAGAAGCGCCAGTCCCAGACCGCCGACGTCGACCTCGACGTGAAGATCGGCGCGCTCGCCGGCTTCAACGGTGAGGCGTTGCGCGCGGTCGATCTCAAGATCGTGCGTCGTGGGGGCAAGCTCGATGCCTTCGGCCTCTCGGCCAAGATCGGCGGCGACTCCACCCTGATCGGCGACCTGCGCGCCCGCACCGGCGGCGGTGGCAACGTGGTCTATGTCGAGAGCAAGGACGCCGGCGCACTGTTCCGCTTCACCGACACCTATGCGCGCATGTTCGGTGGCCAGATGTGGCTCGCCATGGACCCGCCGAGCGCCGACCAGAAGCCCAAGGAAGGCCTCCTCAACGTCCGCGACTTCTGGGTCCGGGGCGAGCCGTCGCTCGACCGCGTCGCCGCCTCCGGCGCGCCCGGTGCGCAGAATCCCGGCGTCGAGTTCTCGCGCATGCGGGTGGAGTTCTCCAAGTCGCCCGGCAAGCTGATGATCCGCGACGGCGTGGTGCGCGGCCCGATGGTCGGCGCGACGCTCGAAGGCGCGCTCGACTACGCCGCCAACGAGGTGCGGATGCGCGGCACCTTCGTGCCGCTCTACGGGCTCAACAACGCCTTCGGCCAGATCCCGATCGTCGGCCTGTTCCTCGGCGGTGGCGACAAGGAAGGCCTGCTCGGCGTGACCTACGAGGTGGTCGGCACACCCGGCGCGCCCGTGCTGCGCGTCAATCCGATTTCCGCCGTCGCTCCCGGCGTGCTGCGCAAGTTCTTCGAGTTCCCCAGCACGCTCACGGGCGCCGACCGCGGCACGGTGCAGGACTCACGATCTGCGATCCAGTAGCCGCCCACGCAGGCGTGGCGCAGGCGCTCCGCGCCGCTACTCCACGAACTCGCTCGCCCGATAGCCCTGCGCATGAAGGAGCGCCGTGAGATCGCCATGGTCGATCCGGGCGTCCGCCGCGGCTGCGACGGCCGGCTTGGCACGATAGGCGACGCCGAGCCCGGCCTCGTCGATCATCGCGAGGTCGTTCGCCCCGTCGCCGACCACGATGGTGTCGTGCTGGGCGAGCCGCAGCGCCTCGCGGCGGTCGTGCAGGGTGGTGCGCTTCGCCTCGCGCCCGATCAGCGGCGGCAGCACGCGGCCGGTGAGCCGCTTGTCGGGGCCGATCTCCAGCACATTCCCGACATGCTCGTGGAAGCCGATCATGGCAGCGACCCGCGCCGTGAACAGCGTGAACCCGCCCGAGACCAGGCAGGTGCGGGCGCCGTTCGCCGCCATGGTGCGCACCAGCGCGCGGGCGCCGGGATTGATGGTGATGCGGGTCTCGATCACCTCGTCGATCAGGCTCACGGGCAGGCCGGCCAGCAGCGCGACGCGCTCCACCAGGGCCGGCTCGAAGGCGATCTCGCCGCGCATCGCCCGTTCCGTGATCGCGGCGATGTGAGCCTTCCGGCCGATCATGTCGGCGATCTCGTCGATGCATTCCTGGCCGATCATGGTCGAGTCCATGTCGGCCAACAGCAGCGTCTTGCGCCGCCCGGCCGCCGCCTGCACGACCACGTCGACGGGTCGCGGCGCCAGCATGTCACGCAGCCGCGTCGCCAGCGCCCGCTCGTCCAGCGGTCCGCGCGGCGTGAACGGCAGGTCGACGGCGACGCGGGGCGCCAGCCAGTCGGGCAGGCCGGGCGACGGCAGGGCGGTCCGCGCCAACGCCGCCGTGGCGGCATCGAGGGCGGGCGTTTGCGGATCGACGATCAGGGTGGCGACGTGGGTCATGGGACGGGGGGCGTCGCTCAATCCAGCACGTGGCTGACCATGCCGTCGGCCAGCTTGGGCTCGAACCAGGTCGACTTCGGCGGCATGATCTCGCCGGCGTCGGCGACCGCCATCAGGTCGACCATCTGGGTCGGGTAGAGCGAGAAGGCCGCTGCGGCGTCACCGGCCGTCACGCGCCGGGCCAGCTCCTCGACGCCGCGGCCGCCGCCGACGAAGTCGATGCGCTTGTCGCGGCGCTGGTCGGTGATCCCGAACAGCGGCTCGATGGCGTTCTTCGACAGCAGCGTGATCGGCAGCCGGCCGACCGGATCGTCCGCCGGCACCAGCTCCGGATGCAGCGTGAGCGCGTACCAGGCGCCGTCGACGAACAGGCCGAACTGGCTCGCCGCCGCCGGCCGCACCGGGCCGTCCGCCAGCGTCACCTCGAAGCGCTCGCCGAGCGCCGCCAAAAGCTCCGCCGGCGTATGACCGTTCAGGTCCTTCATCAGCCGGTTGTAGTCGAGGATCGTCATCTGGTGGTGCGGGAACATCACGGCGAGGAACTGGCCGTGCGAGCCGGGGCCGCCGCGCGCCGCCGAAACCCGGGCGGCCGCCGCCGAGCGGTGATGGCCGTCGGCGATATAGAGGGTCGGCAGCGCATCGATCATGCGGGTGAGCTGCGCCACCGTCTCCGGGCCGTCGACCACCCACATCTCGTGGCGCACGCCGTCGTCGGCCGTGACGTCGACGGCGCGGGTCGTCTCGGTGATCTGGGCCAGGATCGTGTCGAGGCCGGGGGCGCCGGCATAGGCCAGCATCACGGGCCCGGTCTGGGCGCCGACCGCCTCGATCTGGCGGACGCGGTCGTCTTCCTTGGCCGGCGTGGTCAGCTCGTGCTTGCGGATGCGGCCGCTCTCGTAGTCGGCGACGCAGGCCGCGACGGCGAGGCCGGTCTGCACCCGGTCGCGCCAGGTCAGCCGGTAGACATAGTAGCTCGGCACGTCCTCGCGGATCAGCACGCCCTCGGCGACCATGCGGTCGAGGTTTTCGCGCGCTTTCGCGTAGACGGCGGGGTCGTACGGGTCGATGCCGGCGTCGAGGTCGATCTCGGGCTTCGAAATATGCAGGAAGCTCCATGGCTTGCCGGCGGCGCGGGTGCGCGCCTCGTCGCTCGACAGCACGTCGTAGGGCGGCGCCAGGACCTCGGCGGCGCGTCCCGGTGCGGGACGGAGGGCACGGAAGGGCTGAACCAGGGACACGGGAACTCTCCGACGGGGGTCGATTTTTCGGGCCCGGTTTAGCACCTGTGGCGGCCCACGGAAGGGAATCTTCGGGCCCGCCGGGCCGGCCGCGGCTCAGTAGCGGAGATACGGGCGGCGCGTTTCGGCCCAGGCCGTCTCGTCGGGGCGCGTGAGGGCGTCGAGGTCGGCGGGCGTGGCGGCCGGATCGTCGACCCACTCGCGCAGGAGCGGCCCGCCGTTGATGACGTCGATGGCCAGGCGGGTCAGCTCGTACTCGTAGGGAAAATCCCGCCACAGCGGGTAGTCCGGATCGAGGCGGCGGATCGCCTTGAAGGCGAGCGCCTGGAGGCGCCAGGGCCTGAACGCGGCGTGATCGTAGGCCGGCCCTTCGGCGTGGATCTGGACCCCGTGGCAGAGCCGGCCCGCATGCTTGTGGAAGGTCGGCTCGAACCAGATCTCGCGCAGCGCGCAGCCGGCCAGCCAGTGCGGCGCCAGCGCCCGCATCTCCGCCGTCACGGCCCGCGCATCGATGTCGGGGGCGCCGAATACTTCGAGAGGCCGCGTGGTGCCGCGCCCCTCCGACAAGGTCGTGCCCTCCAGCATCACGGTGCCGGCATAGGCGCGCGCCATGGAGAGGTTCGGCGCGTTGGGGCTCGGATTGATCCAGATGCGCTCGCCGAGTGGCCAGCCGAAGCCCGGCGCGGCGTCGGGCCGCCAGCCCTCCATGGCGATCACCCGATAATCGACGTCGAGCTTCAGCGTGTCGACGAACCAGAGGCCCAGCTCGCCCAGCGTCAGCCCGTGCCGCATCGGCAGCGGACCGGCGCCGACGAAGCTCTCCTGACCGGGCCGCAGCGTCAGCCCTTCGATCGGCCGTCCGGCCGGGTCGGGACGGTCCAGAACCCACACGGCCTTGCCGTGCCGGGCCGCCGCCTCCAGCACGTAGCGAAGTGTGGTGATGAACGTGTAGATGCGGCAGCCCAGATCCTGCAGGTCGACCAGCATCACGTCGAACGTGTCCATCATCGCGTCGGTCGGCCGGCGCACCTCGCCGTACAGGCTGAACACCGGAATGCCGTGCACCGGATCGGAAAAATCCGGCGACTCGACCATGTTGTCCTGCTTGTCGCCGCGCAGCCCGTGCTGCGGCCCGAAGGCGGCCGAGAGCGTCACGTCCGCGCAGCCCGCGAGGGCATCCAGCGTGTGGGTCAGATCCTGAGTCACGGAGGCGGGGTGCGCCAGCAGCGCCACCCGCCGGCCGGCGAGCGGGGCGCGCAGCGCACGCTCGGCGAGGAGACGATCGATCCCGAATTTCATCACGGCCCCCGCAGGTCCCCGGCCTGGTGCGTTCGTCCGTTCAGGCCGAAGGCTCATGTACAGGGCGGCAGCGGATGCGCAAAGCCGGCGGCGTGGTGGAAGTCCGGCGCCCCGGGCGGATGCGCCAGCGCCCAGTACGACACGCGCCCCTCCGTGTCCTCGATCACGGCCGAGAGGCCGAGACGCCAGGGGCGGCGCGGATCGAGCTCCGGCAGGCCGGCGAGGTCCAGCACCGCGGCCAGGACGAACCTGTCCGGCGCGGCCCGGGGGGTGATCGCCGGGGCCCCGAGCGCGTCGGCCGCGCGCATGCCGCTGCGATACGAGTCGAACCGATAGACGGCCCAGGCGGTCGACGGCGACAGGTTGATCTCGAGATAGGCTTCGGCCGGGCCGGGGGCCAGGAAGGCTTCGAGGCAGGTGTGCCGCCACAGCCCGTCGGTGCGGACGGGCGCCGCCGGCGCCGGCCAGCGGATCGCGGCGATGCGGCCGGTCACCTCGTAGGCGAGCGCCAGCCGGCCGGGGGCAGGGCGGACGACCTCGACCGCGATGCGGGTGTCGGCCGGGCCGGGCGAATCGGGGTGGGCGTGCAAGGGCAGGCGCATGGTGAAATCCTATACGGCGGCGTCCGCCGCTCGTCCCAGCGAAGCCGACCCAGCGGGGGAGTGGGGCGGGCCCCCGCGACGGGCCGCCACGAAAACTGCACCGGGCCTTTCTACCGTCGCGGACGGATCGAAGCACAGGAGGGCCGCATGGCGCCGCTGATCGCCCTGACGGGAGCGACCGGGTTCATCGGCCGCCATCTGCTGCGGGAGCTGCCGGCGCGCGGCTTCCGGGTGCGCGCGCTGCTGCGGCGGCCGGCCGAGCTGCCGCCCGAGACGACCGGCGCCGTGATCGGCGACATCGCACGGCCCCAGAACATGACGGCGGCGCTGGAAGGGGTCGACGCGGTCGTCCATTCGGCCGCGCTGACGCCGGGCCTGACCGGCACGCCGGCCGACGACTATCGGGCCATGAACACCGAGGCCACCGTGGCGCTGGCGCGTGCCGCGCAGCGGGCCGGGGCGAAGCGCTTCGTGTTTCTCTCGTCGATCCGGGCCCAGGCCGGTCCGACCGCGCCCGGCGTCCTCACCGAGGACGGTACGGCCGCGCCGGAGTCCGAGTACGGCCGCTCCAAGCTCGCCGCCGAACAGGGCCTCGCCGGGCTCGATCTCGACTGGGTGGCGCTGCGCCCGGCCCTCGTCTACGGACCGGGTTGCCGGGGTAACATCGCCGAGCTCGCGCGGCTCGCCCGCACGGCGTGGCCGCTGCCGCTCGGGTCCCTGGCGGCGCCGCGGTCGCTGCTGGCGGTCGGCAATCTCGCCGCCGCGGTGGCGACCGTGCTGGCGGCGCCGGCGCCGCTGCGGCGCGCCTTGGTGGTCGCGGACCGCGAGGCGCTGTCGGTGGCCGAGATGATCGCGGCGATGCGGCGGGGCCTTGGGCGCCCGGCCGGCCTCGTCCCGGTGCCGGCCGTGCTGCTGCGCCTCGCTTTGCAGGCGAGCGGGCGGACCGAGACGTTCCGGCGCCTCGCCGAGCCGCTGGTGGTCGACGCCTCGGCTCTGGTCCGGCTCGGCTGGACCCCCGCCGTGACAACCGGCGAAGGGCTCGCGCGGCTGGTTCGCGAGATGAACTGATGCGCGCTCGCGACGCGGTCACTCGGCCGGCGTGAGCCGCAGGAGCTTGCCGTCGTCCTCGTCCGTGAGCGCCAGGACCTCGCCGTCCGGGCCCTGGACGACGTCGCGGATCCGCGCCCCGAGCCCGATGCGCTCCTCGCCCGTGACGGTCTCGCCGTCGAGCGTCAGCCGCACTATGCCGCGCGATTGCAGACCGCCGATCAGCAGGCTGCCGCGCCAGCCCGGAATCCGGTCGGACGTGTAGAACGCCATGCCGGACGGGGCGATCACCGGCGTCCAGTGGCGGATCGCGTCGGCGAGGTCGGGCCGGGTCGGCGGCTTGGGGATCGGCTTGCCGTCGTAATGGTCGCCCCAGCTCACCAGCGGCCAGCCGTAGTTCCTGCCGGCCTGCGGGATGTTCAGCTCGTCGCCCCCGCGCGGTCCCATCTCGTGCGTCAACAGCACGCCCGTCGTCGGATGGATGGCGGCGCCCTGGACGTTGCGGTGCCCGTAAGACCAGATCTCCGGTCGCGCGTCGGGCCGCTTCACGAAGGGATTGTCGTCCGGCACCGTGCCGTCCGGCCGGATGCGAATGACCTTTCCGAGATGCCCGGTGAGATCCTGGGCGGGATCGAAGCGGAAGCGCTCGCCCGTGGTGATGAACAGGTTGCCGTCCGGCGCGAAGGCGAGGCGCGAGCCGAAATGGTTTCCGCCCGAGACTTTCGGAACCTGGCGGAACACGACCTTTACGTCCTCGAGCGCGTCGGCGCCGAGCCGTCCGCGGGCGACGGCCGTCGAGGCGCCGCCCGGTCCAGGCTCGGCGAAGGAGACGTAGACGAGGCGGTTCGCCGAAAAGTTCGGATCGAGCGCGACGTCCAGCAGCCCGCCCTGGTCCTGCGCGAACACCTCGGGGACCCCTTTCAGGGGCGCCGACATCTGCCCGTCGCGCGTCACGATGCGCAGCCGGCCCGGCCGCTCGGTGACCAGCATGCGGCCGTCCGGCAGCACGGCGAGACCCCAGGGATGGACCAGACCGGCCGTCACGGTGCGGACGATCAGCGGCCCCGACCGGCCGTCGACGCGGCGCTCCGCGCCGGCGGCTGCGGACTGGGCCAGCGCCGGCACGGCGCCGAGCAGCAGGCACAGCGCGGCGAGCCTGATCGTCGCGAAAACCCGGACTGTCATCGTGCTCTCCCGTTCCGGCGCGGCCCGGCCGGATCGTGTCAGGGGGCGAGAATCGCCCAGCCGTGCGGCGGCAGCGTGACGGTCGCCTTCGCCGTGCCGCTGCGTCCGAGCGTCGCGGCGCCGGCGATCACGCGGGCGGCGCCCGGCGCCGTCTCGGTGATGTCCCGATCGGAGAGATTGAGGGCGACCGTGAGGCTTTCGCCCCCGGCGCCCCGCGTCTCGTAGACCATGTGATGGTTGGCGAGCGCGACCGAGCGGGTGCGCGCCGCATGCAGCCATGGATTGAGGCGGCGGAGCGCGATCAGGCTGCGGTGCAGCTCGTGCATCGGCCATCCGTACGGGGCGAGGCCGTCCGGCGTCTCCGGAAAGGCCGGGCGCACGTCGTCGTCGCCGCCCGGGCGGTCTTCCTTGAAGCCGCGAAATCCCTGCTCGTCGCCGGCGTAGATCGACGGCGTCCCGGCACAGGTGAACAGGATCACGACGGCATGGGCGACGTGGCGCTCGTCGACGATGCGGCTGGCCAGCCGGGTGACGTCGTGATTGCCCAGGAAGGTCTGCGGCACGAAGGTGTCGAGCAGGGCCTCGTGCCGCGTCATCGCCCAGGCGAGCTCGAAGAAGTTCTGGTCGACGATCGCGCTCCAGATCGCCTTCCACAGCTCGTACTGGGTGGTCGCGTCGATGCGCGCCTCGCGCACGAAGCCCGCGTAGTCTCCGTGGATGACCTCGCCGAACACATAGGCGTCCGGACAGGCGGTCCGCACGCGCGCCATCACGGTGGCCCAGAAGCGGGTCGGCACGGCATAGGCCGCGTCGAGGCGAAACCCGTCGGCTCCGCGGCGAAGCCAGTGCGTCATCACGTCGGCGACCAGGTCGGCGACCGCCGGATTGTCGTGGTCGAGCGCGGGCAACTCGCCATGCCCCTCGAAGGTCGCGTAGTCGGGCGTCTGGCCGGGGCCGTCGCCGCGCGGCCAGCTCAGGCGGAACCAGTCCGCCCGCGGGGCGGAGCGTCCCTGCGCGAGCACCTCCGTGAAAGCCGGATGGCCGCGCCCCAGATGGTTGAACACGCCGTCGAGGACGAGCCGCATGCCGCGCGCCTTCGCGGCGCCCGCGAGGGCGTCGAAGTCGGCGTCGTCGCCCAGCCGCGGATCGATACGGAAATGGTCGAGCGTGTCGTAGCCGTGGGTCGAGGAGGCGAAGATCGGCCCCAGCATGAGGCCGGACGCGCCGAGATCGGCTGCGTAGTCGAGCCACGGTTCCAGCCGCCGAAGCCGATGCGTCACCGGCGTCTGCGGTCCGGCGTCCCGCTCGGCTCCCAAGAATCCCAGCGGATAGACGTGCCAGAACACGGCATTTCTGATCCAGTCGGGCACGCGATCTCCTCGAAGGGCTGGGGGCGAGTGTCGGGTCGGCGGCGGGCGCCACCCCTGTCGCCAACCGGTCGGCGGCGCAGCGGTTCCGTGGCGTGGTGTCGGCGAACCGCCGGTGCAAGGGCGACGTCGGCCTGTGCTAGTGTGGCGTCGCCGGCCGCCCGGGCGGTAATCCGATCCCTTGTGCTCCTGCCCGCCGCCGATGTCCAACCTCGACGCCATCCTGATCGCCGGACCGACCGCGAGCGGCAAGTCCGCGCTCGCGCTCGCGCTCGCGGAGCAGCGCGGCGGCACGGTGATCAACGCCGATTCCATGCAGGTCTATGGCGACCTGCACGTCATCACGGCGCGGCCGGCGCCCGACGAGGTGGCGCGCGTGCCGCATCGTCTCTACGGGCATGTCGACGCGGCCGTGAACTATTCGGTCGGCCACTACATGGCCGATGCGCAGGCCGCGATCGCCGAGGTGCGGGCGCAGGGCCGCCTGCCGATCCTCTGCGGCGGCACCGGGCTGTACTTCAAGGCGCTGACCCGGGGCCTGTCGCGGGTTCCGCCGGTGCCGGACGAGGTCCGCCGGTCCGTCCGGCTCGCCCTCGACGAGCGCGGGCCGACGGGGCTGCACGCCATGCTGGCCGAGCAGGATCCGGCCGGCGCCGCCCGGCTGCAGCCGCGCGACCGCCTGCGGGTGTCGCGGTCGCTCGAGGTGGTGCTGGCCACCGGCCGGCCGCTCGCCGAGTGGCACGCCGAGACCGACCCGCCGCTTCTCGATCCGGCCCGTATCGCGACCGTGTTCCTGGCCCCCGACCGGGCCGCGCTGTACGAGCGCATCGACGCCCGCTTCGTCCGCATGATGGGGCATGGCGCGCTCGACGAGGTGCGGGCCTTGCAGGCCCGCGGCCTCGATCCGCTGCTGCCGGCGATGCGGGCCCACGGCGTGCCCGGCCTGTCGGCGTATCTGGCCGGGACCCTGTCGCTCGACGACGCGGTCGCCAAGGGCCGGCAGGACACCCGGCACTACGCCAAGCGGCAGTTCACCTGGTTCCGCCACCAGCTCCCTGACTGGCCGTGGCTGGCGCCCGAGCAGGGCCTCGAACACCTCCTGCGCCGCGTGGACGCTTGCCGGCCGGGATGATGGCCCGGACGGCCGCCACGGCCGCCAACGCGAGCCCGACGACCAACACCCAGGCGGCCGGCCGCAGGCCGAACGAGACGTCGAGATTGGCCGCCAGCACCAGCGTCGCGTCGACCCCGGTGGTGAACCCGTACCACGCCGCCTCGCCGAGCGCGGTGGCGCCGGCCGCGACGATCGCCAGGCCGGCCAGCCGCAGCGGCCCGAGATCTCCGCCCAGGCGATAGGCCAGCCGGTAGAGCAGGAGCCACGCCAGAAAGCCCGCCACCATCATCGACTCGGAGACGTCGAGCTTGGTCTGCATCAGGAAGTGCAGGACCGCCAAGGCGGCGATCGGATAGGCGAGACGGTGCAGCGCCTGCCAGCGCGGGCCGCCGAGCCGCCGGATCATCCCGTCCGTCGACGTGGCCGCGAGGGCCGCGAGGCCCAGAAGGGCGACGAAGCCGATGGTGAGATAGACGCGTAGCGCGATCTCGCTCGCCACCTTGGCGAGGTCGAGCTTCTGGTCGAAGACGTACAGCGTGAGATGCAGCGCCGCATAGGCGAAGGCCGCGACGCCGACGGTCCGCCGCGTCAGGATCAGCTTCGGCGCGCCCAGAATGCGGCGGGCCGGCGTGACGGCGAGCGACAGCAGCAGGAAGCGCACCGCCCAGGAGCCGGTCTGGTGGATCGCCTCGTTGAACGGTCGCGCTCCGAGCCCGCCGGTCGCGGCGAGCCAGGCGACCCAAGCGGCCGGCGACAGGACGAGCACGAAAGCGACGATCTTGGGGACAGACCAGCGGCCGGAACGTTCACGCAGAAAGGGCATGCAGGACCTCGGTTGGCCGCCGAACCTAGCGACGCGTGGTGCCGGGCGCGAGACCGCACGGACCGTTCTGCCCTCACGGGCGGTCACGATCCGCGGAGCAGACGCGTGCCCGGTGGGCCCGGAAAATGGAGTTCTTCTGCTCTTCGAAAGACGGAATAGCGGTGTTACGTCCTTGACCCCATATCAGGCCTCCTCTATAAGGCCGGCAACTTTCGACGCGAAGCAGAGTGTCATGCGCAACATTATTTCGCTCATCATCGTAGGACGGCGCGCCATCCGGGGATCGGCCTGATCGATCCCGACCGGGGTGGCGTGCTGCATCAAGGGGCCCAGGTGGCCCTTTTTTCATTCCTAACCACAGTTCTTCCCGAACAGACGGCCACAGGCCACACGAACAACAGCAGGCGGAGAAAGCCATGAGTAAGGAGATGACCGGCGCCGAGATGATCATCCAGGCGCTGATCGACCAGGGGGTCGAGCACATCTTCGGCTATCCGGGCGGCGCGGTGCTTCCGATCTACGACGCGCTGTTCCATCAACAGCAGGTCCAGCACATCCTGGTCCGCCACGAGCAGGGCGCCGTGCATGCGGCCGAAGGCTACGCCCGCTCGACCGGCAAGGTCGGCTGCGTCCTGGTGACCTCGGGTCCGGGCGCCACCAATGCGGTGACGGGCCTGGCCGACGCGATGTGCGACTCGATCCCGATCGTCTGCATCACCGGCCAGGTGCCGACCCACCTGATCGGCAACGACGCGTTCCAGGAGTGCGACACGGTCGGCATCACCCGGCCCTGCACGAAGTAC
Organism: Rhodoplanes roseus; assembly: GCF_003258865.1. Taxonomy (GTDB): domain Bacteria; phylum Pseudomonadota; class Alphaproteobacteria; order Rhizobiales; family Xanthobacteraceae; genus Rhodoplanes; species Rhodoplanes roseus. The sequence continues at coordinate 17,685 of NZ_NPEX01000002.1, read as the reverse complement.
AATTACCTGGTCAAGAGCATCGAGGATCTGCCCCGGGTGCTGCACGAGGCGTTCCACGTCGCCTCGACGGGCCGGCCGGGCCCGGTCGTCATCGACGTGCCGAAGGACATCCAGTTCGCCTCCGGCACCTACACGCGGCCGAAGACCTTCGCCCATCGCGGCTACGTGCCGAAGCTCAAGGGCGATCCCGCCCGTATCGAGGAGGCGGTGGCGCTGATGCGCCACGCCAAGCGGCCGGTGTTCTACACGGGCGGCGGCGTGATCAATTCGGGCCGCAAGGCGACCGAGCTGCTGCGCGAGCTGGTGCGCGCCACCGGCTTCCCGATCACCTCGACCCTGATGGGGCTCGGCGCCTATCCGGCCTCCGATCCGCAATGGCTCGGGATGCTCGGCATGCACGGCACCTACGAGGCCAACTTCGCCATGCACGAATGCGACCTGATGATCTGCATCGGGGCGCGCTTCGACGACCGCATCACCGGCCGGCTCGACGCCTTCTCGCCGGGCTCGCGGAAGATCCACGTCGACATCGATCCGTCGTCGATCAACAAGAACGTCAAGGTCGACGTGCCGATCCTCGGCGACTGCACGCAGGTGCTGGAGGAGATGCTGCGGCTGTGGAAGGCGCAGCCCGGCGACAGCCACGGCCCGGCCCACAAGAGCTGGTGGAAGAAGATCGAGCTGTGGCGGGCCCGCAAGAGCCTCGCCTACAAGCCCTCGACCGACCTGATCAAGCCGCAATACGCCATCCAGCGGCTCTACGAGCTGACCAAGGACCGCGACACCTACATCACCACCGAGGTCGGCCAGCACCAGATGTGGGCCGCCCAGTTCTACGGCTTCGAGGAGCCGAACCGCTGGATGACCTCGGGCGGGCTCGGCACCATGGGCTACGGCCTGCCGGCCGCCGTCGGCGTGCAGCTCGCCCATCCGGGCTCGCTCGTCATCGACATCGCCGGCGAGGCGTCGGTGCAGATGACCATGCAGGAGATGGCGACGGCGGCGCAGTACCGGCTGCCGATCAAGATCTTCATCCTCAACAACCAGTACATGGGGATGGTGCGGCAGTGGCAGGAGCTGCTGCACGGCGGCCGCTACTCGCAGAGCTACTCCGAGGCGCTGCCGGACTTCGTCAAGCTGGCCGAGGCCTATCACGGCGTCGGCATCCGCTGCGAGAAGCCGGGCGACCTCGACGACGCCATCCGCGAGATGATCACGGTCGACAAGCCGGTGCTGTTCGATTGCGTGGTCGATCCGTCCGAGAACTGCTTCCCGATGATTCCGTCGGGTCGCGCCCACAACGAGATGATCCTGGGCGACGCCGCCGAGAAGCTCGACGAGGCGATCACCGAGGAAGGCAAGATGCTGGTCTGACGACCGGCCGCGCGGCCCTCTCCGCGGGAGAGGGCCGGAGACATTCTTGGGGCAGGGGCCATTTCCGAAATGAACACGAGTACGCTCACGAGTCCGGCGAGCACGTCGCATTATCCGTCCGCCGGCGTCGCCCAGGCGATCGAGACCCACACGCTGTCCGTCATCGTCGACAACGAGCCGGGCGTGCTGGCGCGCGTCATCGGCCTGTTCTCGGGCCGCGGCTACAACATCGAGAGCCTGACGGTGTCGGAGACCGAGCACCAGAAGCACCTGTCGCGCATCACCATCGTGACGCGCGGCACGCCGATGGTGATCGAGCAGATCATGAACCAGCTCGACCGCATGGTGCCGGTGCACCGGGTGGTCGACATGACCGTGTCGGCCCGCTCGATCGAGCGCGAGCTCGCGATGGTGAAGGTGCGCGGCAAGGGCGAGCACCGGGTCGAGGCGCTGCGCCTGGCCGATGCGTTCCGGGCCCGGGTGATCGACGCGACGGTCGAGAGCTTCGTGTTCGAGATCACCGGCGCGGCCGACAAGATCGACCAGTTCGTCAGCCTGATGCTGCCGCTCGGCCTGGTCGAGGTCTCCCGCACCGGCATCGTCGCCATCGCGCGCGGGCCGGACGGGATGTGAGGGCTGGACATGTCGCGACGCTGATCCGCCCTCACCCTGAGGAGCCCGCGCAGCCGGCGTCTCGAAGGGCGAGGGTGGCCACATCGGTGGCCTCGTGGTTCGAGACGCACCCCTGCGGGGTGCTTCTCACCACGAGGGGCGGGCATGGTGGACGCCCCCTCGTCTCGGATATACATTGTGTATCCGAAGAGGATGCCATGAAGGTCAAGGTCTCGAAATGGGGCAACAGCCTCGGGGTGCGGCTGCCGAAGGCGGCGGCCGAGGCCGCGGGCCTGTCCGAAGGCAGCGAGGTGGACGTGGTGGTCGAGGGGCGCGAGCTGCGGCTGAAACCGGCCGCGCCGGTCGGCTACACGCGCTATCGCCTCGCCGACCTCGTCGCCGAGGCGAAGCGTCTCGGACCCGAGAACGAGCCGCCGACCGTCGACTGGGGGCCGGACCGTGGGGAAGAGATCCTTCCCGAGGACGAGTATTCGCGCGGCGAGATCACGTTCGAAGATCTGACGAGACACGATGCTTCCCGAAAGCGGTGACATCGCCTGGGTCGAGTTCGATCCCGTGCTCGGAACCGAGCAGGCCGGCCGCCGTCCGGCGCTGGTGCTGAGCGATCGCGCCTATCACGAGGCGTCGCGACGCAGCATCGTCTGCCCGATCACGTCGCGGGCGAAGCCGTGGAGCTTCAATGTTCCGCTCCCCGAGGGTCTGGAGACCCGCGGCGTCGTCCTGGTCGACCAGGTCCGGAGCGTCTCCCGCGAGCACCGGATGTTCGGCGTCATCGAGCACGTGCCCGATCGTGTCCTGCTCGACGTGCGCGGCGTGCTGGTCGCGCTGCTCGGGCTCGACAGCGTTCCGATCGCGCCTGGCCCGTCGCCGTGAGAATTCAGGACCGAACGGCATAGGACTTCCGCGGCCGCCGGGCTTGTCCCGGCTCCATGTACCTCTTAAGAACCCACCACGGCAGCCCGGGTCTCGGGTCCTGCCGGACCCGTCACAACAAGGGCGGCCCGATCCGCCGAGCAGGGGAACCACAATGCGTGTCTATTACGATCGCGACGCCGACCTGAATCTGATCAAGACCAAGAAGGTCGCGATCGTCGGCTTCGGCAGCCAGGGCCACGCCCATGCGCTCAACCTGCGCGACTCCGGCGTCAAGAACGTCGCCGTCGCGCTGCGCCCCGGCTCGGCCAGCGCCAAGAAGGCCGAGGCCGCCGGTCTGCCGGTGATGACGGTCGCCGACGCCGCCAAGTGGGCCGACGTGATGATGATGCTGACGCCGGACGAGCTGCAGGCCGACATCTACGCGAACGAGATCGCTCCCAACATCCGCGACGGCGCCGCGCTGATGTTCGCGCACGGCCTCAACGTGCACTTCAACCTCATCGATCCCAAGAAGGACATCGACGTCCTGATGATCGCGCCGAAGGGCCCCGGCCACACGGTCCGGGCCGAGTATGCGCGCGGCGCCGGCGTGCCCTGCCTGCTCGCCATCCACCAGGACGCGTCGGGCAACGCCCACGACATTGGCCTCTCCTACGGCTCGGCGATCGGCGGCGGTCGCGCCGGCATCATCGAGACGACGTTCCAGGAGGAGTGCGAAACCGACCTGTTCGGCGAGCAGGCCGTGCTGTGCGGCGGCGCCGTCGAGCTGATGAAGGCCGGCTTCGAGACGCTGGTCGAGGCCGGCTACGCCCCCGAGATGGCCTATTTCGAGTGCGTGCACGAGCTGAAGCTGATCGTCGACCTCATCTACGAGGGCGGCATCGCCAACATGAACTACTCGATCTCCAACACGGCCGAGTACGGCGAGTACAAGTCGGGCCCGCGCCTGATCACGCCGGAGACCAAGGCCGAGATGAAGAAGGTCCTGGCCGACATCCAGTCGGGCGCCTTCGTGAAGGACTGGATGCTGGAGAACAAGGTCAACCAGGCCTCGTTCAAGGCGATCCGCGCCAACAATGCCAAGCACCAGATCGAGGAGGTCGGCGCCAAGCTGCGCGAGATGATGCCCTGGATCAAGGAACGCGCCATGGTCGACAAGAGCCGCAACTGACCAGGCTGGCCTGGACCGGACGCGTCCGCACGGGTTTCGAAAGGGTCGCCGCGAGGCGGCCCTTTTTCAGCTCGTAGCCCGGTCGGAGCGCAGCGACGGCTGGGACGGCCGGTCCCGCATTTCGCTGTCGCTCAACGCGGGCTACGGGGGGACGGGGGCTACGGGGCCCACGCAATTCCGGTTGAATCTGCGGCGCGCGCCCGATATCGACGAACCAACAAGGGCCCGCAGGCATTTTGCGGAACCGGGCCCAGGGAGGACTTTGCATGAAGATCAGCGTATTGGCCGTCGCCGCCGCCACGGCCCTCGCCGCATTCGCCGGGCCCGTCGCCGCCCAGACCGCAACCCAGACCGCGCCTGCCCCCGAAAAGCCGAAGCTGGTGCTCGGGGTCGGCGGCAAGAGCCTGCTGTATTACCTGCCGCTCACCCTCGCCGAGCGGCTCGGCTACTTCAAGGAGCAGGGGCTCGACGTCACCATCACGGACTTCGGCGGCGGCGCGAAGTCGCTGCAGTCGCTGATCGGCGGCTCCGCGGACGTGGTCACGGGCGCCTACGAGCACACCATCCGGATGCAGGCCAAGGGCCAGGAGATCCGCGCCGTCACCGAGCTCGGCCGCTTCCCCGGCATCGTGCTGGCGGTCCGCAAGGACAAGGCCGCCGCGGTGAAGTCGTTCAAGGACCTCAAGGGCATGAAGATCGGCGTCACGGCGCCGGGCTCGTCGACCAACTTCTTCCTCAACGCGCTCTTGGCCAAGGACGGCCTCAAGTCGACCGACGTGTCGATCATCGGGGTGGGCGCCGGCATGTCGGCGGTCGCGGCGATGAAGAAGGGCGAGCTCGACGCCATCTCCAATCTCGATCCGGTGATCACCAAGCTGGTGCAGGACGGCGACGTGGTGGTGATGGCGGACAGCCGCACCGAGGCCGACAACGAGAAGCTCCTGGGCGGCAACAATCCGGCCGCCGTGGTCTATCTCAAGGCCGATTTCATCGAGAAGAACCCGGAGACCACGCAGCGCATCGTCAATGCGTTCTACAAGACCCTCAAATGGCTGCAGACCGCGACGCCCGAGGACGTCGCCAAGACGGTGCCGGAGGAATACCACCTCGGCGACCGCGCCCTCTACATCGCCGCCTTCAATGCGTCGAAGCCGATGTACTCGACCACCGGCATCATCCCCGAGAAGGGCATGAAGAACGCCCTCGACATGCTGGTGCAGTTCGACGACGAGATGAAGGACGCCAAGATCGACCTCAAGCGCACCTTCGACGACCGCTTCGTCAAGAAGGCCGCCGGCACGATGTGACGGGGCGCCTGCCCCTCGCATTCCTCGGTGTCGCGCTCTCTCCGCTCTCACCCTTAAGGAGGCCGCGGAGCGGCCGTCTCGAAGGGCGAGGGCGGCCCCGGCTACAGGGGTGCGGGGGCCGCATGGTTCGAGACGCGCTTCCGGCGCGCGAGCGCGCCCGGATCGCTCCTCACCATGAGGGGAGATCCTTGCACGGCGCACCTGCATGGTGCGCTTGACCTTCGGCCAGCCCCGGGCGACAGGTCCAAAAGCCGTGCAAACCGTGCGGCGTCCGGGTGGAGGGTCCGCGACCCGCGGCCGGACCACCCCCACGGATCCGGAATGTACGCCCCGCGCCTGACGCTCCCGCACACGCTGCTCGCCCTGCTGGTCGCCGGCATCTGGGGCGTCGCCTTCGTCTTCACCAAGCTCGGGCTGGACAGCTTCTCGCCGCTGATGCTGGCGGCGCTGCGCTTCTCCGCATCGGCGCTGCCGCTTCTGGTGGTGCCGCGGCCGCGCGTCGCCTTCGGCGTGACCATCGCCATCGGCCTCACGCTGTTCGTCGGCCAGTTCATGTTCTTGTTCCTCGGCATCACCCACGGCGTGCCGCCCGGCCTCGCCGCCGTGATCCTGCAGACCCAGTCGATGTTCACGGTGGCGCTCGCGGCGGCGATCTTCCACCAGTATCCGACCGGTCGGCAGACGGCCTCGCTGGTCGTCGCGGCGGCCGGCCTCGCCTGCATCGGCGGGACGATCGGCCAGGAGTTCGACGTCTGGGCGCTCCTCCTGATGCTCGGATCGCCGCTGAGCTTCGCGATCGGCAACCTGCTGCTGCGCAAGGCGGGCCAGAGCGACATGGTCGCGCTGATGTCGTGGCTCAGCCTGGTGCCGCCGCTGCCCTGCCTGGCGCTGGCGCTGGCGCTGGAAGGCCCGGCGGCGATCGGCGAGAGCCTCGTCGCCGCGCCGTGGATCGCCTGGGTGTCGGTGCTCTATCTCGGCTTCGCCGGGACGACCATCGCGTTCGCGGCCTGGGGGGCGCTGCTGCGCCGCTATGGCGTCGCCACCATCGCGCCGTTCGCGCTGCTGGTGCCGTTCATCGGCGCCTTCGCCTCGAGCCTGGTGTTCGGCGAGCGCTTCGGCCCGCTGCGGCTCGCCGGCATGGCGCTGGTGCTGGTCGGCCTCGCCATCCTGATGGTGCCGACGCGGCGGCGGGTGTGAGCCTCCCGCGGGCGTGAGCCGGGTCCGAAACCCGTTTGCGCCACGCGGCGACGCGCTGTAGGGGTTCCGCACCGGTCCGCACCTATCGCTCACAGCCTGGCCCATGAACATTCTCTCGATTCAATCGCACGTCGCCTATGGCCATGTCGGCAACGCTTCGGCGGTGTTCCCGCTACAGCGGCTCGGCTGCGAGGTGTGGCCGATCCATACGGTGCAGTTCTCCAATCACACCGGCTACGGCGCCTGGAAGGGCCGGGTGTTCGACGGCGCCATGATCGGCGAGCTGTTGGACGGCATCGCCGAGCGTGGCGCGCTGCCGCTCTGCGATGGCGTGCTGTCGGGCTACATGGGCGGCGCCGACATCGGTGATGCGATTTTGGACGCCGTGGCAAAGGTCCGCGCGGCCAATCCGGCGGCGCGCTACTGCTGCGATCCGGTGATCGGCGACGTCGGGCGCGGCGTCTTCGTGCGCCCTGGGCTTCCGGAGTTCATGCGGGCCCGCGCCGTCCCGGCCGCCGACATCATCACGCCGAACCAGTTCGAGCTGGAATACCTGGCCGAGCGCAGCACCGGCACGCTCGCCGACGCGACCAAGGCGATCGAGACTGTCCATCTGCTCGGGCCCAGCGTGATCCTGGTCACCTCGCTGCACACCGACGAGACGCCGGCCGACGCCATCGATCTCCTGGCCTCTGGTCCCGACGGCCGCTTCCGGCTGCGCACTCCGAAACTCGACATCTCTATCAACGGCGCCGGCGACGCCATCGCGGCGCTGTTCTTCTTCCACCACCTCGCCACCGGCTCGACCGCCGAGGCGCTCTCACGCGCCGCGTCGTCGATCTTCGGGCTGCTGAAGCGGACCGTGGAGGCCGGCTCGCGCGAAATCCTCACCGTCGCGGCGCAGGACGAGTTCGTCGCGCCGTCCCGCGTGTTCACGCCGGAGGCGGTGTGATCGCCATGGCCCGCCGCTTCGTCACGCTCGACGTGTTCACGTCGCGACGCTTCGCAGGCAATCCGCTCGCCGTGGTGCTCGACGCCGGAGGCCTCGACGCCGCGGCCATGCAGGCGATCGCCAAGGAGTTCGCGCTGTCCGAGACCGTGTTCGTGCTGCCGCCGGACGACGGCGCACATCGGGCACGACTGCGCATCTTCACGCCGGCGCGCGAGCTGCCCTTCGCCGGGCACCCGACCGTCGGCGCCGCCGTGCTGCTCGCCCGGCTCGACGGTATCGCGAACGACCGCGAGATCGTCGTCGAGGAGACGGTCGGCCCAGTGCATTGCCGCGTCGCGCCCCGCGATGCCGACAGTGGACGCGCCCGCTTCGACCTGCCGCGCCTGCCGGAGCCTGCCTCGGGCGCCATCGATGCGGCCGCGGTCGCCGCCGCGCTCGGCCTCGGCGAAAGCAATGTGGGGTTCGGAGGCTTCGTCCCCGGAAACTGGACCGCGGGCGTCGCCTTCACGCTGGTGCCGGTCGCAAGCCTCGCCGCCGTGGCGCGCGCAAAACCCGACATGGGCCGGTGGGATGCCGCCTTCGGCCGCGAGGGTCATCCGGCCGCCTTCGTGTTCACGCGTGAGACCGTGGAGCCGGGCCACGCCTTTCACGCCAGGATGTTCGCGCCCAGCCTCGGCATCGCCGAGGATCCGGCGACCGGCGCGGCGGTCGCGGCCTTCGCCGGCGCGGTGGCGCGGCATGGCGGCCTCGCGGACGGCGACCATGATCTCGTCGTCGAGCAGGGTTTCGAGATGGGCCGGCCGAGCCTGATCACGCTGTCGCTCGCCATGCGCGGCGGCGCGCTCGTCTCCGCGGCGATCGGCGGCGAGGCGATCGTGGTCAGTGAAGGCCGGCTGCTCGCGTGACCCCGCTCTCGGTTCTCCCGGTCGATCGTCTCGAACTCTCGCTGGTGCCGTTCGACTGGCGGTTCGCGGTCGAGCGTCGCGCCGAGATCGACGCGCATTTCGCGACGCTTCAACGTCGCCTGCCGCATGTCTGGAACGGCCGCGTGCTGCTGATGCGCGATCATGCGCTGGTCGACGGAACGGTGCGCGCGCATTTGTTCGAGGCAGACTTCGCCAGCTTCATGGCGTGGCGAGACTGGGGCTTCCCGGACACGAGCGTCACCAACGCGTTCGCCATGGGGGCGCTGCGCGGCCGCGACGGCGGCTTCCTGCTCGGCGAGATGTCGGCCGGTACGGCCAACCAGGGCAAGGTCTACTTCCCGTGCGGCACGCCCGATCCGAGCGACGCGCGCGACGGCACCGTCGACTTCGCCGGCAGCATCGTGCGCGAGATGCAGGAGGAGACCGGCATCGGTCCGAACGAGTACGAGCAGGGCGCCTGGTTCATGGTGCCGGCCTGGCCGCGCCTCGCTTTGATCCGCATCCTGCAGGCCCGGCTGCCGGCCGCGACCTTGTGCGAAAGAGCCCGCGCCCACATGGCGGCCGAGGACCATCCCGAGCTCGCGCGCGTCTACGCGGCGCACGGGCCGGCCGATCTCGACGACAGCGTGCTGGACTTCGTCCAGGCGTTCCTTCGTCATGTGTGGCGGTGAGGGCGGTGGTGAACGACCGGCCGGTGAAGAACGGAGCGGGCTTGGTATGCTGATCGCCCAGATTTCAGACCTTCACGTCCGGCCCGCCGGCGTGCTGGCCTACGGTGTCTCGGAGACCAACGCCTATGCCGAGCAGGCCATCAACGCGCTGCTGCGGCTGCGCCCGGCCCCGGACCTGGTGATCGTGACGGGCGATCTCACCGACGCGGGGCTGCCGACCGAGTTCGCGTACATCGCCGACCTGCTCGACCGTCTGCCGATGCCGGTCGTCTGCATTCCAGGCAATCACGACCGGCGCGAGACGATGCGGACCGCCTTCGCCGGGAAGGGCTATCTGCCGATCGACGGCCGGCTCGACTTCGTGGTCGAGACGCGGCCGGTCCGGCTGATCGGCCTCGACAGCCTGTGGGAGGGGCACGGCTCGGGGCGGCTGGAGCCGGAGTCGCTCGCCTTCCTGGCCGAGACGCTCGCCGCGGCGCCGGACGTGCCCACCGTCGTCGCCTTGCACCACCCGCCCTTCGTGTGCGGCATCGCCCACATGGACCGCATCCGTCTGCTGGACGGGGCCGAGCGGTTCGCCGCGGTCGTCGCCGGGCATCCGCAGGTCGAGCGCGTGATCACGGGTCACCACCATCGCCCGGTCGCGGTGCGGTGGGCCGGGACGATCTGCCAGATCGCCCCCTCGGTGGCCCATCAGGTGACGCTGGCGCTGGCGCCGGATGCGGCGCCCGACTTCGTGCTGGAGCCGCCCGCCTTCCTGCTGCACAACTGGATCGAGGGCACTGGCCTGGTCACGCACCAGGCCTATGTGCAGCGAGCGCCGGGACCGTTCCCGTTCTTCCAGGGCAAGTCGGGCGGGACCGCCTGACGGCCGCCTTACCACCCCGAGCCGCCGCCTCCGCCGCCTCCGCCGCCCGAGGAGCCACCCCCGTCGGAGCCCGAGCCGCCGCTCGATCCGGGCGCCGTGGACGACGACGACACCGTATCGGTGAGGCCGCTGCCGAGCTTCTCGGTCCAGCCGACCGGGTCGTCCCGGCCGCGGTCGCTGGTGTACCAGGCGGCCGCCGCGGCGCCGACGCCGGCCGCGGCCAGCACGCCGGCGAAGCGCTGCGCCCAGGTGTTCTCCACGTCGAGCGCGATGGCGTAGGGCAGGAAGCGCTCGAACAGCTCCGGCGTCTTCTGCGGCGGGGTGAGGAACTCCAGGCGCTCCTCCTCGGCTGTGCCGAGATACCGACGGAAGCCCTCGATCTGATCCATGACCTTGCGGCCTTGCGGGGTCGGCGCCTTCAGCAGCGGAAAGGCGAGGGCGACCACGGGGGCGAGCGCCACCGGCACCAGCCCCGGCACGGCGCCGATCAGCGTGTCGGCCGAGGCCGTGAGGGCGAGCAGACCGGCGCCGCCGAACACCACGAGGAAGATCGCGCCGACCACGAAGGCGGCGACCTTCACCTGTCCGCGGAGCAGGCCGTAGAGCAGCAGCGCGCCCGCGAAGGCGCCGATCGAGCCGAACAGGGTGCCGACGATCAGCGGTCCGCCGACCGTCTCGCCGCGCGTCATGAACGTCGTCACCACGACGGCGGCGGCGAGCGCGATCCAGCCGACGACGCCGGCCGCGGCCCAACCGGCATTGGTCCTGAACAGCACGCCGCGATAGGCGGCGTCGAGGCCCCGCTGAAGCGCCGTCTTGGCCGCCGCGATGCGCTCGTGGTTCTCCTGCTCCAGGGTCACCGGGCCACGGACGAACAGCTTTTGCGGGACGGCCCGCTCGGGCGCCGGCAGGACGCTGCCGCCCTGCCGCGGCGACACCCGCGTGAGCGAGCCGACGTCGGCGACGGTCAGGTGGCCGCGCACGCCGAGATCGACGATCGCGGCCGCGAAGGTGCGGTCGTCGAAGCCCATCCGCGAAACGTAGCGGACCGCCGCCGCCGTGAACCCCTCGGGCGGGCCGAACAGCGGGATGATGGTGCCGCGCGCCGGATCGCGCCCGACCCTCACCCAGGCGACCATATAATAGCCGAGCAGCCCGGCGCCGCCGGCGAGCGCGATGAACACAGCGAGATTGTCGGTGAGCCACCAGCCGAGCTTCTGGGCGTCGGTCGGCGGCGCGACGATGCCCTTCTGCCATGCCGCCGCGACCGTGAGGCCGCTTTTGGGCGGCAGCGGCCGGGTGGTGCGGAACACGATCAGCCCGGGCCGCTGCTCGACCACGGTCGCATCGTGCCCGGTCGCGCCTTGCGGTCCGGTGTAGAACGCGCTGCGGCGGAACGGCACCGCCTCGGGCAGCGTGATGCGCGCCTCGGCGACGTCGATCGCGAAGGTCCAGCCGGTGCCGGTGGCGTTCCAGTACAGCTCGTCGACATCGTCGAAGAAGCCGATCTGGCGGGTCGTGCGGTAGGTGATCACATAGGTGTGCGGGCCGGAGCGCAGGAACGTCTCGGGGCTGCCGATGCGCAGCCGGACGCCGTTGGCGAGCGCCTCGCGCGCGAACGTCTCGGCCTGGCCGTCGCGCTGCACGCCGAGCACGTCGAAGCCGACCTCGACCCGCGTGCCGTCCCGTCGCGTGTACACGGTCGGAACATCGCGAAGAATGCCGCGGCGGATGTCTCGGCCCTCTGCCTGGACCCGGATCGTCTCGGTGACCATGAGGTCGCCGTTCCGCTCCACCGACACGTCGCTGAGGAAGGACAGGATCCGCTCCTGCGCCGTCGCCGGCGCGAGCCCGGTCGCGATGGCCACGACCAGAACCGCGATGGCGAGCGTGGCCCGGCGCAACGCGGCGCGGGCGCTCACCGCGAGAACTCCACCTGCGGCGCGGCGGCGTCGCCGTCCTCGATCTCGAAGAACGGCTTCGGCCCGAAGCCGGCCAGCCGCGCCACCAGGAGGTCCGGCAGCGACTGCACCGCGACGTTCAGGTCGCGGACCGTGCCGTTGTAATAGCGCCGCGCCATCTGGAGCTGATCCTCGATCTCGGCGAGCTGGTCCTGGAGCTGTCTGAAGTTCCGATCCGCCTTCAGGTCCGGATAGGCCTCCGCCAGCGCCAGCAGGCGGCCGAGCGAGCTCTGCAGCGCGCGTTCGGCCGTCGCCTGGTTGGCGACCGTGTCGGCTGCCACGCTGCCGGCCCGGCGCGCCGCGAGATCCTCGAACAGAGCGCGCTCGTGTGCCGCATAGGCCTTCACGGCGGTCACCAGATTGGGCACCAGATCGGTCCGCCGGCGGAGCTGCACGTCGATGCCGCTCCACGCCTCGGCGGCGAGGTTGCTCAGCCGCACCAGCCTGTTGAACAGATACGCCGCATACAACGCGAGGCCGGCGAGAACGACGAGGACGATCCACTCCGGACCCATGGCGTCTCGCATGCTGGCCCGTGCGCCGTCACGGCGGCACCCGGGCAGGGAAGGGGCGTTTCGCAGAAGATGCGACTCGGAAGGGCAGCGCGGCGGACAGCTTAGGGGACGTGGGGAGGCCGACAAAGTGCGGTCCCTCACACGACGTCCGGCCCGTCATCGGCGTGGCGACAGGTTGATAGACCTTTTCGGCTCGCGGGCGCGGCCGACATCGGAGTCTTGGAGTGGGAGACGGCGCGGAGGTCCGGCCGCCTCCCGATCGGTCGGGTCAGTTGATGCGGGCCTCGCGGGTCTCGGCCGGCTTGAAGGCGCCGCCCTTGGCGGACGGCAGCTCCAGAGTCGCGGCCGACGGCTTGGCCGGGGCGTTGGCGCGCCGGATTTGGTACAGGTACCAAGCGCCGACGGCGACCACGAGAATGCCGACCTGATAGCCCGGCAGCACCAGGGACAGGGCGATCAGCACCAGCGCGACCGTGCAGGCCTTTGCGAGCTTCTCGCCGTCCGTGGTGATCAGCGTGAGCCGGTCGTAGTTGTCGCCCTCCAGGAAGGGCGCCGTGAACCGGTCCAGGCCGAACCGCGTCCATGCTCCCATGTATCCGAGCTTGTGGGCCCAGAGCAGGAACAGGGTGACGGCGAAGGCGATCAGGGAAATGACGGCCCCGAGCGGGCCGGCGGCGGCGCCGATGACCACGACGAGGGCGACGGCGAATGCGGCGATCCAATAATTCATTTGATGAACCCTTCACCCCGGGGCGGGGTGCCTCTTCAGGTTGGTCCGAGTTTCGAAGAGAAGTCGCGACGGCATTATAATACAGATTCTGCAATGGGTTGTAAATTATCCCCCTATGTTGCGGCGGCTGCATGGTAAAGCGTTCACGACAGTGGCCCTGTCAGGCCCCGGTTGGCACCGAATCAGGCGGCGTGGAGGGGGCCCCGGCCAGCGGTCGAGCGCACATCCGAGGCCCCCGGCTTGCCCTCGCCGACGGCGCACGCTAAAAGGGCGCCGTTGCCTCTCCGGTCAACGCCGCGTTAACGATTGTCGGCGACCGTGAGGGCGACTGAGGATCGGGCATGTCGCCGCGCTGCACATATCGCGCGCTTTCCGGGGGGGCCGTTCAGGCTCCGCCCGCGGCTGCCCTGATTTCCGGCCTGCTCCTTCTCCTTAGCTGCCCCTGAGGGCCGGCAGGGCGCGACGCGCCTGGGCGCTCAGGGGACCCGAGACGGAACCCCGGATGCGCCCTGCAGCGGCGCGCGTATTTTCGAGAAGGATCCCACCATGACCTCGCACTCGTCGTCCGAGAAGGACCGCGTCGTCATCTTCGATACCACCTTGCGTGACGGCGAGCAGTCGCCCGGCGCGACCATGACGCACGAGGAGAAGCTCGAGGTCGCCGAGCTGCTCGACCAGATGGGCGTCGACGTCATCGAGGCCGGCTTTCCGATCGCTTCCGAGGGCGACTTCCAGGCCGTCCACGAGATCGCCAAGCGCACCAGGAACGCGGTGGTCTGCGGCCTCGCCCGCGCCGCCTTCAAGGACATCGACCGCTGCGCCGAGGCGATCAAGCCGGCCTCGCGCAAGCGCATCCACACGTTCCTCTCCACCTCGCCCGTGCACATGAAGCACAAGCTCCAGAAGGAGCCGCACGAGGTCTACGAGATGGTGATCGCCCAGGTGACGCGGGCCCGCAACTACACCGACGACGTCGAATGGTCGTCCGAGGACGGCACCCGCACCGAGATCGACTTCCTGTGCCGCTGCGTCGAGGCCGCCATCAAGGCCGGCGCCACCACCATCAACATCCCGGACACGGTCGGCTACACGACGCCCGAAGAGTACTACACGCTGTTCAAGACGGTGCGCGAGCGCGTGCCGAACTCCGACCAGGCGGTGTTCTCGGTGCATTGCCACGACGATCTCGGCATGGCGGTGGCCAACTCGCTGGCCGGCGTGCGCGGCGGCGCGCGGCAGATCGAATGCACCATCAACGGCATCGGCGAGCGCGCCGGCAACACCGCGCTGGAAGAGGTGGTGATGGCCATGAAGGTGCGCAGCGAGGTGCTGCCCTGGTGGACCGGCATCGACGCGACCATGCTGACCCGCGCGTCCAAGCTGGTCTCGGCCGTGACGTCGTTCCCGGTCCAGTACAACAAGGCGATCGTCGGCCGGAACGCCTTCGCCCACGAGAGCGGCATCCATCAGGACGGCATGCTCAAGAACGCCCAGACCTACGAGATCATGACGCCGGAGAGCGTCGGCGTGAAGCAGACCTCGCTGGTGATGGGCAAGCATTCCGGCCGCCACGCCTTCGTGCGCAAGCTGGAGGATCTGGGCTACAAGCTCTCCGCCAACCAGCTCGAGGACGCCTTCGTGCGGTTCAAGGCGCTGGCCGACCGCAAGAAGCAGGTCCAGGACGAGGATATCGAGGCGCTCGTCGACGAGGAGATCGCGACCGCGCACGATCGCATCAAGGTGCTCTCGCTGACCGTGATCGCCGGCACGATGGGACCGCAGACCGCGACTCTCACCCTCGACATCGAGGGCAAGCACGTCACGACGCAGTCGGTCGGCAACGGTCCGGTGGATGCGATCTTCAACGCCATCCATTCGCTGGTGCCGCACGAGGCCAAGCTGGAGCTCTACCAAGTGCAGGCGGTGACCGAGGGCACCGATGCGCAGGCGGAGGTGTCGGTACGGCTTTCGGAGAATGGCCGGTCCTTCACCGCGAAGGCGGCGGATCCGGACACGCTCGTCGCGTCTGCCAAGGCCTATCTGGGAGCTTTGAACAAGCTGACCAGCAAGCGCGGCAAGACGGCGGTCGCCGAGCCGCGCATCCATCCGCAGCATGCCGGATAGGGCCGCGTCGGCGCCGAGACGTCAGGGTGGGCCGAGCAAGCGCGAGACCCACCCGCGGTCGCCGGTGGCGGCTTCGGATGTCCCCGAGGGGCTCCAGCACGGCGTGACCGAAGGCACCAAGCAAGCCGCAGGGTGAGCAAAGGGGTGCCGAAGGCGCCCCGTGCCCACGCGCTCGGGCGTCGAGAAGACGGCGTGGGCCCGCCGCGACGCGGCTTCGCCCACGCTACGAATCTCCGTCTCGCACCTCCCGCCACATCACCAGCGCGTCGACGAAACCGAGCGTCGGGTGGGCGAAGGCACCGGGCAGGCGGCCGACGATGTCGAAGCCCATGTGCTGCCACAGGCGCACGGCGCGCTCGTTCGAGCTGATCACGAAATTGAACTGCATGGCGCGGAAGCCGCGGGCCCGCGCCCGGTCGAGCGAGTGCGTGCACATCGCCCGCGCGACGCCGCGGCCCGGCGCGTCCTGCGCGACCATGTAGCCGCAGTTCGCGACATGGGCGCCGCCGCCGGCAGTGTTGGCGCGCAGATAGTAGGTGCCCAGCACCGCCTCGCGATCGCGCTCCTCGTAGACGGCGACGTGCACCTCGTGCGCCGGTGCCAGCCAGTAGGCGAGCGCCGAGTCCCGATCCATGTCGCGCGGCAGCGGATAGGTCTCGCCGGCCCGGATCACCGGCTCCAGGATCGCCCATAGCGCATCGGCATCGGCGTCGGTGGCGGGGCGGATCAGCATGGGGGGATGCCTTCGGTCGGTGGGATCGTGTTGCACGCGTCCGCGTCCGCGCCCTGTCTCGGCGTTCGGCGCGGGCGCCGGTGTCGTCACCGGGCGCGATCGACAAACGCCGATGGCCGGGACGAGCCCGGCCATCGCAGTGTCTCCCGAGATGTGGCCACCTCAATACGTCATCGCCAGCGGCGGGCCGACCATGTTGGGGATCTCGATCTCGATCTCCAGGGTGGAGATCTTCGCGCCGCGATCCATCTTCACCTGCACGGCGTCGGGATCGACGAACACGTGCCGCGAGATGACGGCGAGGATCTCGTCCTGCAGGACCGAGACGAGGTTCGAGCGTCCGAGCGTGGAACGCTCGTGCGCCAACAGAATCTGTAGTCGCTCCCGTGCCACCGGCGCGGAGTTGCGACGCTTGAACCAGCTCCACATCATGCCGCTCTCCGTCCGAACAGCTTCGTGAACAGTCCGCGCTTCTCGGCCGGGATGACGATTTCGAGATCTTCGCCCTCGAGCCGGCGGGCCGCCTCCGTGTAGGCGCGGGCCGGCGCGCTGGCCGGGTCGCTGAGCACCACCGGGGTGCCGAGGTTCGAGGCGCGCAGCACCTCCTGGCTCTCGGGAATGATGCCGAGCAGCGGCAGCGAGAGGATCTCCACGATGTCGGCGATGCCGAGCATCTCGCCCCGGGAGGCCCGGGCCGGATCGAAGCGCGTCACCAGGATGTGCTTGGCGATGCGTTCGCCGCGCTCGGCCCGCTCCGTCTTGGCGTCGAGCAGGCCGATGATGCGGTCGGAGTCGCGCACCGACGACACCTCCGGATTGGTGACGATGACGGCCGCGTCGGCGTGCCGCATGGCGAGCTGGGCACCGCGCTCGATGCCGGCCGGGCTGTCGCACAGCACCCAGTCGAAGCGCTGGCGCAGCTCGTCGATGACGCGGGCGACGCCCTCGTCGGTGAGCGCGTCCTTGTCGCGGGTCTGCGAGGCCGGCAGCAGCCACAGCGTCTCCACCCGCTTGTCGCGGATCAGCGCCTGCTGCAGCTTGGCGGCGCCCTGCACGACGTTGATGAGATCGAACACGACCCGCCGCTCGGCCCCCATCACCAGATCGAGATTGCGCAGCCCGACGTCGAAATCGACCACCGCCACGGTCTGGCCGCTCTGGGCCAGGGCCGTCCCCAGAGCGGCGGTGGTGGTGGTCTTGCCCACGCCGCCCTTTCCCGATGTCACCACGACCACGTTGGCCATTGTCGGTCCCTCTCCCTGCCTCAGTCGAATGCAGCAATCAGCATCGTCTCGCCGTCGAGCCAGGCCTGGACCGGCCGGTTGCGGAGCGATGCTTCCAGATCGTCGACGGTTCGGTAATAGCCGCTGATCGCGAGGAGCTCGGCCTCGATCCTGCGGCAGAAGATGCGGGCGCGCTTGTCGCCGTTCGCGCCCGCCATGGCCCGCCCGCGCAGCGTGCCGTAGATGTGGATCGATCCGCCGGCGACCACCTCGGCGCCCGACGAGACGGCGCCGAGCACGATGATGTCGCCGTGCGGATGATAGATGGTCTGGCCGGAGCGGACCGGGATGTCGATGGTCAGCGACCCGGCCGGCTGCTGTTGCGGCGCCGGCGCCGGTGCGGCCCGGGCGGGCGCGGCGGCGG